>NZ_FR885312.1:80969-118503 GCF_000436315.1 Parabacteroides sp. CAG:2 | reverse complement strand
TGAGTTGATGTCTAAAGCTTTTTTGGAGCTTACAGCAGCGGGACTGTCCAGGTTTCTCACCTGATTCCCTTTTAATCGCCGTACCCTGAATAAAGTAGGCGAACCAATACGTTGGCAAATTTATAAAAAACAATTCAAATTATCGACAAATTCACAAAATGCTTTCTTCCCCCAACCATCACTGGTCATTCATGGGTATTCCCGACCGTCAAAATACATATTTGTAGGTATTGCTGAGACTAATAAGATATCGGATATTTGTCTTCGTTATTAAACTATAAAAACAAATAGGAATGAAGACTATAGGAATATTCTACGGCTCGTCTACAGGAACGACGGAAGGGATCGCGAAACGTATCGCAGAGAAGCTGGGTGTGGAAGACAAAGATATTCATGACGTATCTAACGCTTCTCCCGCTGATGTAGCGCCTTATGAAATCTTGTTATTGGGCTGTTCTACTTGGGGCGCCGGAGATTTGCAAGATGATTGGGATAGTTATCTAGGGAAGCTGAAAAAGCTGGACTTAAGTGAGAAAACCGTCGCATTATTCGGTTGCGGAGACTCAGCCTCTTTTAGCGACACTTTCTGTGACGCCATCGGTACGATCTATTCCGACCTGCGAAATACAGGTTGCAAATTCATTGGCGCTGTAGATGCCTCGGGATATTCATTTGACAGTTCCACCGCCTGCATAAACGGTATGTTCGTCGGACTTCCTTTGGATGAAATGAATGAAGACGATCAAACAGAAGGGCGGATCGACCAGTGGTTGGCATCTATAAGGAAAGAAGGAATTGAATAGACGCACACTTTTACATACATAACTGTTTAACCTTAATATTACAACGTTTGCGTATTCAACTTGATTGGTTTAGATTTATGAAGAGGTATGTGGGTCAAACATACCTCTTTCTTTTCATCTCAGTTTCCTGAATTGTTTCTTTATCCAAAAATAATAGCCGGTTATCGCGAAGATCGTCCCCAACAAGGAAACTAAGCAAGTCAATATACGGGTAGTCATTCCCCCCCACGAGCCGACGTGTACGGAATAAATCCATCCTCTTATCTTCCCCGATTTTGGGAGATCTTTATATAATTGGACTTCCGTAATCTCACCCGTAGCAGGATCAAAGGAGTAACGGTCGCTTCCTCTTGTATTTCCATAACGGGCCGTAGAAACCGTAGCGGAGCCATCTTGGATCGTGATTGAGTTAAAGTCCGGATAATGGCTTTTCAATGCCGATAACACCTCAGCCCATTGTGTGTAATCCGTCTTTTTCTTCGCGGGTTTCTTCGCGCCGGAAGAAGCTGGAGCATGATGCGCTTGAGGCGGGTTTGCACTAATACCGAAGACACTATAAAAGGCATTTCGATACCAACCAAACGACCATGTTAATCCGGTTAACGCTAAGATAAGCAGGAGCAATGCCGCATAGAATCCCCCGGAGACATGTAAATCATAGAAGAAACGGAACCAACCAGCCTTGGTCTTTACTTTCAACCGGTTTCTCAATACTTTTTTATTACGGGGATACCAAATTACGATTCCACTTATAATAATAATCGCCAAGACCAAAGTCGCATAGCCAACTATTGATTTTCCCCAAGAAAAACTTCCATCCCGTTTATACTCATCAAGTAACCAACGATGAAGACGCATCATTTTCAGGAAAAAACCTTGTCCGTCATCCATCCCGGTCACCTCCCCGGTATAGGGATCAATAAAACCGGCGGCTTTTTTCCCCGGTAATACAAGTTGATAGGTTCGTCTCGGGTCAGACGATACCCGAATACCGTTTATTCGAACCGAATCGGGTAATTGTTGGCGCGCCGATTCTATCAAGGTGGCAGGCGAGAGAGGTTCCCCTTTTACTTTCTTTACAAAATAACGGGAAGGGTAGCCTAATTCTAATATCTCTGTCTCAAAGACGAGAATCGCCCCGGTCAGGCAGACAATCGCAATAATAATGCCAAAAGGTATCGATAGCCATAAATGTACTTTCGCAAAGAATTTTCTCATTTTCCGAATAATTGTTTAATCCCGTCATATATACCCGGAACCGCTACCGTTCCATGGTTCTCGTCGGGAAATGATTTACTAAAGAAACGCAGGTTCTCCGCTTGCGGTAAAAGCTCCGAAAGAAGATAACTCACTTTGTCAAGATGAATGTCCACCCGGTCCGTCCTTTTTTTAGACGCGACACCGATATACAGGCTTTTCCCTTTAAAATCCCGGCCTGCAACCAAAGCCTCCGCCTCCCGGACCAACCGCCCCTGATCCCACCACAAACTAGGGTCGACCGCTAGATAGGTATCAAATAATTCCGTATGACGAAGAAACGTATTCAAGGTGAAAAGCCCCGCATACGAATGACCGATAAGCATATTCCAGCCGTTCGTGCGATAGGCACTATCGATAGCAGGGCGAAGTTCTTCCGTAAGAAACTTACTGAAAGCCTCACTTCCCCCTCCTTGCGGAATCGCATCTATGGAGATTTTACCATCCCGTCCGGCGGCTGAAGCGGTAGGCGTAAAATCACGTGTCCGATCCGTATTTAATACCCCGACAATAATACAGGGAGGTAGATATTTACCTCTACCGGATGCCAACGTTTTCCTTATGCCTACCAGCGAATGAAAGAAAGAATCTCCATCTAGCAGGTAAACAACCGGATAGCGTTGTTTCGTATCCATATTATAATGCTCCGGCAGGTGTATCCAATAACTCCGGTCTTCTTGCAATACGGTAGAGTACAAAACCAGTTCCTTTCCTATACAAATATCCTCCTGGCTCCGCAGGGTTAGCGGGAGCAGGAGGAATATTAAAAGAATGTGAGTCCGACTCATACTTGCTTATTACTCTTGAGCGGCAGTCAATTTACCTACACCACTGATTTGCTCTGCCTCAACGGTAAGACCTTTTGTTGCGGTAGCTGTCTTCGGATCGATACGATACACGGCAGGTTGACTTCCATCGGTAGTCGTAACCGCCATATAAGCGATACCATCCTCCGAGAACGGAGTATTGCCAAATCCGGAAATAACATCCGTGGAAGGCAGCCCCTTCACGTAAGTAAGACTCTTATCCTCTCCTTTATAAATAGCCAACTCTTTCGCGGCGAATCCGGATTCAGTCAACGGACGATCATACATCAACAACAAGAAATAATCTTCCGTGATATGCCAACAACGCAAGAATGCCTTACCACCCGTCTGTGCCTCCAAATTACAATAATAATCAGGATCAAACCCCTCCGCGTTAGCCTTAATACGAACTACACCGGCCGGCAAAGTCGTTTTCTGTACCTCCGCGGTCATCGTCTTGGCATAGCTGGGCGAGAACACATACACATCGCCGTTGTCTGCCGTCCAAATGGTCTGGTAGTATTGAGAACGGTTACGTCCGCAAGCATAACTGATCTTATCCGTCTTTATCAGTTTCGGGTTCTCGAATTTCTCGTTCGCATAAATAGCGACCCAAGCCTCGTTCGGATATTGCGTCCATTGCAATTCCCCTTTTTCGTAAGCGCCACTACCGCTTCCTCCGGATTCAGTCTTTACCAGCTCCGGGTATTTAACATATTTACCTCCCTCCGCTTTCACGCCGTACTTACTCAATCCCATCGGGATAGCCGCGGAATAGATCCGGCCGTTCGCTTGGAGAATACCCGCTAACGTAACAAACTCGCCATTTCCCAAATAATTCTCCGACAAGATCGTATTCGTGTTTGTCGTAAACGTCTCTTTGGCCACATCCAGATAAGAGAGCAAGAAACCTTTAGGCAGATAACCATTCTCGTCCGCATATTCCTCACCCAGATCACCGGTAGAAGATGTAATGATATAGTCGCCATAGATACCATAAGAAGTAAACCGCTTGATCTCGTAAGTATTATCACGCTCCTTAACCTTGCCTTCCGTATTCAGTACGTATGAAGAAGTAACACCGGCATTTCCTTGATTGTAAACCAAACGATACAAATATTTATCCTTATAGAAGATCCATTGCGTACCGCTTTCCGTAGTGAGTCCGTTGTTTTTAGCGGAGATAGAGCCATCACCCAGCGTATCGGCTGTCAACAAGTAATTCGCGTCACCGACAGAAGCGGCAACTACATAGCTCGAAACCGCCTCCGAGGTCGATCCTCCGCCATTTCCATTCCCGTTGCCTCCGTTATCCGGGTTTACAGGATCGTCGTCACTACAAGAAGTAAATACCCCCCCAACCAATAACGCGGCGGCAAGACCTGTCATTAAATAATTCTTCTTCATGTTGTTTTAATCTATTATGTTTTGAATTAATTATTGATAAATAAAAGATAGTCACACTTTAAATTAATTACCGAAATAAACCCTCACCTTACCATAGAAAGCCCTGCCAGCCTTCTGCAAGCTGAAGTTATCGTATAATTTCTCGTTCGTGAGATTCCTGCACTCGAAAGAGATATTGTAACGCCCGTTCTGTATACCATAAGAGAGTGTCAGGTTATGCGAGAATTGAGTTGGTACCACAAATTCGGATTCACTGCCTACTGCCTCCGAATACAGCGGGAAACTATGCATATATAAATTATCGTAAGTGACACTTAGCGTATTGCCTTTCTTCCACAAATTACGCCAGTAGAAGGTCACATCCGAGTTGGCAAACTGATAAGGAAGATTCGGCATACGTGCGCCATATGTCAAGCTCTCTTGGTTCGTCCCGCTGGTAACCGTCTTCACGTTATCCCTTACATTCATCTGCGTAAAGTTTCCTCCTACGCTTACCCAGTTAGCGAAACCGTAGCGAACCGAGATATTGTAACCCTTGGTCTCTACACGACCATGATTCACATAGGTAGCGCCATATTTACCGCCGCTCAAATCCGATATATTCCGTTGGATATAATCTTTCGTATTTCGGTAGATCAATCCGCCTTCCACATATACGGAATGCTTACCGAATGTCTCGTTGTAGCTTAAATTCAGATTCACGTTATCGCTGTTCTCCGGTCTCAAGGAAATATCGCCGGTCTCAAGGTCCTCATCGCCAAACATCTCCTCATTGGTCGGCAGGCGATAGGCTTTCTCATAGGACAATTTCGCTTGCAAGCTTTTCAAGATAAAGTAAGTTCCCGCGGCCCCATATCCCATCGCGCTTACCGAATTGGTCGTACGTATATAGTCATCTTGAGCCGAGGAAGTAGCGACAGGCCCCGCGATAAACTGGTTGTAATATTTACCGAACACAGACAAGTTCCAATGTTCCGTCGGCATCAAGCGATACGAAAGACCGCTGATATTTTTACGGGTTTCCTTCGGGATAGCGTTCGCTTCCGAGTCCTCGTTCAAAAGAGACTGATTCGAACGCCGGAACGCGTTGATCACGTGATTGAACGTGAACGTATGCGCCTTACCGATACGGTAGTTAGCTGTTAAGGTTCCGTTCCAGTTATTATTATCCGACCGGGTGTTCTGATAAGATTGCTCACCGGGCATCCGGAGCGGACGCATCTCGCCACGCCAATTATATTCATAGGAAGAGGTATCTACATTGTTCGTCATGTTCTTATTATAATTCGCCGTCAATACCACATCCAAGCCCCTAACGAAGAAATCACGCTTGCGATAGTCCAACGACGGCATGATCGAGTATCCCTTCCGATATTTGCCGCCAAACACCACTTCTTGGCGTACGCCCGTCTGTATATCTTTATACATATGTGAATAGGTAAACCCAAACATCAAACGATCCGCCCATTTCTTATCCACGAAACCTATTTTCCCGATAACGGCCTCGTTATGATACGTATCATGAAAACGCTTCACATGCTCGATCTTTTTCTTATTGATCGCTCCGGTCGTAAAGTCCTTCACCGGAGTATCCACATAGTAATTATTATCCGAATAATTCTGGAAAACGTTGATCTCATACGTGAGTCCGCTCCGGAAAGTTTGTCCGAAGTTCACATAAGATTTATGCGTATTGAAAGACCCGTATGAATAAGAAGCATCCAAGAACCATTTGTTCCGGTTCTTCTTGGTGATGATATTGATAACACCTCCGATAGCGTCTGTTCCGAAACCCACCGGTACCACACCCTTATAGACCTCTATACGCTCGGCATAATTCACCGGAATGTTATTCAGTCCGAAAGAACTGCCGACACCTTCTTGCGGAACCCCATCGATAAAGATCTTGATATGCTTGCCGGTAAATCCATCCATCATCAGTTGCATATCCGAGCCGACACCGCCGGACTCCCGGATCTTCATTCCGGGCGCTTGAGCCAAGGCTTCACTCAAGTTCTGGGTTGAATTTTGCAAGGCTTTCGTATCGAGGGCCACGGCATTGAACGCAGAACGCTTGAGCCGGGTCACGCCATTAGAAACGACAACCACCTCATCCAACTCCGTAGCTTGAGGGCTGATTACCACATTCATCTTTGTCCGTTCCCCACGCATCAGTTTCACGGGTTTCTCTACCGTCTTATATCCGATAGCCGATACTACTAATGTATATTCTCCCGCGGGAGCTTGAAGATGATAGATACCTTCCTCATTCGTAGTCCCGCCGTAATTCGTACCTTTTAGATAAACGGTAGCGAAATCCACGGTTGTTTTTTCCGTGGACAGGACTTTACCCGATATCATTGTTTTATGTTGAGAAAAAGCCGAGATGGAAATAAGCAACAGTAAAAAGGAGAGGAAAAGCCCTCTGATTTTCTTCATCATCATTTAATCAATTATGTTATTTAAAACGTTGCAAAGTTACGATCAGAGACTACAGCCCCACAATACCTAAGAATGGGTAAAATCACATTAAAAATCCACGGAGGTATACCAAACAATCCCCTTATTCAGGTAATTGGATGTATGGAGTAAGTTCGTAAAATTGAGTTATGTCAAATTTTAAATCTATTTAAACCCAATCGCAAGTTTTTGAGAGACATTTTCTTAATAAACTTCAAAAAGGTTAACTATATTTGCGAGAAACAGATGTTTAATTTTAATTCTTTATCACCATGACAGACAGAAGAACATTTTTGAGAAACATTTCATTACTTACTTTAGGGGGCATAGCCAGCCAAAAAGTAATGGCTTCAAATCCCACCAGATCCATACCCGCCACGGATGCGATATCCTCGGCAACCGCCGGGAAAAAGATGGGATTGCAAACCTATTCGCTCGGACAGGAGTTACTGCAAGATATGCCTAACGGATTGAACCGATTGGCAAAAGCGGGATATACCGATCTGGAGATTTTCGGATATAGGGAAGACACTGGTAAATTCGGTGATTATAATCCTAAAAATACGACATTCATCGCCTCCAAGGATTATAAGAAAATGGTGGATGATGCCGGTTTGAGAATCAGTAGCTCACACCTGACCCCTTCTCTTCGTGAGTACACGAAAGAGAATATGCCCAAATTCGACGAGTTCTGGAAAAAGGCAACCGATATCCATGCCGAGCTAGGTGTTAGTTGTATGGTACAACCGAGTTTACCCCGTATCGAAAACGAGGATGACGCCAAAGTAGTATCGGAGATCTTCAACCGTGCCGGAGAGATCACGAAGAAAGCGGGAATCCTATGGGGCTACCATAATCATAGCAATGAGTTCAAACGGGTATTGAAAGCCGGCGAGAAACCGGAACAGAACCCGAATCCGTGGGCACCTCCTAAAGGTACTTATATCGAGGAGTTATTCCTAAAAAATACCGATCCGGATAAGGTTATGTTCGAGTTGGATGTATATTGGGCCGTTATGGGGCAGCAAGATCCCGTGGAATGGATGGAGAATTATCCGAATCGTTTTAAGTTATTGCACATCAAGGATCGTTGGATCATCGGTGATTCCGGTATGATGAATTTCCCGAATATATTCAAGAAAGCGTACGAGATCGGTATCCTCGGCTACTACGTGGAACTGGAAGGCGACAAGAAAGGCCGTACCCAGTTCGAGGGCGTAGAGAAGAGCGCCGCTTATTTGCAAGCCGCTCCGTTCGTTAAATAAAACATCCCGATTTATCCCATAAAAAAGACAGTGTTTCCGTAGGGCGATCATATGCTTGGGAACACTGTCTTTTTGTTTATTTTGCCTTCAAAAAAACACGTACGTCTTTTTTCGGAAACACGTACGTGTTTTTCACGAAACACGTACATGTTTTTTCAAAGGGCATTACATGATTAAAAGCTCATCTTTACACCGGCAAAATAACTTCTCGGGCTAGCCGGGCCATAGATATAGGAGGAATCCCGGTTCTTACCTTGGTCAAAGTCGGATTGGTAAGCGTTGAACAGATTCTGCACGCCCCCATTTACTTCTAGTTTCAGCTCTTTGTAAAGCGGGAACTCATACGCAAGCTTGATATTCATATCAAAGAAATCCGGAGTCTCCACCGCCTTATCCAAAGGTATATATCCCGCCAAATGCTGCACCAACATACTTCCCGTATAGGTTCCCGACAGGGAAGCCGTGAAACGTTTGAAAGGCGTGAGAGTAGCCGTAAAATAACCATAGATATCCGGCGTACGGAACATCTTTGTCTCGGCTGGCACATTCTCGTCATCGCTCCATTTCTCGGCCTCTTTATAACGGCTTCGCTGGAAAGTAGCGCCCGCTTGCAAAGATAGCCATGAAGTTAACACCGACTTTCCTTCCAAGGTTAATCCCATCACTTTCGCCCCGGAACCGTTACGACGTTCCTTAATCAGATTGCCTTGCTCATCTTTCCCAATATCTTCCAAGACAAACACATCACTTAAGCTGGTGTAAAAACCTTCCACCAAGAAGTTCAACTGGATACCATTCTTAAAACGATGGTAAAAATCGACCGAAGCACTCAAGCTCTGCGATTTCTCCTCGGATAAATCTTTCGCACGCTGGATCATAGCGACCTCTCCGCCGACCGCCGAGATATGCATATCCTCATCGAACGCTTGCGGGGCACGGAAACCACTGGAATAACTAGCCCGGATATTGATATCTTCCGTCGGGTTAAAACGGATATTCGCACGAGGGCTGAATATTACATGATCCATCATATTATGTTTATCCAAACGACCGCCAATCAAGAAGCTCCATCGCTTATTTTTCCACTCATTCTGCAAAAATGCGCTCTCGATATGCACCTTCTGATTCGTAAAGCGATTATACCCGATCATCTCGTCCTTCAAATGATCGAAACTATACTCCAAACCGGCAGTCAAATCCGATGGCATAAACAAAAATTTATCAAAACTATAAGCATATTGCGTACCGGCCATAACCGTCAGGTCCGTAGTCTTGCCGTAAGCGTTCGGATCTTGGTTCGTCCCGTAATAACTATCCCGGTCCGTATTTTGGGCAGAAGTGAAAACACTCCATTTATGTTTGTAATCCTTGGAGAAAAGATCGAATTTCAGACCTCCTCCATCAATCGAATGCTCCAACTGTTCGGCGATATCCGCTTCATGAGGCGGACGATCCAACAGATTTCCTCCCCTGCGGTATTCATTCATATGATGATACTCGAATGTCAATTTACTATAAGTACTCGTTTTCAGGTACGAACGGAAACCAACCGTTTGATTCTTCAATTTAGGCAACTCCGTAAAACCATCTCCATCCTGATCAAAACCGGAACGATGACGGTTCTGGCCAAAAAGATATAAGCCCGCTTTCCCATTTTCCGATACCAAAGAGGCATTTAGGGTCGTATTATTATCGAAAGCGGATGTCCCACCGATCGAGGTTAACGTATGCGACAATTCCCCGGAATTTCTCAAGGGCTCCTTCGTGATGATATTAATTGTCCCGGCGATAGCGGACGAGCCGAACAGTGCCGATCCCCCTCCTCGCATCACCTCTACCCGCTCGATCATATTCGCCGGTATTTGCTCAAGCCCATATACGCCGGATAAAGCGCTGAATATGGGACGTGAATCAATCAGTATTTGGGTATAAGGTCCGTCTAATCCATTGATCCGGACTTGCTGGAAACCGCAATTCTGGCAATTCGTCTCTACCCGTACACCCGGTTGGAAATTTAGTCCCTGTGCCAAATTCACCGCATTGGTCGTAGTAAAAACCTTCGCATCCAATACATTCACTAATGTGGGAGCCAACCGGCGGGAAGTTTCCGCACGATTCGCAGATACCACCACGCCATCCAAGGCGATCTGGTCTTCTTCCAGTTCTACATTAATCTCTAAGGTTTTTCCTTTCTTTAGGGTCACTTCTTTAGAGATAGTCTTATACCCGAGCGCTTTATATTCTAGCGTAAATTTACCTTCCGGCAGATTCTTCAGGAAATAATGTCCCGAGTTATCGGTGGTCGTACCGATCGTGGTACCTTTTAACAATACGTTGATAAAGGGAAGATGTTCCCCTGTTTTCTTATCCAATACATGTCCGAAAACATTTGCGTCTGAGTCGTTTAGACGGTCCTCTCCCGTGGCCTGAGCTACCGTTAGGGCACAGCACAGGCATAGTATAAAGATGAAAAATTTATTCATTTTAATTTATTCTGATAAGTAATACAATGTTATTAATCTCACAATATCAGAATATGGGAGGAGCCCGAAGCGTACGTCTTCCCCGGAAGGGAACGATATAGTCCGGATAGACCGGAGCGAAAGATAAGTTACGGATAAAGGAATAAAAAGCCGCCAGCAGAATAGCGACGAAAGCCGCACCTGTTATCTGCAAGACAGATAACTGATGAAGCAACTGAAACTCGGCGTAGCCATGTTCATGGTCCGGACGACCATCGTCCGTTTTATGATACGGGTGAGAATGGACGATCGTTACCCCGTTGACAATATGAACGTGGGTAAACGCGATAATACATCCCAAATAGGCTATGAACAGCGCAGGGAGTAATATCCTCAGATATTTTCTTAATCTATCCATCTCTTTTCTCTCGATCGCAAATATAGTAATATAACCGATAAAAGAGATACGCTGTTCAAAAATTACCTATTTGTAGGTATTTCATCAACCGAGTACACCACGTACCCGATCTTCAAAGGCCGAAAGGGCCGCTTTGGCGCCTTCTCCCATAGAAATAATGATTTGCTTAAAGGGTACGGTGGAAACGTCGCCCGCTGCATAAATACCCGGGACATTCGTCCGGCAATGTGCGTCAATCACGATCTCACCGGGACGATTTGTTTCGACAATCTCCTTAAAGACACCACTATTAGCGGCTAAGCCGATTTGAACAAAAATACCGTCTAAATGAATAACACGCTCTTCTGCTGTCTTACGATCCTTTGAACACGCTCTTCCCCTGTCTTACGATCCTTTGTACGGATACCGGTTACCTTGTCGCCATTTCCAACCACCTCGGTTGTTTGTGAACGAACAAAGATCTCGACATTCGGCAAACTCTTCGCTTTCTCTTGCAAGACTTGATCCGCTTTTAACTCATCCATAAACTCCAAAACGGTTACTTTCGAACAGATCCCCGCCAAATCAATAGCCGCCTCGATACCGGAATTTCCACCGCCAACTACGGCGACATGTTTTCCCTTATAAAACGGACCGTCGCAATGAGGACAAAAAGCCACTCCACGTCCTATATACTCTGTCTCACCCGGTACATTCAATTTACGCCAGCTAGCGCCCGTAGCGACAATAACCGCCGGAGCCTTGAATATCTCACCTCCAGCCGTAGACAAAACCTTCTCGTTTCCTTCTATCGTAACCTTCTCTATACGACGATGCTCCAGCAGGTCAATCGGATATTGCCGCATATGCAAGCGCAGATTGTCAGCCAACTGGGTACCTGTTGTCTCCGGAACTGAAATCAGATTCTCAATTCCTACCGTCTCCTTCACCTGCCCGCCGATACGCTCCGCCACGACAGCGACACTCAGCCCCTTTCGTGCGGAATAAATAGCGGAAGAAGCACCAGCCGGCCCTCCACCGACCACAACCACGTCATATCGTTTTACCGTCTTCTCTGTCAGGCTCTCATTGATTCCATACTGAGCTTCCAGCTTCGATAACAATTCACCGAATTCCCCACGTCCTACATGGATCAGTTTTCCATCCGCAAAGACAGAGGGGACGCCTTGTATCTTCAAGGCATCAACTTCCGCCTGATTGATAGCCCCATCTACCATCTCATGATGGATCTGAGGATTTAAAGTCGTCATAGCGTTTAATGCCTGTACCACATCCGGGCAATTCGTACAAGTCAAAGAGACATAGGTCGTCAGATGTATCGGGCCATTCAAGGCTTTAACACGATTACAAATACTCTCGTCCGGAAAATTCTTGCCTTTCCCATCTGAATTCAAGATCGCCAACAGCAAGGAAGTAAACTCGTGTCCATTAGGTACTCCACGAAACTTAATCCCCGTTTTCGCTCCATCCTTTAATAAAATGAATTCCAATCCCTCCCCATCAGATACCTGCATAGATATTTTATCCGAACAAGAGGCAACATCACCTAATAAATCCAACAATTCCTGTCTACTTTCATGCGCAGGAGAGATCGATATATCAAAGGTATAATTCGCATTTAACCCTGCGAATATACCTTTTAATTGTTCTTTTAATATTGATTCTAACACGATCTATACTCTTAATTATTTAGATTTTCCCTACCAAGTCAATGCTAGGTTTCAAGGTAGCCTCCCCTTTCTTCCATTTAGCGGGACAAACCTCACCATCATGTGAAGCGACAAACTGAGCGGCTTCAACTTTACGAAGTAACTCGGAAGCGTCACGACCGATATTGTTATCATGAATCTCGGCCACTTTGATCTTTCCTTCCGGATTTACCAAGAAAGTGCCACGGTATGCCATACCCTCTTCCTCAATCATCACACCAAACGCACGACTCAGTGCTCCAGTGGGATCCGCCAACATCGGATATTGGATCTTACGGATAGTCTCGGAAGCGTCATGCCAAGCTTTATGTACAAAATGAGAGTCTGTACTTACAGAGTAAATTTCTACTCCCATTGATTTAAACTGCTCATACTTCTCAGCCATATCGACCAACTCTGTTGGACAAACAAATGTAAAATCGGCCGGGTAGAAGAAAAAGATAGCCCACTTACCCAAGACGTCCTCGTTGGTTACAGTCTTGAAATTACCATTTTGAAAAGCTTGTACTTTAAACTCCGGAAGTTGAGAATTAATAATCGGTTCCATACTTGTTTCTATTTTTAAATGAATACTATTTGTTTTTATTTCCGATACAAAAATATAACATATTTCTTCATTAAAACAATTTTCCTAATCGATATATTTTATGAGGTTATAGATAATACTTTATCAATCAATAAAAAGGGCCTATCCTCACGGATAAGCCCTTCAATATCTTGGGTTTTGGATTACTACATAATTAGCGATTATAATTTACTTTATATACTTAATTGATTCTTTTGTATCCGTATACGGCACGGTCTCCCAATTCCTCCTCGATACGAAGCAGCTGGTTATATTTAGCCATACGGTCCGAACGACTTAATGATCCCGTCTTGATCTGTCCGCTATTGGTAGCGACAGCGATATCGGCGATCGTAGCGTCTTCCGTCTCACCGGAACGGTGTGAAGTAACGGTCGTGTATCCATGACGGTGAGCCATCTCGATAGCGTTCAGTGTCTCCGTCAAGGAACCGATCTGATTTACCTTGATCAAGATTGAGTTACCGCAACCTTCTTTAATACCCCTTGAAAGGAACTCTACATTTGTCACGAACAAATCATCTCCGACTAATTGGCAATGGTTACCAATACGATCTGTCAGTTTCTTCCAACCAGCCCAATCATTCTCACTCATACCATCCTCAATGGAATCGATCGGGTATTCGTTGATCAGCTTTTCCAGATAATCCACTTGTTCGTCGGAAGTACGTTTCACTCCTTTTTCTCCTTCAAACTTCGTGTAATCGTAGATTCCATCCTTATAAAACTCAGAAGAAGCGCAATCCATACCGATCATCACATCCTTGCCCGGTTCATAACC
Organism: Parabacteroides sp. CAG:2; assembly: GCF_000436315.1. Classification (NCBI taxonomy): domain Bacteria; kingdom Pseudomonadati; phylum Bacteroidota; class Bacteroidia; order Bacteroidales; family Tannerellaceae; genus Parabacteroides; species Parabacteroides sp. CAG:2. Next base: position 104,552 of record NZ_FR885312.1, on the reverse strand, counting down.
AGCCGCCTTGATAGCGGCGATAATTGAGTTCAAGGCATCTTCCGTACCTTCCAAATTCGGGGCGAAACCACCCTCATCACCAACAGCGGTACTTAACCCACGATCGTGCAATACCTTTTTCAACGCATGGAATACCTCAGCGCCCATACGTAAGCCTTCCTTGAAAGAAGCGGCACCTACCGGACGAATCATAAACTCTTGGAAAGCGATCGGAGCGTCGCTATGCGAACCGCCATTGATTATATTCATCATCGGAACAGGCATCACGTAGGTATTCGTTCCACCAATATATCTATATAAAGGAATATCCAAATAATTTGCGGCAGCTTTCGCTACAGCTAAAGAAACGCCAAGGATAGCGTTCGCACCTAGTTTCGATTTAGTTTTCGTACCGTCCAAAGCCAACATCGCATGATCGATACCTATCTGATCCAAGGCAGACATCCCCTTCAATGCCGGAGCGATAATCGTATTGATATTCTCAACCGCTTTCAATACGCCTTTACCACCATAACGCTTCTTATCGCCATCACGCAACTCCAAAGCCTCGTTCTCGCCGGTGGACGCACCGGAAGGCACAGACGCACGGCCCATAACGCCGGACTCTAGTAAAATATCAACCTCTACTGTCGGGTTACCTCTTGAATCTAGGATCTCACGTCCTGTAATCTTTTCTATTTTCATTGCTTCTACGTTTTTTAAACTGACGCAAATATAGATGGATTACTTGAACCGTGAAATCACCACAAATTGCTATTTTCACCTCAATAATACCTGAATGTAGGTAGAGACTACAACACTCCCGCCCGCACCCGGCTCAAAGATTCGGGTGTCATCAATAAATACGAGGCGATATGATTGACAGAAGCACGTTTCGCTGCTTCCGGATATTCCTGTTGAAAACGCAGATAACGTTTTCTTGCCGACTCAAAACGCCAAGAGTCCGCTTTCTCTTGCGAAAGCATCAAAGCCCACTCCAGTATTTTCTGGTACAATCTATTAATAGCTAAAGATGTTTTCAATAAATCGCTAAATTCCGAAAAAGAGATCCGGTGATAAACCGTCGGTTCCAATGCCTCGATTAATAAACGCGTCGGTTCTCTTTGGAATGTGCTGGCTATACAAATAACGATATTTCCCTCACAGGAGAAATGCTCGGTAATATCACGTTTATTCTTATAGTAAAACTGGCGTAATAATCCCGATTCCACATAATATAAATATTTAGATATTTGTCCGTTATCCAACAATAATTCTCCTTTCGCAGCCTTACTTGATTCTATGATCGAGGCCAGAGAATCCAAATCCGCATCGGGTAATGGATAAAAACGTTTGGATATCATTTCGGCTATTTCTTGTGGTGTCTTCATACTATTCATCATTTTCTGATCTATATCATTTTTTATCTCCTTACAAAAATAGATATTTGTTGCATATAACAAAACAAACACATATTAAATAGTCAAGGTTAGTCTAGGCAAAAAATTATTACTATCGTTTAAAAGCTAATCGGATTAGATTGTTTTCCCTGATTAGCTGTTGCATAATCGCAAGGCTTGATCGAGAGATCAGGCCTTGTTATTTTCTGGTTTGTAGCGAGAGAATATCGCTTTCGCATTATCTAAACGTTCTTTTGATAAGGGTTCCACCCCCTTTAACGGATAATCGAGACCTAATTGCTCATATTTATAGGTTCCCATCGTATGATAAGGCAATAATTCCACTTTGCGAACCACTTTATATGAACTGACATACCGAGCTAACGCCTCCAGCCACTCGTCATTATCCGTATATCCGGGGACAATAACATGGCGAATCCAAGTATCTATGCCACGTCTCTCCAATTCATCCAAGAACAGAAGCGTATTATCCTGCTTGACACCCGCCAGTAACGGATGTAAATCCGGGTTTAAGGTTTTGATGTCCAATAACACTAAGTCCGCATAATCCAAGACTTCCCAAGCTTTTGAGGTACATACGAAACCAGATGTGTCCAAAGCTGTGTGAAGACCTTGCTCTTGGCACAAACGGAAAAACTCTTTCAGAAACTCAGGTTGCAATAAAGGTTCCCCACCGGTAACAGTCACCCCCCCACGGGCGATAAAACTCTTATACCGTAAGACTTCCGTCAATAGCTCGCCGGGAGTCATCTGATATTTCACCTTCCCTTTTGGGTTCCAAGTATCCGGGTTATGGCAATACAGGCAACGCAACGGGCAGCCCTGCATAAAAACGACAAAGCGAATTCCGGGACCATCTACGGTCCCGAAACTCTCTAATGAATGTATCTTACCTTTTATCACTTACAGTGAATGGTTAATGGTTCTTGAAATAACATCCAACTGTTGTTCACGAGTCAGTTTCACGAAGTTTACCGCATATCCGGATACACGGATCGTAAGTTGCGGATATTTCTCAGGATGTTCCATAGCGTCGATCAACAAATCCTTATCAAATACGTTAACATTCAGATGCTGACCTCCATCCGGAGTAAAATAGCCATCCAATAAGCTAACCAGATTATTGATCTGCACTTCACGCTCCTTTCCCAACGTAGCCGGAGAAACAGCGAAAGTATAAGAGATACCGTCGTGCGCATGCTGGAATGGAAGCTTCGCTACCGAAGCTAGCGCAGCGATAGCACCTTTCGTATCACGACCGTTCATAGGGTTTGCGCCCGGAGCGAAAGGAGTTCCACCGATACGGCCATCCGGTGTCGTACCAGTCTTCTTACCATATACCACATTAGAGGTGATCGTAAGGATGGACTGCGTAGGTTTCGCATGGCGATAGGTCTCGTGCTGACGCAAATATTCCATGAACTTCTCGGTGATCTCTACAGCGATACTATCCGTACGATCGTCGTTATTACCGAAAGGAACATATTCGCCCTCACGTTCGAAATCAACCGCCAAGCCACGCTCGTCACGGATCACACGTACTTTCGTATCACGGATAGCAGCCAACGAATCGGCAACGATAGAAAGACCGGCGATACCTGTCGCACGGATACGCTCTACATCTCCATCGTGAAGCGACATCTCGAATGCCTCATATGCGTATTTATCATGCATATAATGGATTATCTTCAAGGCGTTCACATACACTTTCGCCAACCAGCGCATCATTTGCTCATACTTAGCCATCACCTCATCGTATTCCAGATACTCGCCGCGAACCGGCTCGAACATCGGGGCTACCTGTACGCCGCTGCGCTCATCCCGTCCTCCGTTGATCGCATATAATAAACATTTCGCCAAATTCGCACGGGCTCCGAAGAACTGCATCTGCTTACCGATCTTCATAGGAGAAACGCAACAAGCGATACCATAATCATCTCCATAATCCGGACGCATCAAATCGTCGTTCTCATATTGGATAGCCGATGTATCGATAGAGACCTTGGCACAGAAGCGTTTCCAGTTCTCGGGAGCGTTCTTAAACCACAGAACTGTCAAATTGGGTTCTGGTGCCGGACCTAGATTATATAATGTATGGAGATAACGATAGGAAGTTCTTGTTACCAAAGAACGGCCATCCACTCCTTGGCCGCCCAAGGACTCTGTTACCCAAACCGGATCACCGGAGAACAAATCATTGTATTCCGGCGTACGTAAGAAACGAACGATACGCAACTTGATGATCAGCTGGTCTACCAATTCTTGCGCCTCCTCTTCGGTCAACTTACCCTCACGGATGTCTTTCTCGATATAAATATCCAAAAACGTAGAAGTACGTCCGATAGACATCGCCGCGCCATCTTGGTCTTTTACCGCCGCCAGATAAGCTAAGTACACAAACTGAACCGCCTCACGAGCGTTTTGTGCCGGACGAGTCACATCAAAGCCATAGCTAGCGCACATTTTCTCGAACGCTTTCAAAGCCTTGATCTGTTCGGAAATCTCCTCACGGCTCTGGATGATCTCTTCCGTGATCTCTTGGATATCCAAACGATTCAAGAAACGCTTTTTCTCCTCGATCAAGATTGCCGTACCATATAAAGCGACACGACGATAGTCACCAATAATACGTCCTCTACCATACGCGTCGGGCAGACCGGTGATAATAGCCGAACGACGTGCGGCAATCATCTCTTCCGTATATGCGGAGAAAACGCCCTCGTTATGCGTCTTACGATACTTCGTGAAGATCTCTTTCGTCATCGGGTCCAAATGATAACCATAAGCTTCCAAGCTATTCTCAACCATACGGATACCGCCCTTCGGGAAGATACCACGTTTCAGCGGAGCATCGGTTTGTAACCCAACGATCACCTCATTCTCCTTATCAATATAGCCCGGGCCATATACATCGATCCCTTGAGGTAATTTTGTCTCGGCGTCATAAACTCCCTTTTCCCTCTCGACCTTAAACATCTCGGTCAGCTTGTTCCAGACCTTACGGGTCTTCTCGGAAGAAGCGACTAAAAAGGAATCATCCCCTTCATAAGGCGTATAGTTACTCTGGATAAAATCTCTTACATTGATCTCTCTTTTCCAGGTCTCACCCTTAAAGTGATCCCAGCACTCATTCTCAAATTTCATAAACAATCTTATCTAATACCACATTTTTACCGGCACAAAGGTAAAACTTTTATCCTCATGTTCCTGTAACATTTGCGACACCCCTCTAAAATCCCTATAAATAGGTATTAAAAATATACAAGAAGAAACGGGATAGTAATGCGATGCTTTGCACGAAGTCTCCATTTTATTCACTATCTTTGCCTACAGAACGTAAAAGTTAATCTGGATCAAACACATGAGAAATATCCTGTTTACCGTTTTATTTATAGGAATACTATCTTTAATCGCATCTCCTATCTCACTCGCGTCTAAATCTTTGCATAAGGCAAATATGATTAATTTGTCGAACAATGCCATTATTTGCATGCATCAAGATCCGGATGGCTATTTGTGGATCGGGACTTACGACGGACTTAACTTATACAACGGAAAAGATACGTATGTATATCGTTTCGAATTAAATAACAAAAACTCTCTTTGTAGTAATATCATTCACAAAATATCCGACGCAGAACCCGGCTTTTTATGGATATCAACCTCTTTAGGTATCAATAAATTCTCGCTAAAGAAACGGAAAGTCACCGAGTCTTACCCGGGATACATGGAGAGTGATCTGGTAGCGACCGATTCATCCGGTATCACATTAGCCATTTGTAAAGAAAACCGGATATCTTGTTACACCCCATTTAGCGATGGATTCCGGGATCTGCCGAGAGAAGGGATAGGCCCTCAAACCGTACGGACTTTATTCGCCGGAACAGACGGATATTTTTATTTACTATTGACCTCGGGAATACTGAAAAAGTTAACACCGGATTTCTCCAATACAACTTTTAATTTACTATCGGAAGAACGCCAATTCCATAATAAACCGATCTTATCCGCATTTCATGAGAATAACCATATCTTCATTGTCGATACCGACAATAAGTTATATCGCCAACAGGTAGACGGAAGCGGGAAAGAATTCCTGTTTGATCTGTCTGGAATGACAAATAAATATGGAAACATCATTAAGATATGTACCTTCCAATCCAATGTATATATCGTTTTCCGTAACGGCAATATTCTAGACCTAAGCCAACCGGAAAACACGATAGACACGGGCATCGGTATCTTTTGCCTGATGAACGATAAAAGACAGGAGATTCTTTGGGTAGGGACCGATGGACAAGGCATACGGATGTTTTACGATAAACCCGATCTTTTCGGCTCTATCTTACTCAAGGATTTACCGATTAATATACAGAACCCCATACGTTCTTTATATACAGACAATGATCGATCCCTTTGGTTCGGGACAAAAGGAGACGGAATTGTCCGGATACAAGCCTATGACACTTACCCAAACAAAAAGGCGATTCCACAAAGCGCTATCACGCATTTCACCGCCGCCGACGGATTATCCAGCAACCGGGTATATAGCTTCCAGAGAAGCGAATTCCATCCTTGTATCTGGATCGGTACGGAAGGCCCGGGGCTCTGTTATTATTCTTATAAAGAAAATCGAATGAAGACGATCCCGCAGCAAGAGGACACTCCCCCTATCCGCTATATCCATTCTATTTGTGAGGTAAACGACTCGACATTATGGTTGGCGACAACCGGCAACGGATTACTGAAGGTTACTTTACGTATGGATAAAGTCACGCCTACAATCAGTAAGATACAAACCTTCCCGCTAAAAAACGGGGAGAATACCTGCAAAGAGATTCAATCCATGATATATGATAACGACTCGACCTTATTTCTCGGGAGTCGTGGCGGTTATGGGGTTATTAGTTTTAACATATTCAACCAGAAATATGAGTTCCTGCAAACCAACAATTTAAGGAATCCGGCCATTGGAGACGTGTTATCTGTATGCCAGACCGAGGATTCTACTTTCTATGCAGGCGCCAGCTCCGGACTTACCCGGATTAAATTTAAAAGAGGAAAGATACATTTACGCCAATTCGATAAAAGCAACGGGATCGCAAACGACATGATCCATGGTATCCATGAGGGGAATGATAGCTGTATCTGGTTAAGCACCAACAAAGGCCTCACCAAGTATAATCCCCGGAATAATTTTTTCCATAACTATCATCAACCTTATTTTAGCGTCACGGAATTCTCTGATGACGCTTATTGGAAATGCCCATACTCCGAGCGCTTATTCTTCGGAGGTATCAACGGATTGGTCTGGGTAAACAAGCAAACGGAGCCGGAGCATACCTATCAACCCGAATTAAGTTTCTTCGAGTTGCAAATGGATAAGCAAATCCTTCCATTATATAAGGACATCAGCCGGAACGGTGTAACGGTTCCGGCTGATGTGCAATCGTTAACGATTGCGTTCGTCGCTCCGGATTACATCAACGGGGAGAATTACGAGTATTCGTATCAGTTGGTCAACTATAATTCCTCTTGGAAAGAATTGCAAAAGACAAACAAGGTAACTTTCATGAACCTCCCGTACGGGGAATACTTACTGAAAGTCCGTTATCGTAACGATGTCATTGATTCGTCGGCAAAAGAATACACCCTACCTATCAAGGTATTACCTCCTATTTATCTAAGCTCATTAGCCATTTTCACGTATCTTTTTATCGGTACGGTTTTACTCATCATCGCCATCTATCGTATCCATCACCAAATTCTAAAGAAACAAAAGCAGATCGCAGACAAGATCAAGGAGGAGCAAAAAGAGAAACTATACGAGTCCAAACTGAATTTCTTTACCCATATCACGCATGAGTTATGTACCCCGCTTACCTTGATCAATGGCGTGGAGAATTATATCCAAGCCTATGCCGCCGCCTCAAAAGACAAGACGTTAGAAAAATACACTTCAGTCCTTCGGGAAAATGTAGAGGAACTGAACGGGCTTATCCAAGAAATCCTTGATTTCCGGAAAGCGGAAGATGCGGGATTCAGTCATGCGCATATCCGGAGAGTATCCGTATCTTCTCTTTTGCGAACCCAATTCGAATGGTTTTACCCACTATCCGAGCAACACCAAATCCAATTCAAGATCGACGCTCCCAAAGAGCTCTATTGGAATACGGATTCCGTCTATTTCAAGAAGATCCTAGCAAATCTGATTTCCAACGCATTTAAGTATACGGAAGACGGGGGCACGGTTCGTATCTCCTTACATGAGGAGGAGAACTTCCTCGTCCTTAAAGTTTACAACACCGGCAAAGGAATCGAGGAGGCAGACATGCAAAATATTTTCGACCGATATCGTATCCTTGGCACGATGGATAACGACGATAACAGGCAAAATACGACACGGAATGGCCTCGGCTTATTTATCTGCCACAGCCTCGTACAATCCTTAGGTGGTAAAATCGACATAGAGAGTGAGGTCGGCCAATATGCTGAATTTACAGTTACCTTACCTTTTGGCATCGTAGAGGAGAGCTCAGACGACACGATAGACGAAGATATTCCCGTATCGCTTCCTTCCCCAAACACGGATATACAAAAGCCGCAAATCTCACATACGGCACAAAAAGAGACGGAAGATAAACCGATGATACTCGTTATCGACGATCATAAAGACATCGTCTGGCTAATCACGGAAACCCTCTCTTCCGAATATCAGGTTCAGGAAGCTTATAATGCGGAGGAGGCTCTGGAATTCCTCAAGCAATACACTCCCTCCCTTATCATCACCGATATCATGATGCCTAATATCGACGGATTGGAATTGATCTCTCTTATCAAGGAAAATAGATATACCCGTCATATCCCGCTTATTATCGTATCTGCCAAAATATCAGACCAAGAGCAAGCGGCAGGACTTAATATAGGAGCGGATGCCTATCTAACCAAGCCTTTCTCGCCAACAGTTCTCCTATCCGTCGTGAACCGATTGATGACAAATCAAAGAGAATTAAAAGAGTATTTCTATTCTCCGGAAAGTGCTTATCAATATACGGAAGGGCAATTATTACATCAAGAAGACAAGGAATTCCTTGACGCCGTAACCGCTATCATCAAAGAAAATGTCAGCAAGGAAGGACTCGGTCCCGAGCTGGTAGCGGACGCACTGAATATAAACACCCGCATCTTATATCGCCGTTTCAAGAAAATATCTACCATGACGCCGAGTGATTTTATAAAGGATTATAGGTTAAACTATGCAGCGCAATTACTCGTAAATACCAACATGAGCGTTCAGGAAATTATTTATAATGTAGGGATTTCTAACAAATCATACTTCTATAGGGAGTTTGCCCGTAAATATAACATGACTCCTAAAGAATACCGCACAAAAGAGGCATAAATCATTGATTCCTAAATAGTGTCATAATCGACCAAAAGAGTATCATAATCTGCCATATGCATTTCATGACACTTCTTTGGCATTTCAAAGCACTCTTCAATTCGTTAAGACCTATTAATATTGCTGTCGAATAACAAAGCAAACCGCTTGTGTGTATTCTTCCTTCGGGAAGCACATTATTAACTTTTAATTTAATGTTTTTATGAAAAAAAAGAGTGAAGGTAAGACGAGGAAATGCCTGACTTTATTAGGTGGACGAACCTCTTTGTTACTTTGTTTATCTTTAATGTTTCAGTCCTCTTATGCGGTCGAAGATTCTACTGTTCCTGAAATGGGAAACATGGAGATTCATCAGATCGCACAGCAAAGTTCAACCATTAAAGGTGTAGTAAAAGACCAAAAGGGTGAACCTCTGATTGGCGTTAGTATTGTTGTGAAAGGAACCACGAACGGAACAGCTTCGGACTTTGACGGAAATTTCACCTTGGATGTGCCGGATAACAGCACATTGGTATTTTCCTTCATCGGCTTCAAATCCCAAGAAGTTCGTTATACCGGGCAAAAAACATTGAACATAGTCTTAGCTGAAGACTCTGAGACACTAGACGAGGTAGTAGTCGTAGGTTACGGTTCCCAAAAGAAAGGTGAGATCACCTCATCCGTTACCAGCGTGAAAGCATCCGACTTTAACAAGGCACCGGTAGTGAACCCGATGCAATTGGTGGAAGGACGTGTAGCTGGTCTGACTGTATCACGTGGTAGCACCGACCCTAATGGCGAGGTAAAAGTACAGATGCGTGGTGCCTCATCTCTGAAAGGTAGCAATGAGCCTCTCGTTATTATTGACGGTATGCCGGGTAATATGACTTCTTTGAACGCTATCGCACCCGAGGATATCGAGGCGATCGACGTATTGAAAGACGGTTCCGCAGCCGCTATCTACGGAACCCGGGGTAATAACGGTGTGATCATCGTCTCCACGAGACGTCCGCAAGCCGGAACTACTCAAGTGGATTACTCAGGATATATCATGCACGAGGCGGTTTATAAACGACCGGAAATCTTAAATGGAGACGAGTTCGTCGCTTATGGCAAGGAAACCAACAACGCCAATATCCGCGACTTTGGTGGACGGGATAACCATTACGACGCTTTATTGAATAAGAGTAATTTCACCCATGTACACAACTTGACCGCTACTGGTGGTAATGGTAAGACAAACTATCGCGCTTCTTTAAATTACAAAAAGAATGATGGTATGATCCGTAACACCAGCCGTGAAACGATCAATGGCTCTATCGCCGTGAACCACCGTGCGTTTGATGATAAACTACAGCTTTCTTTCAATCTAGCAAACTCTTTCGTGAAAGTGGACGCAGTTTCCGATGATGTGGATAAGGTAGGAGATATCCCTAATTACGGCATATTATACCAGGCGATCCGTATCAACCCGACGATGCCTATTTATAAGGAAGACGGCTCCTTCTGGGAAACTTACAGCGGTTACGAAGATTTCAACCCGGTAGCCCGCATATACCAGCGTACCAAGAAAAAGGAATTCAAGAATTTATTGGCGAACTTCAAGGCTCAATATGAGATTATCCCCGGTCTGACAGCCGCCGCTTTCTTCGCTATGGAGAAGAACGACGCATTAACTAACGATTATAGCATGCGTGAGGAATATAGCCAATATAAAGACGGTACAAACGGACGCGCCAAAAAAGAATATTATCAGAATACCAACCGTACTACTGAATGGACAGCAAACTACAATACTTCCATCAACGGCGTACACAATATTACCGGTTTGCTGGGATACAGTTACCAAGATTTTGAATACGAGCAATTCAGCGCCGAGAACAAGAACTTCTTGACGGACGTATTCGGTACCAATAACCTAGAAGCCGGCGGTTACCTAAAAGATGGTAAGGCCGAGATGAAGAGTAAAAAAGAGACCAGCAAACTGATCGCCTTCTTCGCCCGTGCCAACTATAATTACGACGGTAAATACATGGCCAGCGCCTCTATCCGCCGTGAAGGTTCCACGAAGTTCGGAGCGAACAACAAATGGGCTTGGTTCCCCTCTGTCAGCGCAGGCTGGATGATCTCTCGTGAGGACTTCATGGAGAGCCAAGAAGTATTCGACGTATTGAAATTCCGTGCCGGTTTCGGTATCACGGGTAGTCTACCTACCGATCCATATATGTCTCTCGCTACCTACGGCACAGGTGCTGGAGCTTGGAACGCTTACACCGGTTCATGGCTAGCCGCCACTTACGGTCCGAATATCAACCCGAATCCGGATTTGAAATGGGAGAAGAATGAGTCCTTGAACATCGGTTTCGACTTCGGCTTGCTAGGTGGACGCCTAAATGGTACGATCGATTGGTATAGTCGTACGACTCGCGACTTGATCAGTAGCTACAATGCCCAACAGCCATCCTTGATCTACAACACGATCACCACCAACGTAGGCACGATGAGAAATAGAGGTATAGAATTAGCATTAAACGCAGAGGTCGTAAAGACTAAGGATTTCTCTTACACGGCTAATTTCACGTTCTCATACGAGAATAATAAATTGACATCTTTGTCTAACGACGTGTACAAATCTTCTTACGAGGATCAATATGACCTGCCCTCTCCGGGTAACCCGGGCAAGGCTTACCGCCTACAAGAAGGACAGCCGATCGCGTCATTCTTCGGTTATGTATGCGATGGTATCAACCCGGACGGAACTTGGAATCTTCGCGACATAGACGGAAAGGAAGGTCTGTCTGACGCTGACCGTACCTTTATCGGTAATGGTTTGCCGAAATTCAAGGCTGGCTTACAGAACACATTTACCTATAAGAACTTTGACTTCAGCTTCTTCCTGCGCGGTATGTTTGATTATGACGTATTGAACGAGGGTGCTATTTATTTCGGAACGACTGTTAATATCGATCAGTCTGGCACAAACGTATACAAGGATGCCTTGAAGAACAAGGTAACAGAGCAACCATTGTTCTCTTCTTATTATCTAGAGAAAGGGAACTTCTTGAAGATCGATAACGTGACACTAGGTTATACATTCAACTTCAAAAATAATAAATATGTGCGCAACTTACGTATTTATGGTAATGTCACCAATCTTGCGACTATTACAGGATACTCTGGTTTAACCCCTGACGTAAACGTAACAGGACTACAAGCAGGTATAGAGAAGCGCGGATCTTATCCCACCACCCGTACCTTCACGTTTGGCGTTAATTTTGGATTCTAATTAAGTAACAATAGATTTAAGACAATACAATGAAAGCTTTAAAAAATATATGCGCAATTTCATTATTGCTGGGAGCTACCGCATTTACCTCTTGTACGGACCTGACAGAGGAAATACATAGCTCGGTAATCGCTGAGAATTATTACAACAATGCAGGCGAGGTAATGGCCGCCATGATGCGTCCATGGGGACACTTCTGTGGAACTATGCAAGTAGCCCAATCGCCTTGGTCATGTAACGAGTTATCTTCCGACTGTGCCGCATGGCCTCAAAAAGGTCGCCACGGCTATGACAATGGAGACTGGATTCGCTTACACCGCCATCAATGGATTCCTACGGATGGTCAAGTAGTGGATGCTTGGAAAAAATTATTTGAAGGTATCGGATATGCTAACAACTTCCTTACAGATACAGAGAATATAGATTTTGAAGCACTCCAAGTTCCAATGTCTAAAGCACAAGCACAAGCGGAGATGCGTGTATATCGCGCTTACTGTTATTGGTATGTGATGGATATGTTCGGTACGGCTCCAATTTGCGAGAAAATCGGTGAAATCAATCCTTCCTCCAAATCTCGCGCAGAGTTATTCGCTTGGATCGAAAAAGAGTTAAACGAGAGTATTCCTTCTTTGTCAGAGAGTAAAACAGAGACCTACGGACGTGTATCCAAATGGGGGGCTTACGCATTATTGGCTCGTCTCTATTTGAATGCGGAAATTTATACTGGACAAGCACGCTGGGATGATTGTATCGCAGCTTGCGATGAATTAGCTAAGGGAGGTTTCGCATTGGATAAGAAGTGGAACGACACTTTCCGTGCGGATAACGACAAGCGATCTACCGAGATTATCTGGTCAATCGTGTATGATGAAGTATATGCCAAAGGAATGGGTTGGTATCAACGTTGGTTGCATTACGCACACCAAACTGGCTGGGATTTGCAATCCGGTCCTTGGAACGGCTTGGTGACACAACCGACCTTTTATGACTCATTCGCTGACAACGACTTGAGAAAAATTGAGGGTTTCTTGATCGGTAAGCAATATCCTCGCAAAGTAGATGAAAACGGTAATTACTACTACGACACGACCGCAGAGCCTTTGAAAGGTTCAGAGGAGTACAATGGGCAGGATTTGGTATTCGTAAACTACATTAAGTCCATGACCGAGGGCGAAGAAAACAGCGGCGCTCGCTCTATCAAGTATGAGATCCAACCGGGTACTACCGGCGATATGAACAACGACTGGGTGATGTTCCGTTATTCCGAGGTTATCTATAACAAAGCGGAGGCCTTGATGCGTAAGAACGGGGGCAAAGCAACGCAAGAAGTGGTAGATATGATCAACAGCGTTCGTCAACGTTCTTTCAAGGCAGAGGATTGGGAGAAAGCGAAATATACGACCGCTACTCTGACCATGGATGAGTTCTTGGCCGAAAAAGGTAGAGAGTTTGCTTTCGAAGGAATCCGCCGTACAGACTTGGTTCGTTTCAACAAGTTCGTAACCACTTCTTGGTGGGACAAGACTGCATCCAACGAACCAAAGCGTAATATCTTCCCTATTCCGCAAAGACAATTGGATGCTAACGCAAACTTATCTCCGAACGAGGCTAACTCATTGTTCTAAATATCAACTAAGTATAGTAGAAATCCATTATTAACAAATTAGCACTTGACAATGATAGAGGACTACTATACTTATTGATCTGAAAATATAAAAGGTTACCTTTGTCACTATCAAAGGTTATCCTTGGAACTATCAAAGGTGACCTTTTATGTTTCATCCTTTTCTAACTAATTGATACGACATGATAAATCTCAAGAAATCGATGTGTTGCCTCTTTCTGGCAGCCAGCTCAACAGTAGCGATCGCACAGACCAGTGTAGTTGATCTTGTAAACCCGATCATCGGGACAAATGGAATGGGACATACATTCCCGGGCGCTTGTGTACCCTTCGGACTCGTGCAACTCAGTCCGGATACAGATACCATACCACACAACGTAGATGGTAAATACCAACCTCGCTCCTACGAGTATTGTGCGGGTTATCAACATAAAGACAGTAGCATCGTAGGTTTCAGCCACACCCACTTCAGCGGTACCGGCCACTCCGACCTCGGGGATATCTTGATTATGCCTACCACCGGAACGTTGAAGCTAAACCCCGGAACGGCCACGAATCCCGATGGCGGTTACCGTTCCCGTTTCTCGCATGGCACCGAGATATCCCGTCCCGGATACTACGAGGTGATGCTCACCGATTATGGCGTAAAGGCACAACTGACCACCACCCAACGGGTCGGCATCCACAAATACACATACCCTACGAACAGTGAGAACCAACGCATTATCCTTGATATGATTCACGGGATCTATAACTATGACGGCAAAGTTCTTTGGACCAATATTCGCGTAGAGAACGATACGCTGGTAACCGGCTATCGTATCACAAACGGTTGGGCACGTACCAACTATACTTATTTCGCCATGTCTTTCTCCAAACCGATCACGCATTACGGATGCGAAGAGAAAGCGAAAGTTAATTATCGGGGCGGTTATGCCAAGTTCAATATGAAAGAGAACTTCCCGGATATCGGAGGACGTAAGATCGTCGCTTATTTTGATTTCGATCCGAAAACGTCTGATGAGTTGGAAGTGAAAGTCGCCCTTTCCGGAGTCAGCACCGAGGGAGCCTTGAAAAATCTACGTGCCGAGGCTTCCGGTGCGGACTTCGACCAATTAGCCGCCAAAGCCTCCGATACTTGGAATAAAGCGCTCTCCGTCATCGACGCAAAAGGAAGCGATGATCAATTGGCTATGCTTTACACCTCCTTGTATCACACGATGATCAATCCTTGCGTATATACGGACGTTGACGGTCAATACCGCGGACTCGACCATAATATCCATCAAGCGGACGGATTCACGAACTATACGGTTTTTTCCGTATGGGATACCTATCGTGCCCTACATCCCCTGTTCAATATCATCAACCGACAAGTTAACACGGATATCGCCAAATCTATGTTGAAACATTGCGAGCAAAGCGTTCATCATGCCTTGCCGATCTGGAGCCATATGGCAAACGAGAACTGGTGCATGATCGGTTATCATTCCGTCTCTGTCTTGGCAGATGCTATCGCCAAAGGATTACCGATCGATAAAGACGCCGCGTTAAAAGCGATGATCAACAGCTCTACGATTCCGTATTATGAGGGAACCAAAGAGTTTATGGAATTAGGTTATGTTCCTTTAGATCGCAACGGTAGCGCAGGCTCCTTGACTTTGGAGTATGCTTATGATGATTGGACAATCTATAATACAGCTTTATTAGTGGGAAACCGATCCGTGGCCGATACCTATAAAAAGCGTGCGTCCAATTACGCGAATGTATTCGATACCTCGATCGGATATGCCCGTCCCCGTTATACGAATGGTAAATTCAAAGAGGACTTCAGTTTGTTAAGCACGCACGGTGAAGGGTTTATCGAGGGAAATGCCTTGAATTATTCCTTCTATGTCCCTCAAGATGTCAATGGTATGATTCAGTTGATGGGAGGCGAGCAAGCATTCATCACTAAAATGGATTCCTTATTCACGATGCATCTTCCCGATGAGTTCTTTGCCGAGACCGAAGACGTAACCAAAGAAGGATTACTAGGAGGTTATGTACACGGTAACGAACCCAGCCATCACATCCCATTCTTATACGCATGGACCAGCCAGCCTTGGAAAACCCAATTCTGGCAACGTGAGATCATGAATAAGATGTATCGCAACAATATCGACGGCCTTTGCGGTAACGACGACTGCGGCCAGATGTCCGCTTGGTATATCCTTTCCGCCATGGGATTCTATCCGGTTTGCCCGGGTACAGATCAATACGTATTAGGCGCTCCTTACCTTCCCTATATGAAGGTCCGCTTGGAGAATGGTAAGACTTTCGAGGTAAAAGCCGATAAAGTCAGCGACAAGAACCGTTATGTAAAAGCGGTAAAGCTAAACGGGAAACCCTATACCAAAGGATACATCACGCAGGATGACATCATGAACGGTGGAACGCTCACTTTCGAGATGACTTCCAGCCCGAACAAAAAGCGATTGTTCAACGGAGAGGATCGCCCTTATTCACTGACGGATTAACCCATTTTATCAGAAAAAACAGACAAGACTCATGAAGTATAAACAATTAATCAGCGGTGCTTTCCTGCTGTGGACTTGCATCGCTTGCTCCGGCAAAAAGGAACAGGCGGCTACAGTAGCGGAAGCCACCTCAAATCCTTGGGATAATTATTACATCGGAAAGATCGATTTCAAGAATCTTTCCCCCGAGGCTAAGGGCTCGGCAATCTATGCCGCCGTTATCCCTGATCCGGAAGCTTATATTACCAAGCACGCCCGCAAGGTCGTAGAGACGCTTTATTTCACTCCGGAAGATAGTATCCCGGGCATCGAGGAGATCCACTATACATTAAAGGAATACGACGGGGTATCCGCGAAAGACGGAGCGCCCCCTTCCATCAGTATCGTATACAGCACGAAATGGATCGAGAAAAGTTTTGCCAATAACGACACCGCGAAAGTGGATTACGAGACCCGTGGCGTATTATACCATGAGCTGACGCATGGTTTCCAATTGGAGCCTCAAGGCATAGGTAGCTATGGGACTAATAAGACTTTCTGGGCCATGATAGAAGGTGTGGCGGATGCCGTAAGATACTTAAACGGCGGTTTTACCTTGGAAGATCGTCCCAAAGGCGGCCATTATATGGATGGTTACCGCACGACAGGCTTCTTCCTCGCATGGCTTACGCAAACCAAGAGCCCGGATTTCCTGCGGAAGTTCAACCGAAGCACATTAGAGGTTATTCCTTGGTCGTTCGATGGTGGCGTGAAATATGCGCTCGGCAATGATTACGACATAGACTCCTTATGGAAAGAATATATGGCAACGATGGGAGATGAAGCGTAGCCCCGGCAAAGGCTACGACCAACGGCGGTAACACTCAACAAGTTACCGCCGTTCTTTTATAGTATCACTCCCGACCTTCCGCCAATAGGCATTATAAGGTCGCAACAATGCCCATCGTAAGCTCCTTATACTGCCCATCCTAACAACCTTACAATGGGCATTGTTACATTATTCCCCTAAAACACCTTCCTTATTTGCATTTCCGTAAACATATATCTACTTTTGCGAAAAAGTAAATATGGAACTTTATACCCGAATCCTGTTGCCGAAAGCACGATTCTCTTTCTCGTATGAGGACCGGGTCGTGATGATGGGCTCCTGCTTCGCCGAGAATATCGGGCGGAAACTGGAAGAGAATAAATTCTCCGTAGATATAAACCCATTCGGTACTCTGTATAACCCGGCTTCCGTAGCGGAAGGATTGCGGATGCTGCTACGCCCGGAGTATTTCACTCCCGGCGATTTATTCCAGCATGAGGGCATATACCATAGTTTTACCCATCATAGCCGTTTCTCCGCTCCCTCGGAAGAAGAATGCCTAGGCCATATAAACAGCCGCTTATCCGAATCCTCCGATTTCCTGCGAAAAGCGACCCGGTTGGTAATCACGTTGGGAACCGCTTTCGTCTACCGCCTCAAGAGCGACGGGCGAATCGTGTCGAATTGCCATAAGCTACCGGAAAAGATGTTCGATCGGCAACGATTATCCACGCAAGAGATCGTCGAGGACTGGAAACCTCTGTTACTAGCCCTTTGGGAACAAAACCCCGCCTTGAAAATCTTATTTACCGTAAGTCCAATCCGCCACTGGAAAGACGGGGCGCACGAGAACCAACTCAGCAAAGCCACCCTATTGCTAGCCACGGACGCCTTACAGAAAGATTATCCCGGCCGAATCGCCTACTTCCCCGCTTATGAGATCCTTATGGACGAGCTCCGGGATTATCGTTTCTATGCGGACGATATGCTCCATCCCTCCCCATTGGCCATTGATTATATTTGGCAACGTTTTATCGAAAATTTCTTATCCACAGACACTTCGGCAATCCTTAAAGAATGGGGTGATATTCAAAAAGCTATTAACCATAAGCCCTTTCAACCGGATAGCGAGGCCTATAAGCGGTTTATCCTTCAAACTTTGTTAAAGATGGAACGAATTAGCGAGAAAATTCCTTCCTTTGATATCAGAAAAGAGATCGAAATAGTAAAGTCTAAACTAAAATAAAAGAATGGAATACGCAATTAAAGAAATAGCAAGAGTTATCGGTGCTAAAACAAACCAATTGCTTGACGATACGGTCAGTTTATTGTTGACTGACAGCCGTCGTCTCTCCTTCCCGGAAAAAAGCCTCTTCTTCGCCTTGAAAACCAAGACGAACGACGGACATAGATATATACAGGAACTCTATAAACTTCGTGTTCGCAACTTCGTGGTAAGCGATATGCTACCGGAGTTCGAGAGCATGAAGGACGCAAACTTCCTGATCGTAAAAGATACGTTACGAGCTTTACAAAAACTGGCGACTCACCACAGGAAGCAATTCAACATCCCCGTGATCGGCATCACCGGTAGCAACGGAAAGACGATCGTAAAGGAATTCCTCTATCAACTGTTGCATAACGAGTTCAACATCGTACGTTCGCCTCGGAGCTACAACTCCCAGTTGGGGGTTCCTCTCTCGGTATGGCAGATGAGCGAGAAAAATACACTGGGCATCTTCGAGGCCGGTATCTCACAACCGGACGAGATGGAACGCCTGCAACCCATTATCGCCCCCACGATCGGTATCATCACGAATATCGGGGAGGCTCATCAAGAGAATTTCCTCTCCTCCAATCAGAAATGTATGGAGAAGCTGACGCTTTTCAATGATTGCGAAGCCATTATTTATGATGGGGATGATTTATTTATCGCCAATTGTATCGAATCGGCTTGCCTTTCTCATAAAGCGATCGCATGGAGCCGTACGGACTCCGAGGCTCCTTTGTTTATCGAGTCTATCGATAAGAAAGAGTTTGAGACGATCATTCACTGTACTTTACTGGGCTTCAACCGGGTCGTTACCATTCCGTTCACGGACGACGCTTCTATCGAGAACGTGATCCATTGTATGGCGGTTATGCTTTACCTAAAACCCACCAGCGTAAACGACGTAACAAAATTCTTGCATCTTGAGCCGGTGGCTATGCGATTGGACGTAAAGCAAGGTATCAACAATTGCCTGTTGATAAATGATACCTATAACTCGGATATCAACTCCTTGGATATCGCGCTCGATTTCCAACAAAGCCGCCGGGTAGGCAAGCAATTAAAGAGCACTTTAATCCTCTCCGATATCCTTCAATCGGGCACCTTGCCGAAATCTCTATATAAGAAGGTCGCCGATTTGGTTCGCCGTAAGAAGATAGATCGTATCATCGGTATCGGCCGCGACTTAAAGGAATATGCTTCCGTCTTCGAGATCGAGAAGGAGTTTTACACGACCACCGAGGAATTTATCAAGTCTCCTTCCTTCAAGAAATTCAAGGATGAGTTGATCTTGATTAAAGGTTCCCGCCATTTCCATTTCGAGCAGATCTCCGAGTTGTTGGAGAAGAAAGTGCATGAGACGATCCTAGAGGTAAATCTGGACGCGATCGTACACAACTTCAATCAGTATCGTTCCAAGCTAAAGCCGGAGACTAAGATGGTTTGTATGGTAAAAGCTTTTGGTTATGGAGCCGGCTCTTACGAGTTGGCGAAGACCCTTCAAGAACATCGTTGCGACTATCTGGCCGTGGCGGTAGCCGACGAGGGAGCCGAATTGCGTAAAGAAGGCATCTCGATCCCCATTATCGTCATGAATCCGGAATTCAGCAGTTTCAATGTCTTGTTCGAGAACCATCTGGAACCGGAAGTCTATAGCTTCCGCCTATTGGATGCCATGATCCGGGAGACCGAGCGCAGAGGGATCACCTCTTACCCTATCCATATCAAGATCGATACCGGCATGCATCGCCTAGGGTTTCAACCGGAGGATGTCCCGGCGATCTGTGAACGCTTGAGAGCGCAATCCGGGGTTATCGCCCGTTCGGTCTTCTCTCATTTAGCCGGAAGCGACTCGTACGTCTTCGATGATTTTACCCATCAACAATTGGATAAATTCACCAAAGCCGCAGGGGAACTAGAAAGCGGGTTAGAGTATAAGGTAATCAAACATATCCTAAACTCCGCGGGAATCGAGCGTTTCGCCGCTTATCAAATGGATATGGTACGTTTAGGTATCGGTTTATATGGAGTAAGCGCATCCGGACAAAAAGGCTTACGGAATGTCAGCACCTTGAAGACAACGATCTTACAAATACAAAACGTACCCGCAGGGGATTCGATCGGTTATAGCCGTATGAGTTATGTGAAACGTGATTCCCGGATCGCTATCATCCCGATCGGATACGCCGACGGACTGGATCGCCACTTCAGCAACGGAGGTGGGGAGGTCTTGATCAATGGACAACGCTGTCCGATTATCGGCAACATCTGCATGGACGCTTGCATGATCGATGTCACCGACATCCATGCGCAAGAAGGCGACGCCGTAATTATTTTCGGCGACGAACTACCGGTGAGCGAACTTTCGGATAAACTGAAAACAATCCCTTATGAGATATTAACCTCTATCTCGCCTCGGGTAAAGAGGGTTTATTTCCGGGAATAAGAAGTAACCGCCAACAAAGAATGGCTCTACCTTGTTTTAATATCAAGGCACATATTCAAATGTCAGGCTATGATATTCATTTGCGTATGTTGCACATTTTGTGTATGTTTGTGCCGTAATTAATAAACAAGAGGTATGAGTCATAATTTATTGAAAGGCAAGAGAGGCATTATCTTCGGTGCGCTGAACGATATGTCTATCGCCTGGAAAGTGGCAGAAAGAGCCGTAGAGGAAGGTGCGACTATCACGTTAAGCAATACGCCTATCGCTGTTCGTATGGGTCAGGTAGATGCTTTGGCGGAGAAGTTGAATGCGCAGGTAATCCCGGCGGACGCAACCAGCGTAGAGGATCTGGAGACCGTATTCGCGAAGTCAGTGGAAATATTAGGTGGTAAAATAGATTTCGTTTTACATTCTATCGGTATGAGCCCGAACGTACGCAAGAAACGTACGTACGATGATCTGGACTATGGAATGCTGGAAAAGACGTTGGATATCTCCGCTATTTCTTTCCACAAGATGCTACAGGTAGCAAAGAAACAAGACGCTATCGCCGAGAATGGTTCCGTGGTGGCATTAAGTTACGTGGCCGCCCAGCGCACGTTCTTCGGATACAACGATATGGCGGACGCTAAGAGCCTGTTGGAATCTATCGCCCGTAGTTTCGGTTACATCTATGGCCGTGAGAAAGGCGTACGTGTGAACACGATCTCCCAATCCCCGACAATGACAACCGCGGGTAGCGGCGTGAAGGGAATGGAACACTTGATGGACTTTTCTAACAAGATGAGTCCACTGGGTAACGCCAACGCCGACGAGTGCGCGGACTATTGCGTAATGATGTTCTCCGACTTTACCCGCAAGGTAACGATGCAGAACCTATACCACGACGGTGGTTTCTCAAGCATGGGTATGAGCCTCCGGGCCATGAACCAATATAGTAAAGGATTAGAGGAATATACAGACGAGAACGGACACATTATCTACGGCTAATATGTTAGTGAGAATCTATCCGGAGAATCCGAATCAAAAAGAAATAGACAAGGTCGTCAAAGTCCTGCAGGACGGCGGCCTTGTCGTTTATCCTACCGACACGGTATACGCCATCGGTTGCGATGCGCTGAACGTACGTGCGGTAGAGAAAATATGTCAGATGAAAGGGGTTAATCCACAGAAAAGCAACCTGTCTATCATCTGCTACGACCTGTCTAATCTTAGTGAATACGCCAAGGTAAGCAACGCCGCTTTCAAGCTGATGAAGAAACATCTGCCCGGTCCTTTCACCTTTATCTTACCCACCAGCAGCGAGCTTCCAAAGATTTACAAGAACCGGAAAGAAGTCGGAATCCGTGTACCGGACAATAACATCACCCGTACATTGGTACAATCCTTGGGAAATCCAATCCTAACCATGTCCATCCGCGACGAGGATGAGGTGATCGAATATACGACAGATCCGGAATTGATACACGAGAAATACGAGCATCAAGTGGATATCGTAATCGACGGCGGTTTCGGAGGATTGGAAGCCTCTACGGTTATAGATTGCACGACGGATAATTTCGAGATCGTACGTCAAGGCAAAGGAGAATTGTAGCTATCCACCACGATTTGTATTCGCTCTTCCGGCAGATTAGCGGGAAACTCCAAGCTTATTTCTTGTTGGTCACCCGGCATTAGCGTAATATAGTTATCCGAATAATGTACCGGTAAGATTCGTTTGCCTGTCTCCTTATCAAAGACCTTGATACGGTTGAAGAACGAGATCTGCGAATCAGCGCTCAGACGGACTGTACCTACGAAATTCGATCCTTCCTTCTTGATCTCGGTCTTGATTCCCGGTCTTGACTTCGGAAGTTGAGATAAGCTGGTGTAGTCTTTCGGCTCGGTTGTCAGCCAATAAATATTGGGGACATCCGCATTCAAGGCCAGCCGTAAGAAATAAGCGCCTTTGATCCCTTCCGGAACGGGGATATCCAATAATTCCTGTACCGTATTCGCCTTGGCGCTCGCTCTCGTCTCTTTCTCCCAAAGCAGTTTGCCTTCCAGATTATAGATACGGGCTACAATCGATAAATCCGTATAATCTTTCAGGGTCGTATTCAACAATCCCGCCTTACGGGTTACCGGGTTATAATAGGCATGTAAGGGCTCACAGCCTTTCCGGGTTCCGTACAAGGAAGCATTTACATCGAGAGACCAATCATACATTTGCCCCCGCAAGGATGTCCATGGATTCTGGGTTTTCCAGATCAAGATACCCGTATACCAATCCCACATAGAGAGGCCCAGCCTTCCATAAAACTACGATATTGGTCATAGTTCACGACTTGGGCATACTTACAATAAGTCTCGATATCCTTCACCTCCCCATAACGCTCCAGATGATCGCCATAGCCCAGATCCTTATGATACCGCCACGTATAATTACGGGTCAAACCTTTCCTTGGGAAACCGGCCAAATCCTGTTCCGTCATCATCTCCCGCATACTCTCGACCTCCGGGGAACCAACCGATCCGGCTTCCGGATTAAACGGATGCGAACGGAAGCTAAAGAACCATTCCGGCTCTTGTATACCGTAAGGACCATCCCCATTATCCCCCAAAAAATTCCGGGTAAACAACGTATCTGTAGAGAAACTCACGAAAAGACGCTCCGGATCTAACCGGGGGAAAACCTCCTTTCTCAAACATTGATCGATATCTTTAGCTAAAGGCCATTCATTCGCCCCACACCAGAAACAAAGACTCGGATGGTTACGGATCATTTTCACTTGATCTTCCACGGAGGCGATAAATAAATCATGATTATCGGGATATTCCCAACGACGCTCTCGGGAATCCCTCTT
>NZ_FR885312.1:42817-80962 GCF_000436315.1 Parabacteroides sp. CAG:2 | reverse complement strand
ACGCTCTCGGGAATCCATCTTGGTCGGGTCCTCCCAAGCGCCATTGCAATCACCACTGCCCCACAGATCTTGAAAGACTAAGATACCGAACTCATCACAGGCGTTATAGAATTCCGGCCGTTCCACCAACGCACCTCCCCATACACGGATCATACGCAGATTCATTTCCGCATGGAAACGTACCTCATCCCGATAACGTTCCGGAGAGAGACGAAGCAACCAATCGGAATTAATATAGTTACCACCCGTGACATATATTTTCTGTCCGTTCACGAAGAAACGGCGTCCCCCGTTATCCGGGCATTTATCGGAAGTAATCTCCCGGATACCATAACGCAACCGTTCCCGGTCACTCACTTGATTCCCGATCTCAAAAGAGAGGTTCATATCATATAAAGGCTGCTCGCCGATACCGTTAGGCCACCATAAACGAGGATTCTTTACCGCTAAAGGATTCAAGGATACCGTTTTCTTCTCGAATGGCGATAAAGTAACCGGCTGGGTTAAGCGGGTTCCGTTCGTCTCACAAACCAATAGCCCCTTTAAGGAAGTGCTCCCGGTATTCTCTAGCTCGACAGAGGTATTCACAAAAGCCTCCTTTTGAGTTTTCGTTTCCGGATCACGTACGCCGGGTACCTTGGTCACGACATAAGGAAAGGAGAGGCATACCGGCCCGGTTGTCGTAATAGATACCTCATCCCAAATACCCGTATTCCGGTCTCGTACAGGTTGTATCCAGTCCCAACCCGGCGTATATTGCATCGTATTATTCCGGGCGATCTGCCCATCACCCCCTTGTCCGCCATTTGGATTTCCGACATGTGTAGGTGGATAAACCAATACCGCTAATACATTCGGGGCATCCGTACGAAGATAAGGAGTTATATTAAACGTCTTCCTCAAGAACATACCCTCATGGGTATTCCGGTTGATCCGCTTACCATTTAAAAAGATTTCCGCCTTATAATTGATTCCCCGGAAATTCAACCAGACATTACGCCCCTCTGGTAAAGCATCGATAGTAAACTGACGGGTAAACCAATACGTATAGAAATCATTGCCGACTTCATGTATATCGGGAATCAAATTGTTATTCAACCCAAACTCAGGGGCCGGATACAAACCATTCTCCAAAAGCGTTGTCAACACCGTACCCGGTACACGAGCCGGTAACCATCCTGTTTTATCCAAAGGCACCGCGCTCAACCGGTTCCCATCCATTTTCACCTCATTCGCTTTCCGGGCATACCAATCTGAGTGAATCAAGGTTTTCTCTCCCGGTTCCGGGATCACCAACAAGGCTTGCCCCTCCGCGGATACGGGCTTTGACCAGCAAGCCAGGCAAAGCCAACAAAATAAATAAATACATCTGTTCATCATATAATCTTAGATTTATCCTTCTAAAGTAGTACAAAATTCAGAAGGGCCTCTTCGCAAACTCGAAGAAGCCCTTTCATTACATATTATTTAACAATAAGACCTATTAATGCCGATTAGAAATTACCTACACCAGCTTTGTCCCACCATACATGAGTACCACCTTTATCACCAGAGATCGAACCCGTATTCTCTTGATTCAGCAGCTCGATGCCTTTCTGTAATTCCGCATTATTGGTGTTAATTTCCGTATCTGAGTAGATCAAGCGACGAACTTGTTCGTTAGTATTGATATCACCGTTACTCAAGTTTACACGATTCGGGAATAATTTAGGATAGCCTGTACGACGGTATTCAGCCCAAGCCTCACAAGACAATGGGAAGTTAGCGATCCATTTCTGAGTAATGATACGTTGCAACTTCTCCTCCTTACTAGCACCTTCGTCCCATTTAACACCTAGTGTATTCATCGCCTTTATACTATTTTCCGCCTTAACCGGGTCAACAAAGTCAATCTGTCCACTGGTTCCATTGAGATAAGCGTCTATTTCCGCATCTGAGATAGAAGTTACACCTGCAATACTGCCCTTATAAGCCAATTCGTTCTTGATAGAAATACGAATGCCCTCCTCATATAGATCTTTAGCGCTACCTCCCATGCTCCAGCCACGTAAAGCACCTTCAGCACGTAAAAAATAACCCTCAGCAACTTTCATGACAGGGAAAGCGGTCGTATAAGTGCAAATCACTTTAGAGAAATTACCCCATTGATTTGGCTTAGAAGGTAAGTTACATCCGCCGCGAACACCAAGATACTTTGTCCCCTCCTCAATTGTCGAGCCATCTTCACAAGTAACAGCCGCTTGATTCTTGGTCACATACAAAGGTAAACGAGGATCTTTGAAACCTTCCAACATCGTGATTAAGCTAGCATTCATTCCACAATCACCCCACTCAAACATACGAGTCAACTCATTGCTCAAACCTTGGTTGATCAAGATATCACGATCAGCGGAAGTCAATACGCCTCCTTGAACGGCTTCCTCCGCTTTTTGCTTCGCCAATGTAGGGTTCACCTTTACGATACGCATAGCCAAACGTAGTTTCAATTGATTAGCGACCTTCTTCCACAAAGCGATATCACCATTACACCAATAGTCAAATGCTTGCATATCCGCAACAGATGCAGTTCCCTTAAATCCAGCGATCGCTTCATCCACCAAAGTAAACAAAGCATTGTAGACACTTTCCTGAGTATCATAAGAGAAAGAAGCTCCACCCGTAGGATCTTCGATAACAGAACTATAGGCCACTGGGCCATAGGCATCCGTCAACATCTGGATCGCATAAGCTTGTACGACACGCATCATCGCTCCATAATCACTTAAGCCTTGCTCATCACAAGAAGCAATCAGACGACGGGTATTGTTGAAAATATGAAGATATACATTCTCATACATACCACCACAGAAACCACGGTTCAACGCATAATCAACATTACCGGAACCATTAAAGTTATGTGGAGTCATGAAGTAGCCGCTAAACAAATCAATATTTAGGTTGAAGCAATATTGGAACAAGTTCTGCTGCGGAGCATAGACATAAGAGAATGGCTCCTTAAATTGGGCAGAGAACGGAAGTTCATCTGGATCAACCTCATAGGGATCAGTATTTAAATTTTCAAAATTATCTGTACAGCCCATGGTCATAACACCGGTAGATACTACCAAAGCCGATACAGCGGCATATTTTAAAATTCTATTTAGTTTCATAAGATATACTCAAGATTTAGAAATTAAGTTTTAAATTCAAACCAAAGCTACGAGATGTTGGCAACGCAAACATATCCACACCTTGCCAGCCATTGCCTGTACCAGCCGCTACATCCGGATCCATAGGAGCATCTTTATAGAAGAAGAACAAATTACGTCCAATGATAGAAGCCGTCAAATTCTTATTCGCTCCAAATAAGTTACGGAACGTATAACCAAATGACAACTCACGCAAACGAACATTAGTCGCATTGTAAACATACTGAGAAGTCAAGATATTAGAGTTATAACTTGTACCTCCAGTCGTCGTGTAATATGCTTTAGGATCAAATGAAACACCATCAATCACAACTTCACCTGCATCACGAGCGGCACCCGAACGCTCTGATACGCCCCAACCATCCAAGGTAGCTTCCGTCATTGACAAGACCTTACCACCGACCTTAGCATCAATCAAGAATGACAATGTAAAATCTTTGTAATGGAACGTGTTAGTCCAACCCATGTTTACTTTTGCGTTCATATCACCGACATATACCAAATCCTTATTATCCGTACCTCCCAACTCAGGAGCGCCAGATTCAGTTTTCACCGGCTTACCATTATCGTCTCTCTTGAAATCACGAACATATAAGTCACCAAAATGACCACCTTCAGTCAAAATCACTTTCGCACCTGTACAATAGCTAGCTAATGTCCAATCTTTCAACTCATTCGATAATTCAATGATTTTATTATTATTGTAAGAGAAATTGAAATTCGTACTCCAGCTGAAATTGTCCGTAAACTGATTATACCAACCTAAGCTAACCTCAAAACCTTGGTTTTCTACGTTACCGGCATTGATATAACGGTTCTTCAAACCAGTTTCCCAAGGAGCGGTAATATTAAAATATTGATTCTTCGTATTGGTCTTATAATACGTCAAGTTTACATTGAAACGATTCTGGAAGAAAGTTCCATCAAAACCAACCTCTAAAGAGTTCGTCTTCTCTGGCTTCAACGTTCTAAAAGCAGCTTCTTCTGGCGGGTCGATAGATCCTTGGTCACCAATCGTATAACGTTTATTGGAAGCATAGATAGGCACATCGTTACCCACGATAGAATAAGAAGCACGCAATTTAAATAGGTCTACATTCTTTCCAAAGTCCAAGAATTTATCCAATAGAGCACTTACACCAACAGACGGGTAGAAAAAGGATACACCATCCGTAAACGCCAATGAAGAAGACCAGTCGTTACGAGCGCTGACATCCAAGAACAAACCTTCCTTATATCCAAACTGAGCAGTAGCGAACACAGAGTTCAAGCGTTTTTCTTTCAGAGTCTCTGTGGTTTGCATCGTATAATAGTTCTTCGGGGAGAAGATGTTCGGATAATAAGCACCCGGGGTTATCACACCGTTATTTACTTTAAACTCCTTATCACCCCAACCGATCAATTCGATGCTAGATGCGCTTGTCTTCGTAAAGCTACCACCAGCAGTAACGGACAATGAATAAGTCTCATCCCAAGTTTTATTATAACTTGCTAACGCATCGGCATATGTTTGCTCACTGAAAGTCCGGGTATCTTTCATGGTACCCAATAAATTTCGTCCCGCGGTACTAGACGCATATTCGTTCAAGATCCATTTTTCATCACCACGTTCATAACGCAAACGCCCCGTAACAGAAAGACCTTCCATGATATCATATTTAACACTACCACCAAATTCATAACGGTTACGGTCCGTGATAGGAGTCTGACGATTCAACATCCAGTAAGGATTGGAGAATTGCTCTTGTTTCGTATTCGTCCAGTTATGAACATTCACGTTACGAACCCCGTCATATACTTCATAGTTACTCTTGTAGTAATCCCAATCCTCACCTCTCGGGAACAGGTAGGCACCTGTAATCGGGTTATTCAAATAACCGGCAGAAGGCTGATTCTCGATATGCTGCTTGTTGTAGCGGGCACTTACATCCACATGTACTTTCTTCCACAAGTTAAAGCCAACCTTAGCCATTAAATTATGACTTAAATAATCATTCTCCGGCATAATACCATTCGATGAGACATTCGCGTAAGAGAAATAAGAAGAAATATTCTCCGTTCCACCAGATAAAGAGATAGAGTTATTCGTTGTATAACCCGGTTGATAGAATTTACGTGCGTAATTCGGAGATGTAGCTCCTAATTTACTTCCCCAGCTAAATGTGCCCTCGTCACTCATACCATAATTATTTTGGAATTTCGGCAAAGACATGGCTGATTCGACCGTCGTATTACTAGATACATTAATAGCGACCTTACCGGCTTGTGCGGATTTTGTCGTAATCATGATAGCACCATTGGCCGCTACCGCACCATACAAAGCAGCGGCGGAAGCACCTTTCAAC
This sequence comes from Parabacteroides sp. CAG:2, assembly GCF_000436315.1. Lineage (NCBI taxonomy): Bacteria > Pseudomonadati > Bacteroidota > Bacteroidia > Bacteroidales > Tannerellaceae > Parabacteroides > Parabacteroides sp. CAG:2. Next base: position 75,429 of record NZ_FR885312.1, on the reverse strand, counting down.
AATGTAATCTGCGCGATATCATCCGGATTGATAGTAGACATAGCGTCACCACCATCACGTTCGCCGCCATAGGCCATCTTCACCTGCGAATCAGATACGCTCATCATCATAGGGACACCATCCACAACAATCAACGGTTGGTTACTACCGCTAATAGACTTATTACCACGGAATAAGATCTTAGAAGAACCACCCGCACCCGTAGAGTTCGGGGTAATCTGCAAACCAGCGCTCTTTCCTTGTAAAGAGTTGATCATATTCACATTCTTAATCTCGTTCAAGTCCTTACCGCCTACCGTTTGTGCGGAATAAGTCAAAGTCTTTGATTCACGTTTGATACCCATCGCTGTTACGACAACCTCATCCAAAGCCTCTGCGTCTGAAACCATCGTAACATCGATTTTCGTACGGCCATTCACTGGCTCCTCAATCGTTTTCATACTCAAATAAGAGAATACCAAAATAGAGTTTGCGTCAGCCTCTAAGGTATATTTTCCATCAAAATCAGTAATGGTACCGGTTGTAGTACCTTTTACTAACACGTTCACTCCTGTTAGTGGTTCATTTAGATCCTTGTCAATGACGACACCACTAATCGTTAGTTTCTGTGCATATCCTGTAACACACAGAAAAAACGCCAATAATAAGATAAATGACTTTCTCATGAAAAATCGTTTTTGATTTAAGTGATTCTACATTTGTGCTTTTTTAATTTTCATACTCTTTTTAGAGAGATCGGGCTCTCTTTTCTTTCTTTTTTAGTGCATAGGCATTTACTCTTTTTTGTTTAAAGTTATTATTATATTCATACAAAAATCTCTTTCTATTTAAAATCAAACGGTTATATTTTAAATAATAATAACAACGTAGTATCATTAGAACTAAGTCGTTTTCATGTTTTGACAGACAAATATATATATAATAACTATACATACAAGTTAAAACGTAACAAAAATCAGTATGTTCCTCACTTTTTCAGGTGTTTGCGATAACACATAGTCAAATTTTCATCATGCCTCAATAAATTAAATATGTTAATTTGATTTAGTTCTAATGAAACTAACAACAAATTTCAATTAACATAATTTTCCTTCATTATCTTCTTCCTCCTATAACATCCAATCACTATCTGACTATCATCTTGGAATAAAATTACAGCTCTATTTACAAGCTTCGAAAACAACTCAATCAGGAAATTAACCATTAACTCTAATTTCTTCCACAAATATTCAATGATTTGCACAGATTATCTCTACATTTGCGATATATATATATATTAATGTATTGACTATGAACTGGACCCAGCTATTATCCGGCAAGCGTTTTGGGATGGAAGAGTATCACGAGCGGAAACATGAGAGAACTGATTTCCAACGAGATTATGACCGTTTAATTTTCTCATCCCCTTTCCGAAGACTACAAAACAAGACACAGGTATTCCCCCTGCCGGGAAGTATCTTTGTGCATAACCGACTTACACATAGTCTGGAAGTATCCTGCGTAGGACGTTCATTGGGTAATAACGTAGCGAAAGGGCTTATCCAAAAATATCCGGACGGTAGTATCAACTTCCCAGAGATAGGTTCCATCGTATCAGCCGCTTGCCTTGCCCATGATATGGGAAACCCTCCATTCGGGCATTCCGGAGAGAGAGCGATCTCCGCTTACTTCTCCGAAGGGAATGGGCGAAAACTAGAAGAGAAAGTACGGAAGGAACGGGGACGCTGGGAAGACTTCGTCCATTTTGAAGGTAACGCAAACGCCATGCGGTTGCTGACCCATCAGTTCATTGGACGCAGGAAAGGGGGATTTGCCTTAACATATAGCACATTAGCCTCTATCATCAAATATCCTTACGCATCCATCTATTCAGGAAAGAAAGGGAAATTCGGCTTTTTCCAGTCGGAGGAGGGAAGTTATCTGCAAATCGCCCAAGAGCTAGGGATCGGGCATAACCCGGAAGCCCCGGACAAATTTCTTCGTTACCCGTTAGTTTACTTAGTAGAGGCGGCAGACGATATCTGCTATCAAATTATGGATATAGAAGATGCTTGCAAACTACATATCCTGACCACCGAAGAGGCCATACAACTATTATTGGGATTTTTCGAAGGAGAGCGGTTGGAGCATATCCGCAAGGTCATGCATATGGTAGACGATACCAATGAGCAAATCGCCTATCTTCGTTCTTGTATTATCGGGCTATTAGTGGATGAATGTTCCCGTGTCTTTTTAGAGAACGAGGAAAGCATCCTCAATGGTACCTACAGCACTCCGTTAATCAGTAACATATGCGATCAAGCCAAGCAGGCTTACGCTAATTGCTCGGCTACAGCATACAAGAAAATATATAAGGCAAAAGAAGTACTCGACATTGAATTAGCCGGTTATCATATTTTCAGCCATCTGATCGACAGCTTGACCGAGGCCGTGATGAACCAAGAGCATGCTTACAGCAAACTGCTCTTACAACGGATACCGGAGCAATATGACACGAACGCTCCTACTACATATGGCAAGATACAATGCGTACTCGATTATATCTCCGGCATGACCGATGTATATGCGCTCGATCTATACCGTAAAATCACCGGTATGAGCCTGCCGGCCGTTTGATGTTGTAATAATGTGTTAGAATTCTTCCCGGTACTTGCTTTCCATGCGATCATCCAAGATGCTTAGATAGCTTTTATAGCGGGACTCGCTGATTAGCCCATCGTTAACGGCTTGAATGACGGCGCAGCCCGGTTCATGACGGTGCGTGCAGTTATTGAAACGGCATTCTTCCGAGTATTTAAACAACTCCCGGAAATAATGGGAGATCTCAGCGTCCGCCATCTCGATCGTTCCAAATCCTTTGATACCCGGAGTATCGATCAAATAGCCTCCCCCGGGAAGGGAAATCATCTCGGAAAAGGTGGTCGTATGCATTCCTTTGTTATGATATTCGGAGATATCACCGGTACGGAGATTCACCCCCGGCACCAGTTTATTGATAATCGTGGATTTTCCGACACCCGAATGGCCGGACAAAAGCGTAATCTTATCTTTTAGATCCGCTTTCAAGGCATCCAAACCTTCCTCGGCCCGGGCACATAGCGTCGAACAGGGATAACCAATCGAGGTATACAACTCGATTAAATTCTCCAACGCTCTTTGATCCTCATTATTATAACGATCAATCTTATTGAAAACTAATTTAACGGGAACACGATAAGCCTCGGCTGTCGCCAAGAAGCGATCGATAAATATCGTTGTTGTTATAGGATAATTCACTGTAACGATCAGCATCGCCTGATCCAAATTCGCGGCGATAATATGCGATTGCTTCGATAAGTTAGAGGCACGACGGATGATATAGTTCTTACGCTCCTCGATCTCTGTAATAAAAGCGGTTCCTTCTTTATTAATATCGATTACGACACGGTCTCCTACCGCGACCGGATTGGTACTCTTTATGTCTTTCAGACGAAAGTTACCCTTGATCTTACTCTCTATATCTCGCCCGTCTTCCGTACGGACCGTATACCAACTACCTGTGTTTTTTATTACCAGTCCCCTCATGAGAATTGAAAATTGAGAATTGAAAATTGAGAATTGGAATAAGGACTCAATGGGGTTCCTTAATTCTCAATTCCCAAGTTTCAACTTTCAATTATTTAAACGGTCATTACTTCTTTTTCTTTAGCGGCGTAAAGCTCATCGATCTTTTTGATAAACTTATCATGGATTTTCTGAACCTCTGCCTCGGCATCTTTCTCTACGTCCTCGGGAACCCCATCAGACTTGATGCTTTTCTTCAAAGCCTCGATAGCGTCACGACGAGCGCTACGAACGCTGATCTTCGCGTTCTCCGCCTCCTGCTTACATTGTTTCACCAATTGACGGCGACGCTCCTCAGTCAACGGAGGAATACCTAAGCGGATCACCTCACCGTTATTCTCCGGCGTGATACCTAACTCAGAATCCAGAATACCTTTCTCAATATCGCGGATGATCTTCTTCTCCCACGGAGTGATCATGATAGTCCGTGCGTCCGGAACCGTCACCGTAGCCACGTTAGTAAGAGGAACAGGCGCCCCATAATACATTACCTTCACACAATCGAGGATTTTCGGATTAGCCTTACCAGCCCGAATGTGAGACAATTGCTCGTCCAGATACTCAATGGCGAACGTCATCTTCTCTTCCCCTGCTTTGATCAATTGTTTCGTATCTATCATAAATATACGTTTTTTGTTTGCGAATCTTTTAATTAACAAAAGTAATAAAGATTTCCAACTTCGCAAACATATAATTAAAATACTCCCTAACAAAAGATTTATAATACCGTATAAAAGCTTATCGCCCTCACTGTTTACTTAACTTAGGCGTAAAGAATAGTAAGTAGGCTACGCCCACGCACAACACCAGCACTGCTCCTACTTGAGAAGCCAACATATCGGATGCCACGCCCATAAAGATCGGGAAGATCGTGCCGCCAAACAGTCCCATAATCATCAAACCAGACACCTCATTCTGCTTATTCGGCATAGAAAGCAGAGCTTGGGCGAAAATAATGGGAAAGACGTTCGAGTTTCCAAAGCCGATCAAGGCGATACAAGCATAGATGATCTCTTTCGAATGAAATAGCAGCAAACCGATCATCGCCAATAACATCAAGAAAACACTAAAGGCGAAGAATCCTTTCGGAGAGACTTTTCGCAAGATAAAAGCCCCGGAGAAGCATCCCGCCGTACGGAATATGAAATAGAGGCTCGTGGCGAAGCCTGCGTCGGCCAACGTCATGCCCAGACGTTCCATCAAGATCTTCGGGGCGGTCGTATTCGTCCCTACATCGATCCCCACATGGCACATGATACCGATAAAGCAAAGCAGGATAAAAGGCTTGCCCAGCAAAGCCAGACATTCGCCAAAGGTGGAGGGCCGCCCCTCCTCTTTGGTCTCGTGGATAGTGGTAGCTCCCAATAGCAGGATAGCGATCACGGCGATCACCATATAGACCGGAAACAAGACACGCCAACCGAGTTCCATCGACGGTATCGCTTGGGTAGCACCCCACATGGCGATATAAGGCGCCAAGAAGGAGGCGATCGCCTTCACGAACTGACCGAATGTCAAAGAACTAGCTAGTTTATCCCCGCTTACGATATTCGATAATAACGGGTTCAAGGAAGTCTGCATCAAAGCGTTGCCGATACCCAACAGGGAGAAGGATATCAACATGACCATATATGCGTCGTCGAAGATCGGGATCATTAGCGAAAGAAACGTTACGATCAAGCTCAATAACACGGTCTTCTTCCGCCCGATACGGTTCATCAACATCCCCGTCGGGACGGAGAAGATCAAGAACCAGAAGAACACGAGCGACGGGAAGATATTCGCCTCCGAATCACTCAAGCCTAAATCCGCTTTCAGGTAATTAGAGGCGATTCCCACTAAGTCCACGAATCCCATGGCGAAGAACGCCAACATCACGGGAATCAATTTCAAGGATGAAGTCTTCTCGCTCATGGCTTATAAATCTTTAGGGTAAGCAGGCCATGCGCCACTCTGCGTACAAACATAAGCGGCTACTTTTACCGCTTTCTCATGTGCCTCACGTAAAGGTTTTCCGGTTAAGATCGATGAAATAAACGCCCCGGAGAAAGAATCGCCGGCGCCTACCGTATCTACCACCTGTACCTTCGGGGTAGGAATCGTAGAGACCTCCTCCTCGGAAAAGATCGTACTATACTCCGCCCCGGCCGTAAGTACCAAATAGCGCAAACCATATTTCTTCATGAACCAGCGACACATATCCTCTATCGTGCCTTCCAGACCAAACATCGGGCGAAGCATTTCCAATTCCTCATCATTGATCTTGAATACGTTCGCCAATTCGAGCAACGATTCGATCAATTCCTTCGAGTAGAAATGCTGGCGGATATTGATATCGAAGAAGCGCAAGGCATGACTAGGCATATAAGAAAGTAAGGTACGAAGCGTCTCACGAGATTCCGCAGCACGTTGCGCCAATGTTCCGAAGCATACGGCGTCCGCACGTTTCATCAGGTCGATAGACGCTTGGGTAAGCGGGATATGATCCCATGCCACACCTTCGATGATCGTATAGGAAGGGATGCCGTTCTTTAGCTCTACCATCACGCTTCCGGTCGGATATTCCACCGTACTGATATAATTACTATCGATACCGTTCTTATCCAATTCCTGAATAATCTCGGTTCCGAACACGTCGTTGCCCACGGCACTGATCGCATAACCTTCCGCTCCTAATTGGGTAGCGTGATACACAAAATTGATCGGCGCTCCACCGGCTTTCTTCACGTCCGGGAAGACATCCCACAATAATTCACCAATGCCTACTACTACAGGTTTACTCTTTTCCATGATATATTTTGTTTTTAATTATTTGAAGGGATAAATGGTTAATGACGTAACCGTGAACGCTCCTCCCTTGGCATGAAAGCTAATGCGATTATACGGTTCTTCCGGGAAGACTAGGTTGGTCATGACAAACTCCCCATTCCCGTCGAAAGCCTCTATGCTGGATTTATCTACCAGCAAACGCAAGGTATATTCCTTAGCGGCGGAGATCGGGGCCGAGGTAGCCGTGGCGAATGTCTTGCTGAAATCCGTGATCCCGCTGTTACGGCGATCCATCGTGAACGTATTATCCAGAAGATTATAACGCATCTCCACCTCCTCGCCTTTCGAGTTAAACAGCTGGAAGCTCATGATATCGGCCCCGTTGTTCTTAAACTTGATCTCGATCTCATAGGTTCCCGTCGGATCGGGAAGTACCGGATTGACCTCATGGGAGCGGTCCACCTTGAAGGAACCTTTCTTCTGGGCTTTCCCTCTCAACTTCAACACCTCGGGAGACGGGGTGCTGCTCAAGTACGTCTGCCCGTTTTTCGTATAAAGAACCAAGTCGCGAGGAACCGAATTCGCACTCCGGTATTGCAAGGTCGGCACGTTATTCGCGTATTCCCAATTGCTCATCCAAGCCAAGGCGATCTTCCGGTCCTCCGGGGCGTTACTCCAAGTTACCGTAGCGTAATGATCCTTGCCGTAATCCATCCATTTGGTCAAGGCCGGGGATTCATTCACGAACTGTTTCCCATCGAACGCACCTACGAAATATTGGGTAGCGGAGCCGCCAAACGGACCACCGGGGTTGATATTACAGATCAAGACCCACTTCTTCAATTCCGTGCCCTTCACCGGAAGCTCGATCAAGTCCGGGCATTCCCAAACGCCCGCATGCGCTCCTTGTCCTTCCCCGAAACTGCTCTCATACGTCCAGTCCTTCAAATTGGGAGAAGAATAGAGTTGCATCTCCTGCCCTACGGCGAGTACCATGATCCATTTATTGGATTCCTTATGCCAGAAGACTTTCGGGTCACGGAAATCACGTTGCGTAGAAGTAAGGATCGGATTCCGGTCATATTTCTTGAACGTTCGGCCGTTGTCCAAGCTATAGGCCATACTCTGCACTTGCCGGTCGCTGGCCGAGGTATAGAAAGCCACGATAGCGCCAGCGCCAAACCCCGCGGTATTATCCTTATCCACCACACAGCTACCGCTGAAGATCGTACCCAAGGCATCCGGGGCGATCGCCACCGGTTGATGCTCCCAATGAATCAAGTCCTTGCTGATCGCATGCCCCCAGTGCATATTCCCCCACATCGAGCCATACGGATTGTATTGATAGAACAAATGATACTCACCATCCTTGTACACCATGCCGTTCGGATCATTCATCCATCCCCAAGCCGGCGAGAAATGATAGGCCGGACGGAATTTCTCCCGGTTAGACGAATCAAACTGATCGGATAGCTTCATCTCTTTCCAGCAAAGAGCCGATTCCGGGGCAAGCTGGAAGTTGAAGGAGATATGCTTATCCGCATACCCCGAGAGATCTACCGGAACGAAATAATCCACCTTATTCACCGCCAAACGAACATTGAAAGTCCGTACCACGTCATTATCGACAATCATATACAACTTGGATTCCGGCGAGGACTCCTCGACCGGAAGCAACAAATATTTGGCTCGCGCATCCACACGGACAATGCTTTGCCCTTCGCCCAGATGCTTTATATCTATAGTACGTTCTGCCGCATATCCGGCCAACGGATCGACCGCGCTCAATAAAATGATACCGACAGCCATACATAAACTCTTCAGAAGTCTCTTTGTTTGTTGTTTCATAAACGAACGGATTAAAGGATAATATTGTTTGATTCTCCGCCAAAATTAATAGGATTCTTCCGGATAGAAAAACACTTATCCCTTAAAGGTGAGGAGATATGACATTTGTGATAAAGATCGTACAAATGTTATTGATACTCGGTAGGCGTAACCCCGTAGACCGCCTTGAAGCATTTGGAGAAGTAAGCGGGTGAGGAGAAACCGGTTCGGTAAGCGACCTCGCTCACCGTGTACGCGTTCTGCCTCAACAACTGGGTCGCCTTATTCAAGCGATAGGTACGCAAGAACTCGACGGGTGCGGTTCCGGTAAGCTCCTTGATCTTCCGGTGAAGGTGCCCCCGGGATAATCCCAAGGTCTCGCTTAGTTTCTCCACATTATATTCGGGGTCCGCGTAAACGGCCTCGATCTGTTCCGCGAACTTACGCAGAAAGGCGTCATCGATGCTCTCCACCTTCTCCGGCTCGGACAGAAGGAGCTTATTATCCCGCAACTTCTCCAACAAACGTTCCCGTAACTTCTGGCGCTCTTGCAATAGGTGGATAATCTTGATCTTCACGTAATCCGTATGGAAAGGCTTCTGTATATAATCGTCCGCTCCGCCGGTAATCCCGAAAATCCGTTGGCGCTCATCGGTCAAGGCGGTCAATAAGATCACCGGGATATGGCTAAAGGGAAGTTGCGACTTGATCATCCGGCAAAGTTCGAAACCATTCATCTCCGGCATCATCACATCGCTTACTACCAATGATATCTCCTCCTCTTCCAATACCCGCAAGGCATCTTTCCCGTTCGCGGCCGTCCGGGTCTTGAAATGAGGGCTAAGCTCACGTTCCAAAAAGCAGCGAACCTCATCGTCATCCTCGGTGATAAGTATCGTATAAGGATAGGTTTTGGAAAGCATCTTATGGGTTTCCGAATCGTCCAACCGGGAGGCTTCGTAGGCTTGATGGGATACGGACGTTTCCATCAGGTCGCTATCCTCGAAATGCGCCTTTCCTTTCCGCAGGCAAACCGTAAAGGTAGTCCTTTGTCCCGGCTCGCTCTCCACACGGATCTCCCCTCCGTGCATATGTATATATTCCTTTACCAAATGTAATCCGATCCCAGTTCCCATCGACCGATCCTCCGTATAGAAACGGTCAAACAAATGCGGAAGGTTACCGGGTTGGATACCACTTCCCGTATCGATAACCTGTATAAAAACCCGATCCTCCTCTTCTGTCAGCTCTATCCGCACGCTACCTCCCTCCGGCGTAAACTTAAAGGCGTTCGAGAGAAGATTGACAAATACCTTCTCCAACAGGTCCGGATCGATCCATAGCGTACATTGTTTTATCGAAGAAGTGAACGTATAGGCGATCGCACGTACCGAGGCCATACTGTCAAAATAAGATTTGATCTCGCCAACGAAAGGGACCAAATCGATTTCCCGTACCGCTAGTTTCTCTTGCTTGCCTTCCACCTTCCGGAAGTCCAAGATCTGATTGATCACACGCAACAAACGGTTGGCGTTCTTCTGGATCAACCCGAGATCCGAGGCGTAAGGAGATTCCCGCAAGGAGATTATCAGGCGATCCAAAGGAGCGAGAATCAAGGTCAAGGGCGTACGTACTTCGTGAGAGACATTCGTAAAGAATTGGAGTTTCTGCGCCGTCACCTCTTTCATCTCCGCGTTCAAGGAGATTAGCTTACGATTCGCCTGCCTCATCTTCCGGTTTATGTAAAAGGCGTAAATGGAAAGGGCGATAAAACCGATCATCAATAAGGAGATCACCCCTAAAGAGTTTCGCAGGAAATAAAACCGGTCGGACAAACCGTCGATGCGGGAACGCTGCGCCTCGATACGTTGCCTATATTTCTGGAGTTGGTCCGCTTGCAACAATAAGGTGCGGGCAGACTGATGATCTACCGGAGCCGTACGAAGAGGGATAAACTTATCCACCGGCTCCCCTTGAATGATACGCATAGCCGTGCGAATCACTTGCTCCCCTCCTGTCGGATAGAGGAAAGAGGCATTGATCCGTCCATCTTCCACGGCTTCCAGACCGGCACCCGCCACGGCATCAACGCCGATAATCCGCAACTCCCGTCCTCGGATGGAATCCCATGCCATAAAGTATTCCCGGGCGGCTATGGCCATCATGTCGTTATGGGCGTAAACGAAATCTATCTGCTCGGGATGCTCTAACTTCCGAAGCTCCATCCGGGCGGTATCGACCAGCCATTGTCCTTCTATCTTACGGAAAGAAAGATCCTCCCTTTCTCGCAAGGCATCGACAAAACCTTTATGTCGCTCTTGCGCCGGGGAGGTTTGCGTGAGTCCCCATATCTCTAAGATAATAGCGTTCGGGGGAAGATAATTGGCGGCGTAATTGCCTGCCGCTAGTCCGATCTCATAATTGTTCGCCCCGACAAAAGAGGTGTATTGATCGGTATTTACCTTGCGATCTGTAATGATCGTCGGGATTCCGGCACGGTACGCTTCCTCGGCAACTGCCGTGATCGGCTCGGATTGGTAAGGGGAGATGATCAAGACATCCACCTTTTGGCGGATCAAGTCTCGTATTTGTTGTATTTGTGTCTCGTTATTGTTTTGCGCGTCCTTTATAATAATTTCCACGTCATCATAGTTGGAGGCTTCGATACGCATATCGTTAATCATGGCTTGCCGCCAAGCATCGTCCAGCATACATTGGGAGAGGCCGATAACGTGCTTCTTCTGTTTCCCCGAGCTTGTGCAGCCACACAAGACGATCAAGGTTAACCATACTAGTAAAAAGGGATGCTTCATATACAAGAATAAAGGTCTAACGTATTTGCCACAGGGCTGGCACAACCTTGCCATGCCTGTGGCACGACAGTACCACCAGCATGGCACTGCCGTGTCATCGGTTAATGGCACTAATTATGCACCAGTGTCCCGATATTCTCTCCGCTCATCACTTTCTTCAAGTTGCCGTTGGTATCCATATCGAATACGATGATCGGGAGGTTGTTCTCTTTACACATCGTGGTAGCGGTCAAGTCCATTACCTTCAGGCCCCGGGTATAGATCTCATCATACGTAATATCGGAGAACTTGGTAGCCGTAGGATCTTTCTCCGGATCAGCGGTGTAAATACCGTCCACACGGGTACCTTTCAGCATGACATCCGCCTCGATCTCGATACCTCTCAAGGAAGATCCGGTATCCGTAGTAAAGAACGGATTACCCGTACCGCCGGACATGATGACCACGTTACCTTGTTCCAGCAACTCGATCGCACGCCATTTATTATAGAACTCGCCGATCGGTTCCATACGGATAGCGGTCAAAACCTTCGCATTCACGCCTTGAGCGACCAATGCGGAGCTAAGCGCCAAGCTATTGATTACCGTCGCCAGCATACCCATTTGGTCTCCTTTTACCCGATCGAAACCTTTGGAAGCGCCACTCAATCCACGGAAAATATTACCGCCACCAATCACGATACCGATCTGTACGCCCATCTCGGCGATCTCCTTGATCTGTGCCGCATATTCATTCAAGCGGACCTCATCGATCCCATATTGTTTACCACCCATCAGCGACTCCCCGCTTAATTTTAATAAGATACGTTTGTATTGAGCCATGTTTTGTATATATTTAATATGTAATTCCGCAAAAGTAACGAATAATCCGATATTCGCATAAAAAAGATCGCCCCAACCGGTGTCGGGGCGATCTAAACACTAACCCCGTGTTTTGTAAGCTGCGAGGATTAGCTAAAATTATATGAAACGTTACTGGTTATTTTTTATCTAAGATCTCCAAGGTATCGGCAGCGATCATGAATTCCTCATCCGTAGGAACGACGATGATAGTCACCTTACTGTCCGGAGTGCTGATTACCATCTCCTCGCCACGCATGCCCTCGTTCTTCTCTACATCGATCTTCATGCCCATGTATTCCATGTTCTCACAAACCGCACGACGGGTCGCCCATTGGTTCTCGCCGACACCACCGGTCCAAACCAAGATATCACAACCACCCATAGCGGCGGCATAAGCGCCTATATATTTCTTGATGCGGTAGTTATATACGTTCAAGGTCATGATCGCACGCGGATTTCCGGCAGCTACGGCAGCCTCGATCTCACGCATATCGGAAGAGATTCCGGAAAGACCGGCAACACCACTTCTCTTATTGATCAAGTCGGAAAGGCCGGCACCATCCATGCCTTCCTTATCCATGATGAAAGACAAAGCACCCGCATCCACGTCGCCGCAACGAGTACCCATCAACAGACCCTCAACCGGAGTCAAGCCCATGGAAGTATCCACGCTCTTACCATTCTTGATAGCGGTGATAGAACCACCGTTACCTACGTGAGCCGTGATAATCTTCTGATCCTCATAAGGAACACCTAAGATCTCGCAAGCACGACGGGATACATATCGATGACTGGTTCCGTGGAAGCCATAACGACGTACGCCATATTTCTTGTACATCTCGTAAGGCAAACCATACATATACGCATAATCCGGCATGGTCTGATGGAAAGCCGTATCAAACACCGCTACTTGAGGAATACCCGGGATCAAAGCCTCCATCGCCCGAACACCCTTCAAGTTAGCCGGGTTATGAAGCGGAGCCAAATCAGAGCACTCGATTACCTTATTGATTACATCCTGATTGATCAATACACTGGAAGCGAACTCCTCGCCACCATGTACCACGCGATGGCCCACGGCATCAATCTCCTTATAGTCCTTGATGCAGCCATAAGTAGCGTCGGTCAACACGCTCAGGATAAACTCGATGCCTTCTTGATGGCCGGGGATCTCTCTCTCGATAACCACCTTCTTGCCATCCTTGTCCGTCAATTTCAAGAACGCGCCCGGCAAACCGATTTTCTCGATACCGCCTTGAGCCATAACCTCACCGGAGGTCATATCGAATAACTTATATTTGATAGAACTACTACCGCAGTTCAATACTAGAATCTTCATATTATTAAGTCGTTAGGATTATTATATTATTTTGCGGATTTCAAACCGATGGATTGATTACAAGCGATCGCTACCATCTTATAAATATCGTCTACGGAGCAACCGCGAGACAAGTCGTTCACCGGAGCAGCCATACCTTGAAGGATCGGACCGACAGCCTCAGCGCCACCCAAACGTTGAACCAGCTTATAAGCGATATTACCCACCTCCAAAGTCGGGAATACCAAAACATTCGCTTTACCGGCGATCTCGCTACCCGGAGCTTTCTTGCTACCTACAGCCTCAACCAAAGCCGCATCGGCCTGCAACTCTCCGTCGATCTTCAAATCCGGAGCCATCTCCTTAGCCAAACGAGTAGCCTCCACTACCTTATCTACCATCTCGTGAGAAGCGCTACCCTTCGTAGAGAAGCTCAACATAGCCACACGAGGCTCAACGCCTACGATATTACGAGCCGTAGCGGCGGTAGCGACAGCGATGCTAGCCAACTCTTCCGCGTTCGGGTTTGGCATAACCGCACAATCGGCAAATACCAAAATACCATCATCCCCATATTGAGGAGTCTTCGTGAACATAAGGAACGCACCGGAAACACACTTCATGCCCGAAGCCGTCTTGATAATTTGCAAAGCAGGACGCAATACATTACCCGTCGTATTCTCAGCACCGGCGATCTCACCGTCAGCGTCACCCGCCTTGATCATCAAACAAGCCAAGAACAAAGGATCTTCAACTAGAACCGCAGCCTTCTCGGGAGTCATACCCTTCTTTTGGCGAAGTTGGAAAAGCAAGTCTGCATACGCGGCTTTCTTCTCGTGATTTTTCGGATCGACAAGAGTTGCCTCACCGATGTGGTTCAGTCCGAAACCAGCCGCCAACTCCTTGATCTCAGCGGGGTTTCCAATTAAGATAATGTCTGCTACACCGTCGGCCAGTAATTGGTCGGCAGCTTTAAGAGTTCTTTCCTCGGTACCTTCGGGAAGAACAATACGCTGCTTGTCAGCTTTAGCGCGCGCAATAATGTCTTGCATTAAATCCATAGCGGAAGATATTTTATATTATTTAATAATTGTACTCGTAATCCGGCTACAAAATTAGGCATAATGCAATATAGAGTTTACAAAATAGGCAAAAGAATTACAGGTAGAGATACCAGTTTCAGATCTTTTAACAGTAATTCGTCACTTCCCGCTCCCCGGAGAGTATTTGTTGCAGTTCTTCCGCTGTCACATTCACACTTAACTTACCTTTATGGGCCACGGAGATCTTTCCTCTCTCCTCCGAGACAATAATAACCAGCGCATCTGTCTCCAATGACATCCCCAACCCGGAACGATGGCGCAATCCCATATCCTTGGGAAGGGTAGCGTTCTGGGCGACCGGCAAGATACAACCGGCCGCCTTGATCCGGTTATCGGCTATGATCATGGCACCATCATGCAACGGGCTGTTCTTAAAGAATATATTCTCGATCAAGCGGGCATTTACATCGGCGTTGAACATCTCGCCCGTATGCTCATAGATAGTCAAGTCCATATCTTGCTGGATCACGATCAAGGCACCCGTCTTTTTCCGGGCCATATTCATACAGGCCAAGACAACAGGGGCGACAAACTTCCCTTCTTTCTCCGGATCGCCTCCTCGCTTGGAAAAAAGTTTCCCTAGGAATTTCCAGCCCCGGTGCGAACCTAACGCCAACAGGAAACGGCGGATCTCGTCTTGGAAGAGGATTACCAAAACCACGAAACCTACGCTAATAAACTTATCCAAGATGGCCCCCATCAACCGCATCTCCAATACCTGCGAGATCAAGATCCATACGACGATGAATGATACGACTCCACTGAATATAGCCAATGTGCCCGAGCTTTTCATCAACTTATAGGTCTGGTACAGGAAGAAAGCCACCAGCAATACGTCAATCAAGTCTTTTATACCGAAATGCATCCACATAGTTAATTGAGAATTGAAAGTTGAAAATTGAAAATTATTTGTTGGTCATTTGACCTATGACGCGAATGGCTTCCACTGCTTCCCGCACATCATGTACACGAAGGATATTAGCGCCGTTCAAGAGAGCGTACGTATTCAATACAGTCGTTCCGTTCAAGCTATCCGCAGGGGTTCCACCCAGTAATTTATAAATCATGCTTTTACGGGAGACTCCAACTAATAAAGGCAACTCAAAAATAGAGAACTCCTTTAAATGGCTCATCAATTGGTAATTCTGCTCCAACGTCTTACTAAAGCCAAAGCCGGGATCGAGGATGATATCATTCACCCCTAAAAGCCGAAGCTGGCGTACCTTCCGGGAAAAGTACAGCATGATCTCCTCCATCATATCCGGGTAATCAGTATGCCTCTGCATAGTTTGAGGGGTTCCACGCATATGCATCATGATATAAGGCACCTTCAAATCCGCTACCGTTTGGAACATATCCGCATCCAACTCACCGCCGGAGATATCGTTAATGACAGCCACTCCATATTCCTCTACGCAACGACGGGCAATCCCCGCACGAAACGTATCTACGGACACCGGGATATCCGGGTAATGCTTATTTAATATATGTAAGGCAAACTCCAAACGGCGCATCTCTTCCTCCGGGGTAACCTCAGCGGCATCCGGACGGGATGAATAACCACCGATATCGATCCAATCCCCTCCCTCCGATAAGATTTCCCGGATACGGTCCTCGATAGCGGTCTCGGTCTGTTTGCGGCTGCCCGCATAAAAAGAATCAGGGGTAATATTCAAGATTCCCATCACCAACGGTGTCGCTAAAGAAGTAAGTGTCCCTCTAATATTGAGCATTTTATCTAACATGATCTTTCCTTATTTCCAGCAAAGATACAGGTTTCTCTCTTAAAATCTCCTTCTAGATTCTTCATTCTTTATTTAATTGCTACATTTGCGCCGAATTAGACAGGAATAAATATTTAACGCGATACAGTCATGAGTATTATCGACCTCTATGATTTATTTATACATAACCCTCAAATAACGACAGATAGCCGGAACTGTCCGAAGGGTTCTATCTTCTTCGCCTTAAAAGGTGATAAATTCGACGGAAATCAATATGCCGGGAAAGCCTTGGCATCCGGCTGTGTCTATGCCGTCATAGACAATCCCGATTATTATATAGGCGAACGCACGATCCTTGTTGATAACGTGCTGAAGACCTTGCAACAATTAGCGCACCATCACCGCAAGGTACTGGGATTGCCGATCATCGGGATTACCGGAACAAATGGCAAGACCACGACCAAAGAGTTATTGGCCGCCGTGCTCTCAACGAAATTCAATTTACTATATACCGAAGGGAATTTCAATAACCATATTGGCGTTCCCTTGACCTTGCTCCGATTGACTCATGACCATGAGATGGCGGTTATCGAGATGGGCGCCAGCCATCCGGGAGACATCAAGGAATTAGTGGATATCGTCCATCCTAACTATGGCATCATCACGAACGTAGGCCGTGCCCATCTGGAAGGCTTCGGTTCTTTCGAGGGTGTGATCCGGACAAAAGGGGAGTTATATGATTATATCCGTCGCTCCAAAGGCAAGATATTTATCAAGAAAGAGAACGAGTACCTTCAGTCTATCGCCAAAGGCATCGAACAAATCACATATGGAAACGGGGATGATGCTTTCGCGTCCGGACAGGTAGTCAGTTGCGATCCTTTCTTAGTGTTCAATTGGAAGCAACAAGGAAAGTTGCATACCGTCGAAACACATATAATCGGTAGTTATAACCTAGATAATGTATTGGCCGCCGTCGCCGTAGGCCGCTTCTTCAAGATCCCGGCAGAGCGTATCAGCCGTGCTATCGCCGCTTACGAGCCTACCAATAACCGTTCTCAGTTCAAGAAAACCGATAATAACGAATTGATTATCGATGCTTACAACGCAAATCCGAGTAGCATGAAAGTAGCTCTGGACAATTTCATCACCATGCCCGTACAGCCTAAAGCTATCATCCTTGGAGATATGCGCGAGCTTGGACCAACTAGCGACGAATTACACGCGGAGGTTGTCGCACAGATCAAGAAAGGCCAGTTCGACAAGGTGTTCCTCTGCGGCGAGCATTTCTCCAAGGTAGGCAAAGAGTTCTCCCCCTTCGCTACCACGGAGGCAATGGTGGAAGAGCTTCGGAAACAGCCGTTAAAGGGCTATCATATCTTGATCAAAGGCTCTCATAGCATGGGGCTGGAGAAACTAGCGGATATCCTATAAGCTATCATCGAACAAGACGGTTTTCAACTTCTGGTACAAGAAGGAGAGAATCAATAAGATAACTCCCAAGATTATAAAGACGACCACCTTCCCGATCGTAGGCAAGAGCCACAGATCCACCATCACCAACTTTAGCAATACGATCGAGAAGGTGGCCAAACTAATCATCCGGACAACTTTCAGATGCAATCGCATTCCCACCGCCATTTGCATAAAACCGGCAAGACTCAACGAGATAGAGAAACCTGCGCTTAATTCATCCGGCAAGCCCAACTGATTCAACAAATTATTCGTTCCCACGGCCAGTAATATCGTAGACAGCAAACAAATATATAAGGTCATCCCATGCGTACGCTTTTCTCTTGCGTCGAATGCCTTATAATAGTACCGTCCCAAGACAAAAATATGCCCCCCGATTAAAAGCAAGGAAACCCATAGCAGGAACCGGGGAATAAAGAGATCATCATACCCGACCCACAAAGACATTCCTCCGAACAGGGATAAAGATAGCCCCAAGAGTAGTCCATATCCCCCCGCATTTCTTGACACAGGCAAATAGCTTTTCCCTAATAAAACATTCGCAGCAAATAAAACCGCCACCGTAAATGTCTCGATATAGCTAAAGGACACGATCGAAGGATCTACATATGAATAGAAATCGAAAACAAAGGCTATATATAATACGACACATCCCGTCAAGAGAGGCCCTTTCGTCGAGATCCTTGTCGGACGTACCAACCAAGCGTCTACCCAATACGATAACCCCGTAAAAATACCGGTAGCGAACAAGCCATTTATAAATAGGGAAGAATCTCCGTACCGAGCCTTCATACATCCGTGGAAGACATCCATTCCGTAAGAGCCCAGCGTCAAGACCGGAAGTACCCAAACGAATATCTCGTAAACCCGCAGACGGAAACGACTATAGAACCAGAGAATAATCATTACCTCTGAAGCCCAAAACAAGGTAATAAAGGTCCCTTCCAGTTGGATCGGGATCGTCACCGATACGAACGTAAGAGCGATACCCAATAACGTATGCATCAAGAAAGTGAAAGGTTCCCCTTTCCGTTTGATCCAAAAGAAAAGAGCGAAGTTAATAGCCGCAACAAAAAGGGTTACCAGACCTTTGTAATTCCGCTCAAGCTCCATATTCTGCAGGAGACAAAGGGCAAAGAACAGGAATACGAAATTGTTCAATCCGATCACTCCTAATAAATATTGATTGATCCCCCGGATATTGATTCGCACGATGGAAGCGACCGATAATAAGAAGATCAAATAGAAGGCGATAGAGAAAATAAGTAAATGCGTTAATTGGACACTTCCCATCAAATCCAGATCCGCAGCATACGTATAACCCGCAAAGACGATCCAAGTCAAGGCAAAACAAATTACAGGCAATTCCCCCCACTTCTTATAGATAGATAGCCCGAACATCCCTAGGTCCAAGATCATGACATAGGTAAACAGCACCCAATAACTTCCATCTCCGCTACCCACTAAGAATGGAGCGATAAATCCACCCACCAAAGCGATAATCGCCAGTTCCCTACGATTATAGAGTATAGATAAAGACGACATAAACCCGGTAAACAATACAAGCAAGATAAAAGCGACCGTTTGGCTGAACAGCCCGTAATAATGATAGGCGATCGCCACCGTTACATAAAAGATCGCAAAAGCGCCTCCCGCCAGCAAAGAGCTAAAAGTACGATAGGAATCCTTCAAACGCCAAGCCACGAATAGAAGTAATCCGCCCATCCCAAAGCCAAGGATCGTACGCAAGGTCTCGTTTATCCATTCCTTATCTATCGCATACTTCACGAAAAGACCCATACCCAAGACGAGTATCAGGATACCGATTTTACCGAATAAATTCTCACCGATATATTTCTCATAATTGACAGGCTTCCGCACCTTCCGGGGTTGAAGATTTCTCGCAGGTTCGACAATCGCCTTTACAGGTTCAGGTTGTACGAAAACTTCCGGCTCTTTCAAGATCTCAGGCTCCGGTTCCTTTATCTCGTCCGCAACTTCCGAACTATTCTCCAAACGTCTACGCAAGGCAGCGATCTCTTTCGATAATTCCTCCGTCTTCTCCTGTGATTTGGATATCTTATTACGCAAGTTTATCCAAATCATGATCAGTAATAGAAGTATCAGTAAGGTATATTCCATAAACTCTAAAATTATAAGCTTGCCGCAATATACGCATTTATTTATATAAAAGCTTTCCGAACCATAAAAAAGTCCCGACGATACGAATATCGCCGGGAGCAATTTTTTATCCGGTTTCCTTCCTCACGGAAATACTATCGGAAGAACTTTTTTACTTTAGTATTAACCACACGTTCCCCCATCACGGGATACTTTGCTGTGTGGAAATTATTTAATTAAATATATTTAGATAGAGACGGGACGTGCCCGCCTCTACTGTATCATTTCGAATAAAATAATTATTTAACAACCACCTTAACAGCAGCCTCACCCTCTACAGCTACAGCTACGATACCTGCCGGTACAGCGATTGTAGCGTTATCAGATGAAAGAACTGTCTCAGCAACCACCTTACCTAAGATGTTAGAGATAACAACAGACTTGCCAGCGGCACCTTGGATTGTTACAGTACCATCGTTAGCGATAACAGAGATAGCAGACTCAGCAGCGATCTTGTCATTAGATGTAGGAGTGCTAGTTGTCATTACCTTGAATACTTCTGCTTGCTCAGGATCAGTTGTCCAATAAACAACATTGTTCAAATGAGCCAAATAAGCATTACGAGGTAAATATTTCTCTACATCATACTCTTCACCTTGCTCTTCAGCGGCTTCCTCATCATAAGCCGGATTCAAATATTCTTGAACAGAAAGGATCTTGTAAGCCTCATCGCTATACTCAGCAGCGACCTCAAATGCGACAGCAGCCGGATTCAAGTTCATCGCATTGATTGTATCACCCTTGATTGCGATAGAATCTATACCGCATACAGAACCAGCGATAAATGCAGCACGAACAGCCTCAGCGCCAGCAGCCTCATAAGCATAACCCTTAACCTCTGCAGAATCCAATGTATTCATCAAATAGTTTCTAGTTTTCACACCTTCTTCCGCAAATGCATTAGTAGAAAGATAATACAAAGGCATAGTCTCTTCGAAAGTCAAGCAAGCAGTATCCAACCACAAAGTCAAAGAATCATGCGTATATACATCGCTCTTCAAGATAGACTGTCCTTCTGCCTTCAATACAGCGAAACCATCTTTCTGGCTAGCGATCATCTTGTTATCATCCTCTGTATAAGAAGTGATCTGTACGTGACCGATATTCAAAGTAGCATATGTAGGAGCATCCTTCTTTGCGAACTCGAATGTAGTATTCTCAGTGTTGCACCAGCTAGCTGTATATAGCATTCCAGATCCAGCTAAAGCAGAGATTGCAGAACCATAATAACCATATTCTTCAGTATATTCAGAATAAGAAACCAACTTATATTCATTCTCTACACCAGTAGATAAGAAAGATAATGTAACAGGATAAACACTATTCTCTACATCAGGCTCACCCATTAAATAATAATCAGTTCCATTTTCATTTTTAGAGCATAAAGTAGCCTTACCTAAACGATCTGTTACATTATACTTGTAAACTTTCACTCCATTTGACTCAGCTACAGTTGAATTTGCCTCATCTAATTCAACCTCTTCTACCTTAAATCTATAAGCAGAAGCCAACTCACCGGCAGCTACATACAATTTGCCATCTTTAACAGTTACATACAAGTTCTCCAATAAATCAGATTTCAAACGGAATGACAATGCACCATTAACCAAATCTTCTTTAGAAACTTTCTTATAAGCTAACTCTTGAGCATCCTCCACTTTCGGGCCTTTTACCAATTGAACTGTATCTGTTCCAAAAGAATAAATAGCCTTCGCATCATCTATTACGCGGATAATAGCACCACCTCTAGTACTATTAGTATTCCACATATTAGCCAAATTATTAGTCTCAGTCAAATACCATAAAGCAGTAGGAACTTCTGTTACAGCACCAGCATGAACTGTACCGTTCTCACAGAAAGAGAATACATAGTATTTTCCTTTGTTCTTATTTGCGGAATGATCCTCATCAGACTTCGCATTGTTCATATCCTTAACAAAGTAAGTATACTCTGGATCCAATGTAGTCGGAAGCTTAACCTCAGCGAAAGTACATTTAGCAGCATCCTTAGTCCAGATTGTCAATTTCTCTGTACCTGCGAAGTTACCAAAAGCGATCATCTCACCATTAGCGGTAACCTCCATGTCATAACACATTTTTGACTTCTTCTCCGTATCATTTGCGCCTTTATATACAGGAGTAGCATACGGATAAAGGATCATCTTGCTATTATCGGAAGGATCTAAAACTACCTTGAAAGCATACAACTCTTTCGCACGACCATTCTCTAGGATCGTACCAGCTGTTACACCGGTAGCCTTATCAGCAGCAGCAGCCTCATCTTTAGGTTGTGCGTCTACAGTAAGTTTCCAGAATTTCTCAGAAGACAAATTAGAAGACCAAGAAGTAGAGTCCACAACTAAATACTTACCGGTAGTTCTATCCTGCAAAGTAACATAACCATCTAAACCGTCAATGTCTGTAGCGAACAACTCTTTGCCTGCCAAAGGATTTCCATCCAGATTTTTGTCGAAAGTCAAAGCGAAAGGAGAACCATACTTATTATTTAACAAGTCAGCAGTCATGTTTATCTTTGCTGGAGCTGCTACTGTAAAGTTAATCGCAGATGCAGATACAGCCGTTCCCTTTTCCAAAGTAACAATATCTGTTCTTTCAGCTTCCACATCATCTTTAGCGATGATAGAAACAACTGTCTTATTATCCAACTGAGCAGATAAAGTAACGGCAGTCACATTCTCCGGAGCGATAAACGCACCCTCATTTTTGAAGTTCCACTCAGCTTGCTTATCCAATGTCAACACTCTGCCTGTAGCGCTATTCGTCAATGTGTACGCCCAAGTATTCGCCAAAGAGACAAAACGATAAGTTACTTTCCATAAGGATTTTTGATAATCAGTGTTCTTGATATCCGCAGTAGGAGCATCAGCCAAGATCAAACTATCAGTCTTTGTATAAGACTCTGTGACAGACAAATATTTACCATCCTCATTGGTCAATTGGTAAACTTTGCCATTTTCAACCTTCGCATTAGCGGTAAAGGCAGTACATAAAGCCAAGCCCGCTACAAGAGTAGAAAACTTTTTGTTCATAATTCTAAAATTAATATTAATACTAGTGTTAATTAAAAGCTCTTTATATATGCATCCCACCTAAATGGGTACAAAACGACTAGTCTAAACGATCGTCTAAATCTTGCGTTTTTCAAGGGATAAAGGAGAAGGTTTGTTTATGGAATCGGTTGTTTCGTGATGGATAGCCTATTTGATTGATAAGAAAGCGGATAAGGGGTGATTTTTTTAACCTTGAAGGGTTGCAAGTGTCGAAGAAACGCGTACCTTTGCAAATGACTAGAAAAATCGATCGTTTAAACTAGTCGTTTTATAAACCTATCTTCATACGATCAATAGCATATACTATATTTTCAATAGAATTTACCCTTTTATCATATATTATATATGTACGAGCGTACATATATAATATAATTATCAAGCAATCAACAAATATTCCTTATTCCTTCAAGTCTTATAATAATGAAACTTTTGTTCACCTATGAAGTAACTTTAGTTCCATAAGCTTAAAACTATAGCTTGATGCCGATGCAACTAAAGTCACAAGGGCAAAACGCCTCTTTCATGCTTTTATTGGTCAAAAAAGAGAGTAATCTATGTATTTGAAAGCTTTTTTCATAAATTTGTCGCTTTATAATAAACTGAGTAAAAAATGAATACACACGAACTTTGCTGCGTAGGACACATCACCTTGGATAAGGTAGTAACACCTAAGAACACCGTCCATATGCCGGGAGGAACCTCCTTTTATTTCTCGCATGCGATAAAACATTTCGATGATATCGACTATACTCTAGTGACAGCCTTGGCTGAATCTGAGATGAAAACGGTGGAGGAACTACGAGCTGAAGGTATCGACGTTGCCGTGATGCCAAGTAAGCACACCGTTTATTTCGAGAATATTTATGGAGAGAACCAAGATAACCGTACGCAACGTGTATTGGCGAAAGCAGATCCTTTCACCGTGGAATATCTGGAGAACATCAACTCTAAAATCTTCCACCTTGGTAGTTTGCTTGCCGATGATTTCTCTTTGGAAGTGGTAAAGTATTTAGCGGGGAAAGGCTTAGTATCGATTGACTCGCAAGGGTATCTACGGGAAGTAAGAGACAAGGATGTATTTGCCGTGGATTGGCCAGAGAAAAAAGAAGTACTTAAATACGTGCACTTCCTCAAGGCTAACGAACATGAGATGGAGGTGTTAACCGGATATACCGATGCCGTGAACGCAGGAAAAGTTATCTACGATTGGGGCGTGAAAGAGGTATTGCTGACTTTCGGAAGCATGGGATCTATCATTTACGACGGTTCCACTTTCCATAAAATCCCCGCTTACATACCGAAAGAAGTAGTAAACGCTACCGGAGCGGGTGATACTTATATGACAGGATATCTCTATAAACGTGCCAAAGGCGCAAGCATAGAAGAAGCCGGACGTTTCGCGGCAGCTATGACAACATTGAAAATCGAAGGAATAGGCCCATTCAACGGCACTAAGGAAGATGTGTTGCGATGTTTAGAGACAGCGGAACAACGAATGCCTGAGTAGTTGAAAATTGAGAATTGAAAATTATTCGCTCTCTCCTAATTTTCAATTCTCAATTCTCTATCTTTAATTATTCTTGAATGCTTTGCAGAATGTAGTCATTAGCAAGATACAAAGCCCTAACAAGCCGACCACGATATAAGCGTATTTCATATTGAAAGCCTGCGAGATCGCTCCGATCAACAAAGGTGCGATCAACGAGCCGATAAAGCTGATACTGGAAAGGATCGTCAAGGCAATTCCCACCGGAGTTCTCGATTTAGCGCCCACTAAGCTATAAATAGTAGGCACCATACACGAGATACCCAAGCCTACCAACATAAAGCCTAAGGAATTCACGATCACCTTTACCATCATCGATTCGAACATACCGCCCAACATGGCTGAGATAAAGAAACCGGCAAAAATAAAGAAACCCGCCAATTGCAACACCTTCTGCTTTCCTAAAACACTATAGGCGGAGTTCGTAAGAAAACGGCCTACCGTCATCATCACCATGAACACTAAGAAACCGATCTGCAAGGATTTAGGAACTTGTAGTACCGATTCGAAGTAAAGTCCACTCCAATCAAACATCGCACTTTCCACCACCAAGGCAAACAGTCCGACGATACCTAACTGGATCAACAGCATTTCCGGCTTACGGATAAAGCTCAACAATGCCGGAGCTTCTTTCTTCTCCGCTTCCTTCTCTTCCTCCGGTGATTCAACCGCTACGTCTTCCTGCAAATACTTCCGGCTTACCAAAACGATCATCACAATCAATAAAGCAATCAACGTAAAATGCCAGAACGGAGTAACACCGGATACGATCATGATAAACCCGATCAAAGCCCCTAAACAAGCCGCCAGACTCCAACCTCCATGAAATGAGGCCATAATCGTACGTCCATAGAGCCGCTCGATACCAATCCCTTGCGTATTCAAGGATATATCGCAAAGATTCCAGAACACCCCAAAACAGAATAAATAGACACCCAGCAGATAAATATTATGTGCCGTACCGATCGCGAATAAGGCCAAGGCATATCCCAACACACTGGCCTGCGCCATAATACGGCTTCCCAACTTCGACACCAAATAACCCGCTAACGGGATCGCCACAAACTTACCTACCGGGATCAGGAACAAGACCAAGCCCCAATAGAAAGCGTAATTCACCTCAAAAATATCCTTCACGTCCGGAATACGGCTAGCCCAACTAGAGAAACAAAGACCTTGCGCTAAAAAGAAAGAAAGCATCGCATAACGAACCCGTTCCTTGGGAAAAGCGCTACCCAATGGAGTATTCATTTTTTCATTCATTATCATTTACTTTTATTGTTATCATTTATTCGAGAAAGGGGCACGCCCCCCATTTCTTCGCAAAGCTATCAAATATATCCTAATATCCTAATCCCCTAAGTCTTAAATGTAGAATTTAAGAGATGGCTTCCCTAATGAAAAATATATTTTACACTTTGGCTGAAACACTTAATTATAACTTAAACCTTCGCTCAATTGAACAATTTGACGATATTCTCCAGCAACCCATACGTTGTCGTTTTCCTTGAATACGGTTTGGGATGGAGGATTCATCATTGACTTTCCGTCTCGTTCAATACCCAAGATCAGACAAGCGTTCTTATCCCGAATGTCAGACTGTTGAATAGATCGCCCGATCAACGGAGAGTCTGGTTCAATATTAAATTGCTCTATTTTGATATTATTATTAAAGCTTTGCGCCAACTGATCTCTATATTCTTTGTCCTGTTTTTGTATTATCTCCTGGAAAAGATCCAATTCCTCATCCGTACCAACAATTATAATCTTATCAAAAGGATAAAGGCGTTCCTCTCCTCTAGGTATATTGATTTGTCGTTCACCTCGAATGATGGAAACGATATTTATTCCATATTTTTGACGGAAGTTGATCTCTTTCAAACTCCGGCCGACAATGGAGGATTCTTGGCCAACAACGAAATCCATCAAGTGCAAATCATTGAAAGGCAAAGATTTCAAGATATTATCAGTCAAAGGACTTCCAATGTTTGAGTCCGTTGTTTTCCCGTTGAAGTTGTCAATAAATCTTTTCTCGATCGAGAGAGAACGCTTTTTCAGTTTTTTGGATAAAATAATCATTAGCAATATCAACAGGGTGATAATAAATCCAACACCAGATGCTACATTAAATATATGGACTATGACTGGCATTAGAATACTTGCGCAAAGGAGCAGCTTTATCGCTATCAAAGAAACCAATGGTCCCCGGTTGAATTTACTATCATTCCATAATTTCAGGAATTCAGGAGAATGATTCTTCTTCATAATGATAGCCCAAAGAAAAGGTAATATAATGGCCAAAATAATAGATAAGCTCAATAGAGCCCCTTTGAAGCCTAATATGTTCTCGCGAATAATTGGATTTACATAAGTGAAAAATATGATAATACTGAATATTGTCAATACTGTATATAGTATTACATCTAGTAACATAGATTTCAACAGCTTATTCCATGTACTTTTATGTTTGACCGTGTTGGATCCGGAAGAATAACGGTTCAACATTAGTTTTATAGATGAAGGCAAATAATTGTCAATCAATTGATAGACCGGGGTCGCCATGCGAATCATATAAGGAGTAAGAAATGTTGTAACGACTGATACAGCGACAATAACAGGATACAGATAATCGTCTGTTACCTTTAAGCTAACTCCCAATGAAGCGATAATAAACGCAAATTCACCTATTTGGGTCAGAGAGAATCCTGATTGTAGAGCTATCTTTAATGGCTGTCCGGACAAGAGGACACCAAGACTCCCAAAAAAGATTTGCCCAATGATAACCAATATGGTTAAGATGCAGATTGGGACAAGGTATTCAATCAATAAATCCGGTTGTATCATCATGCCTACAGAAACAAAAAATATGGCCGCAAACAGGTCTTTTACCGGTTTTACCAATTTTTCTATCTTCTCGGCCTCAATGGTTTCAGCCAATAACGATCCCATAACAAAAGCTCCTAACGCAGAGGAGAATCCCGCTTTAGCCGCAATCATAACCATACCTAAACAGAAGCCTAATGCTATGATTAATAAGGTTTCGTCGTTAAGAAATGGCTTAATCTTTTTAAGAAAACTTGGAATCAGATAGATTCCGAGTAATGACCAAAATATAAGAAACGCTCCTAACTTTAGAATACTTTCCAGCATTTCCATTCCTTCGACTTGCTTGCTGACTGCTAAGGTTGAAAGCAAGACCATCAAAACTACGGCCACTAAATCTTCGACCACCAAGACGCCTAATACTACTCCTGTAAATTTTTGCCCTCTGAGTCCCATGTCATCGAACGCCTTGAATACGATAGCGGTGGATGACATAGAAAGCATACCGCCTAAAAATATACTGCTTAGATGCGAGAAGCCAAGCGCGTTTCCTGCAGTATAGCCTAGAAACATCATTCCGGAGACTATGGTTATAGAGGCGATAACAGCTGTACCTCCTACGGTCATCAACTTCTTGAAAGAGAATTCTAATCCCATAGCAAACAAAAGAAAGATGACGCCTATATCTGCCCATATTTTTATATTGGTAGGATCGGATACCGTTGGTATATAAGGTACGGCGGGCCCGGCAAGAATGCCAGCGACAATATACCCCAAAACGACAGGTTGTTTCAAGCATTTAAAAATCAATGTAATTATTCCCGCCGCAATCAATATAACCGCCAAGTCGGAAATAAGAGGTGCAATTTCAGACATGTTATTCATTATTTTGTGCTCGCAAATTTACATATTAACTTAGAACCATGTTGGGATAAAACAAAAGTACTCTTGTCCTAAAAACATATATGGGAAATATTCCAGGACAACCGCAGCAAATTCCTCCTCCCCCCAAGAGCTTTATCTTAACAGCATGAATACACCAATATCTATAAGCGGCAGTTTACGAGATATAAAAAAAGGGTCTTCATTGCTGAATACCCTTTCTTGGTGATCCGCCTGGGGCTCGAACCCAGGACCCCAACATTAAAAGTGTTGTGCTCTACCAGCTGAGCTAGCGAATCATCCTATGCGTTACTTCTGTAATGCGGGTGCAAAGGTAGGGATATTTTTTTAATACGCAATAGATATGGCTATTTTTTTGCGATTAAATCTGAATTTATTTCCTCTTGTTTAGGTTGATGAGCAAGGCTTCTGGAATCTAACTCATTATATTCATGCAAGATAAATCGTTTATAATAAGATAAGCATAAGGTTGTTAATGGGAGGGCTATTATTAAGCCGATAAAGCCTAAGATCGTTCCCCAGATGGATAATGAGAGTAAAATGATGGCGGGATTCAATCCCATAGCCTTACCCATTATGCGGGGGGTAAGATATAAATCCTGTATACATTGTACGATACCCAAGACTAAAATAGCCAAACCAAAGATCAACCAGAAGTTCTCGCCTGTCTCGGCCGAACGCAATAAGCTCAATAGAATCATCGGGATGATACCGATCGCCTGCATATAGGGAATTAAGTTCAGCACGCCGATAAACAAGCCCAGCGTGACCGCCAACGGGAAATTAATGATCTTAAAACCGATCGCGAGGAGAATCCCGACGGAGAGAGCGATCAGCGATTGTCCTCGGAAATAACGGTTCATGCTGTATTCCACATCCTCAGCCAAACCTTGCAGGAACGGACGGTAACGCTCCGGTATCAAATCGATCCAACCATTCGCGATCTTCTCATAGTCCAAAAGGATGAAGATAAAATAAAGCAAGATCACGAACACGATCGTGATACTGAAAAGGATCGAGAAGGTGTTCGATAAGATAGACCATAACTGGGGTGCTATCTGCTTCACCGCTTTCAACAAATTCTCCTTACTCAATAACTCCATAATCTGAGCGAAGTTCACATTACTTTCCAGATATTCCATCCATGAATGCGGAATCAAAGGGACATGACCTTCACCGGGATCATGTGTGCGGATCAGTTCTAGCGTTTTATCCGCCTCAGCCGCGATGGAAGGAACGACCATGACTATCAGCAACGTTATCAACAGCCCTAAAGTCACCAATACCGCCATAATCGATAAGATACGGCTCTTAAAGCATAATTTATATTGGAAGAACTTTACGAACGGTTGCATCATGTAAGCCAGCAACCAAGCGATCAGGAAAGGTAACAATGCGTTCCGTAATAAGGCTATCAAATAGATAATCCCTGAGATGACCAGTATACCGAACACTATGCGTATTACACGGTCAAACGTAAAAGGCTTGTCAAACAGTGGATTCATATTATTTTCATATCTTTGCTTGCGACAAAGATAGAATAAAGTAGAATATATAAACATCATGATACGTAAAATATCCTTTTTCTTCCTCATTTCTTGCTTATACCTTTCAGTAGGGGCACAGGTTCCACAACCTATCAAGCAATTCCTGCGTAAGCCTTATATGGAAGGAGCCTCATTTTCCTTGATCGTGAAAGACGTTCACAATGGCGAGACGGTATTCGCTTACGATACCCTCCGGCAGCTGACCCCAGCCTCGGTCATGAAGACGGTTACGACCGCTACCGCCTTGGAGATACTGGGCGAGGATTATCGCTTTCCCACGACATTGGCATACGATGGCTCCATCGAGAAGGGCTTGCTAAAAGGGAATCTATACATCAAGGGAAGCGGAGATCCCAGCCTTGGCTCAGCGCATTTCGCCCCGTATCATAAGCGGTTCCTACAGGAATGGATCTCCGCCTTGAAAAAGGTGGGTATCCATAAAATACAAGGTGCCGTAATCGCTGATGAAAGTATATTCGACACGGAAGGCACTTCCTTTAAATGGGTTGGCGAAGATATGGGCAGCTATTATGGCGCCGGAAGCTATGGACTTTGCGTATTCGACAATCTCTATAAATTAGGACTGCAAACCGGGGCTCCCGGAAGCCGCCCGAAGTTGAAAGGAACCGAACCGGAATTATCCGGCATCCATTTCCATAATTACTTAACGGCTCAGCAAGTATCTTCGGATAGTTCTTTTATCGTAGGGGCGCCATTCGCCACGGACCGTTATTTATACGGAATTGTCCCCGCTAACCGGGAATGGTATCCGCTCAAAGGGGATATCCCGGACCCGGCTCTTTTCCTAGCGGATTATCTCACTAGGCAATTGGAACATGAAGGGATCACGGTCGGCGAATCACCGTCTTGTTTCCGTATCTTGCGGGAGGCCGGTAGGTGGCAACCCGGGAAACGGACCGAGATTGTTACCACTTACTCCCCTACGCTTCGGGAAATCGTGGAAGTGACCAACCATGTCAGCCATAATTTATTCGCCGATGCCTTGATCAAGACAATCGGCCTACGCTATACGCCCCGTAAGGGAGAGGTCATATCTTCTTTTAACCGGGGCATCCAGGTGCTTCGGGACTATTGGCAAGGGAAAGGACTCGACCTCTCGTGCGTCTGGATGTACGACGGTAGTGGCCTTGCGGTTACCAACAAGTTATCAACAGCTTTTGTGGCTGATTTATTGATTTATATGAGAACCCGTTCACAACAACACACAGCCTTCTACGAATCATTGCCCGTAGCGGGGGTAGAAGGCTCGGTGAGGAACTTCTTAAAAGGCTCA
This sequence comes from Parabacteroides sp. CAG:2, assembly GCF_000436315.1. Classification (NCBI taxonomy): domain Bacteria; kingdom Pseudomonadati; phylum Bacteroidota; class Bacteroidia; order Bacteroidales; family Tannerellaceae; genus Parabacteroides; species Parabacteroides sp. CAG:2. The sequence goes on along the minus strand of NZ_FR885312.1, from coordinate 44,592 downwards.
TCCCTCCAAGGAAAAGCCCATCTTAAAAGCGGAAGCATGAGCCGGGTAAAAGGATACGCGGGATATATAAACAAAGGCGATAAGCAATACGCCATCGCCCTATTCGTAAATAACTATTCCTGCGACGGACGTCCTATGACCGTAGCGATAGAGAAATTATTGCTCCAGTTGTTCAACTAACCAGCGGTTATTTCGGCAGGATCGATCTACGCTCTATCATCTCTAGGAAATGCTGTTTATAATTGTCGGAGATCGGGATATACTCCTTTCCAAAGACAATCCGGTTCCGCTCGATCACCTTGATCTTCTCCGGCTGGACGATAAAAGAGCGATGAACACGCACAAAGCGATCCGAAGGTAACATATCCTCCAAACTCTTCATGCTCATCAACGAAAGGACCGGACGAGGCTCATCCTCCACGAATATCTTCACGTAATCCTTTAATCCTTCAATATATAATATCTTGCGCAGCTCTATTTGCAACAGCTTATACTCACTCTTGACGAAAATACTCTCCATCCCGCCCCTCTCCGCGATTGACGCGGATTCCTCCTTCTCTTCCGAAGACACCGGCTTACGGAGCAACTCATACCATCGCAACGCCTTATTCGCCGAGGCAAGGAAGTCCGGATAGCTGATCGGCTTCAACAAATAATCCAGCGCGTTTACCCGGTAACTATCCACGGCATATTGATCGAAAGCCGTCGTAAAGATGACACGGGTATCGGCGTTCAAGATACGGGAGAACTCCAATCCGCTCAACTCCGGCATCTGGATATCCAGAAAAAGCAGATCCACCGGCCGATCCCGTAAGTCGGAAAGAGCGTCCAAGGCACTATTATAAGTCCCCTGCAAATCCAGAAACGGAGTTTTCAAGACGTAGCTTTCCAGCAAGCTAACCGCTAAAGGTTCATCGTCAATAATAGCGCAAGTCAATCTCATATCTCAGTCTCGTTTATAGTAATTGATAGATAAGAAGAATAGTTATCCCCCTCCCGACCGCATTGGAACGAGAAATGCCCCGGATAGAGCAGCCCCAAGCGTTTCTCCAGATTCACCAGCCCGATACCGGAACCACTTTTATCTTGATCCGGGCTTTTCGGGAAATAGCTATTCACGATAGTACAAACCACCTCCGCCCCCTCCTGATGGATATCCAAATGGATGAAAGACGGCTTATTATTGCTCACCCCATGCTTAAACGCGTTCTCAACCAAGGAGATAAACAACAGGGGAGCGATCAAGGTTCCCGGAGAGGAAGCGACGATATTCGTTTTCAGCTCCACATGTTTGGGCAGGCGTATACGCATCAACTCCACATAATTACGAAGGAAGTCGAAATCCTTCTCCAAAGGGACAAAAGGCTGGCTACTCTCATACAAGACATAGCGAAGCAAGCGGCTCAAATCGTGCACCGCCTCCTGCGCCTTCTCCGGGCTGAACGCTATCAAGCTATAGATATTATTCAACGTATTAAACAGGAAATGCGGGTTAAGCTGGCTTTTCAAGTTCTGCAATTCCGCCTCGGCACGCTCCTTCTCCAGTTCCCGCTGGATAGCCGCCACCCGGTACCATCCGTCCGTCATCTTGATCGCCACGCTAAGGCCGGCTACCAAGGAGTAGATAACGGCGTTGACGAGAAAGAACCCCACCGTCTCGTTCAACGGGCGGGGCGGACGAGCCGGATGATGCATCTCCGGAGGGTAGAAATAGCGCATGCAGAAATGCACGAACAGCATCGTACTCCCGATAAGCAATAGGTTGATCAGCAGGA
>NZ_FR885312.1:25473-42775 GCF_000436315.1 Parabacteroides sp. CAG:2 | reverse complement strand
GTCCGGCGGGTGAACAAATACCGCCTCACCAGCCACCCGTAATTCAAGTAGAAGACGAGCATGAAGGAGAGCGGCACGATGATGCTCCGCAGATACCCCTCGAACGTGACTTGCGACTCCCTCCCCGTGAAGAAGAAGGGGGAACAGAATAGGATACCCCATCCCGCAATGTGTATCAACTTTCCCAAACCTTTGATAGGGGGGGATTGTGGTGTGTCATTCATCTTATTATCCTCTTTAGTGCTACGCAAATATAGTCATTCCTACCGTTATATGAGCCATGTAGCCTTATCTAGTGAGCCTTCGCCTCATAGCTATGAGGTGTCATACATCATAGGTTTAATGCATCGTTCCTCATACGTATGATGCATACCCTTTACAGGTAAGGAGACCATGCCTCATCCGTCTACTCATAGCGTATGGCCTCTATCGGGTCGAGCTGGGCCGCCTTCTTAGCGGGATACCATCCGAAGAACACCCCGGTGACGGTACATACCACGAAAGAGAGCAGTACGCTCCATGGCTGGATATAGATCGGGAAATGCGCCACGACATTCACGATCAAGGCGGCTCCCACGCCGAAAAGCACGCCGATCAATCCCCCGGTCACGCTGATAAGGATAGACTCGATCAAGAACTGAGCCAAGATATCCATGCCTTTCGCACCGATACTCATACGGAGGCCGATCTCCCGCGTACGCTCCGTCACGCTCACGTACATGATATTCATGATACCGATACCACCAACGAGAAGAGAGATACCAGCCACCGCGGCCAGCAACGTCGTCATTATATCCGTCGTACTTGTCAACATCGTACTCAACTCCTGCATACTCCGGATCGTGAAATCATCATCATCGGTTTCCCGCAGCCTATGGTTACGCCTCAGTATCTCCGATATCTCGTCTATGGCTTGATCGGTGTACTCCTCCTTGAGCGCCGAGCAGGTTATGCCTTGCAAATGGGTAATGGCCAAGATCTTCTTTTGAATAGTTGTGTATGGAGCTAAGATCAGGTCGTCTTGGTCCATTCCCATGCTGTTATATCCTTTGCTTTTCAGTACGCCCACGACCCGGAACGGTAGCTTCTGGAAACGGATCACCCGTCCGACGGGATTCTCTCCGCCGGGGAAAAGGTTATCCACCACCGTCTTCCCGATCACGCATACCTTGGCGGCGGTCTGTACGTCTTGATCGCTGAACATATCGCCATCCTCCACCTCGTATCGGCGTATCTCCATATAATCCGGGCTGATACCGTAGACGGTGGTCGGGGCATTGTTGGCGCCATAGATGGCCTGCCCGCTACTGTTCACGGAGGGAGAGGTGGCGGAGACGTAGCGAGTCTCGTTCACGATATCCTCGTAGTCCTGTAGCTTCAGCGTCTCCATGGCAGAGGCGTCTTGGCGGACACCACCACGCATGTCGGCTCCCGGCTGGATCATGATCATGTTCGAGCCCATCTCGCTGATCTGCGCCTGTATACTCCGCTTCGAACCTTGACCGATGGCCAGCATCGTGATCACGGAAGCCACGCCGATGATGATACCCAGCATCGTGAGGAATCCCCGCAGCTTGTTGTTGGCCAAGGCCCGGAGGGCTATCTTTAGTAAATTCGTCGTATTCATTGTTACTTCTGTTTATCGCTTAATCATCATTCTTGGGCAGGCGGGCCAAAGCCTCGGCGGCGCTCAAGATATTCGTATTCACCGTATCGGCGGTTACATGACCGTCGCGCAACGTGATATTCCGGCTGCTGTATTGGGCGATCTCCGGGTTGTGGGTGACAAAAATAATCGTACGTCCCTCGGCGTGCAGACGCTGGAAGAGCACCAAGATCTCAAAAGAGGTACGGGTATCCAAGTTGCCGGTAGCCTCGTCCGCCAGGATCACCGCCGGGTCGTTCACCAAGGCACGGGCGATCGCCACACGCTGCATCTGGCCACCGGACATCTGGTTGCTTTTATGCATCAGTCGGTCTCCCAAGCCCACGGCGATCAAGGCGTTGACCGCCTTTTCCCTACGCTGAGCCGCTTTATAGGCGGGGTTGTACATGAGAGGGAGCTCTACATTCTCTACCGCCGTTGTCTTCGCCAGCAGGTTATAGCTCTGGAAGACGAAGCCGATCTTACGATTCCGGAGAGTCGCCCGTTGCCGCTTGTTCATGGTGCGCACGGATACCCCGTCTAAGTAATACTCCCCGCTCGTAGGAGTATCAAGGCAACCCAGCGTGTTCAGCAACGTACTCTTTCCGGAGCCGGAGGTTCCCATGATCGTAACGAACTCCCCCTCGCGAATCGTGAACGACACGCCTCGCAGGGCATGGACGGTCTCGTCGCCAACGTGGAAGTCTCGTTTTATATTGTCTAATCTGATAATTTCTTTCATGACGCAAACTATCTCTTATTTTTGTTGCTTCCCGGAGGGCCCGGCATGAAAGGGCTACGCTCCGCTCCTGCACCTACTTCCGGCATGTTAGCGGCGCTCGCTAAATCTACGGCTACCTCATCGCCCTCGCTCAGGCCCTCGGTTACTTCGGTCACGCTGTTGTTGCTGGTTCCGACCGTAATCTGCCTCGGGCTCAAGGTATTTCCTTGGCGGGACCAAACCAAGCGTTTTCCGGGTTGTACCTCCGCATTCGGATCTGTCACGGTCATACCCAACGATTCCATGATGGCGGGCTCGGGGATAAAACGAAGTGCCTTGTTCGGCAAGGTCAGGACATTCGCACGTTCCAACGTATAAATCGTGATATTCGCCGTCAAGCGAGGTTTCAGTTTCAAGTCCGGATTATCTGCCGTAATCACTACCTCGTAGGTAACGACCGTAGAAGAAGAAGTACTGGAAGAAGCGCTGGAGGTGCTTTCGCTATCCCCAAGGCGAATCTGGCGAACCACGCCCTCGAATTGATCGTTCGGGTAGGCATCCACCGTAAAACTAACCCGTTGGCCTTCCTCCACATTACCTATATCCGCCTCATCCACATCCGCTATTACCTGCATCTTCGTCAAGTCGGCGGCAATGGTAAACAGCGTCGGGGTCTCGAAGCCGGCGGCAACGGTCTGCCCTTCCTCAACGGCCCGGTTGATAACCACTCCGTCTATAGGGCTCGTGATCGTGGCATATTCGAGATTACGGTTTACCTTTACCATGGAGGCCTGACTCTGGTCGTAAGCGGCCCTCGCCTTCTCGTAATTATAGGTAGCCGTCTCATAATCCGTATCGCTAATCAATTGTTTCTCGTGAAGCACCTTGCTACGTGCGTAGTTCTTCTGTTGATACTCGAACTCCGTCTTGCTGCTCGCCAATTGCGCCTCGGCGGAACGAAGCTCGGCTTGGAGGTTGATCTTATCCATCTCGGCGATCAGTTGGCCGGCTTTCACCACGTCGTTATAATCAGCGTACAACTTATCGATGATACCGGAGACCTGCGTACCTACCTCAACCTCGGTAACGGGCTCTACCGTACCGGTGGCCGTAACCGTATTCGTGATCGTGCTGCGCCCTACTTTAGCGGTCTCCAGCTTGATCCCGCCTTTCGAGGATTTGCCCGTGAAAAGGAACACGCCCCCCGCTATAAGGATAACGGCAACACCGCCCATGATTAGTTTCTTCTTGTCCATATTCTGATTCGTTTTATTTCTGTTTTACGTTGTATTCTTGTTCAAAAGGCCCCCGCGACCTCCGTCGCAGGGTAACCTTGAAAAAAGAGAGTGGAGTAAATATATCCATTAGTGGGTTAATAATTCTCCGCAACCGGCTTCTTCTGATAAACATTCAGCAATTGAACGCTCATCAAGGCCATGTATTTCGCTTGTAGCTGCTCTTGCTGGGCGGTCAGATAATTGTTCTTCTCCGTCAATAGCTCAAGCGTATTTTTCATACCGAGGCTGAATTGCTCATCGATCAAGTTATAGCTTTCTTTCACGTAACTCAAGCGTTCGGTAGCCGAGGTATATTGGGTCTGCGACGAGGTAGCGTCCAGATAGATCCCCTCCACGGTTTGCAGCAATTGTTTTTGGGTATTCAGCAACTCCAACTGGCTGGTGGTAATCGCGTATTTCGCCTTGTTATAGGCCGTCTTATACTGACGGTTACTGAAGATAGGGATGCTGATCGTCAATCCGACACTCTCGTTGAAACTATTCCAGACCTGGCTACCGAAAGCGTAATCCGTTCCGGAAAGATGGCCGGTACCCAGCCCGGCGTTCATGGAGAGCGAAGGAAGGAAAGCACCTTTCGCCTTTTTCTTCTCCAGCTCGGCGATGTCCACGGCCAGCTCACTGCTCTTTATTTGCGGCATCACAGCCAGAGAGGTATTGTAAATCGTTTGCTTGCTCGGAAGCGGGGTTAAGATATCTTTCTCCGTAAGCTCCGGCATCACCAATTCGATCTCTTCGGTTATATCCAGTTCTAGTAATTGCTTCAATTGCAACTTATAATTGTCTAGATTCGTCTGGGCTACGACCAATTGATATTTATCGGTGCTTAACTGGCTTTCCAACTGAGCCAAATCCACTTTCGAGATCGAACCGGCACGTAGCAACTCCACCGCACGATCCCGTTGCGCCGTAGATACCTCGACCGTATTTTGGTTGATACGAACGGACTCCATCGCATATAGTACCTGCATATAGGTCTGTATCAAGGAGATTTGGATATCATCCTCGTTTTGCTCGATACCTAGCTCATCGACGGTATTTTGTATTTCCTGTTGCTTGATCGCCTGTACACGTTGCCCTCCATCAAAAAGCGTCCATTTAGCGTTCAGCGCATAATTACCGCTATAGCTATTATTCGTAGCGGCGTCGCTCGAAGGATAATTCACGAATCCTTGGGTAACCGAAGCCGAAAGGGAAGGGAAAAGCTGTGCTTTCGCCTGCTTCGTATCCTCTATACCGGAAAGATGCGACACCTTGCTTTTCTTTACTTGGATATTATGCTCCAAAGCGTAATCCAAGCAAGCGCGCAAAGTCCATCGGGTAGGTTGCTCTTGTGCCTTACTCCCTACACAGAGGAAGAACAGACATGCGAATAATAAAGCGTATTGTTTCATATTGCCTTCGTTTTCTATCTTTTTACGAAAGCAAAACTATATTACCTTAAAAACATGGGCAACCAGACTAGAAAAAGGGGCTGTTTTCACCGATTAAACGGGCAATTCCATCGACATCGGGATTACCAATATAAAATAATACCCGCGATACCCGCCAAGATGATCATCAAGATAGGATGTACCTTGAATTTCCATGTTAGGATGAAAGCGGCACCAAAGATCAAGAAGCTCTTGTAGTCGATGAAGTTCTCTTTATTCATTAATAGCAAGGCGGCGGCGGCGATCAAACCAACCGTAGCCGGGCGCAATCCAAGGAAAGCCGCCTCTACATATTTATTATTCCGGAACTTAGCGAAGAAATAAGAGATCAAGAGAACCAATATGAAAGAGGGCAGACATACCGCGAATGTCGTCAGGCAAGACCCTAGGATACTCATCGTCTCCGAATACCCCGCATTATGCACCGCCGTATATCCTATATAGGTGGCGCTATTGATACCGATCGGCCCGGGTGTCATTTGAGAGATAGCGACAATATCGGTAAACTCCTGCAAGGAAATCCAACCATAGCGGTCCACCACGTCGGCTTGTATCAAGGATAACATCGCATACCCGCCACCAAAGCCCAATATACCGATCTTCAGATATACATATAATAATTGCAACCAAATCATATCAGCCCTTCTTATTTAAACCATACACCAAACCTCCGGCTATAGCCGCCAAGATAATCCAAGCGGGAGACACCCCACCCATCCAGATCAGCAATGCCGCCCCGACAGGTATGATCATTTGCACGTAACTCAACTTGATAGAGCGTGCGGTTGTCAGACAAGGCACGGCGATCAAGGCGACCACCGCCGGACGCAATCCCATAAACGCCTTCTCCACCCATACATTATCCTTTACCTGCGTAAAGAATAACGCAATCAAGAGCATGATTACAAAAGAAGGGAGAATCGTACCCAAGGCACAAACAAAACCGCCCCATGTCTTCTTCAGTTTATAACCCACGAAGATCGCTATATTCACGGCGAAAATACCCGGCAACGATTGGGCCACGGAGAAAACGTCGATAAAGTCCTCTTTCGTCATCCACCCCCGGTCCACCACATCCCGCTGGATAAGCGGCAACATGGCGTAACCACCTCCGATGGTAAACATACCGATTTTCACGAATGTCAGAAAAAGCGTCCAATACATACCCTTATCAGTTTACGTTGGCTAACGTCCTAAAAGCCTATTGTAAGTTTCTTTATTATTAATAATCTGAAGCGCTTTCTGGTAACTTGGATTATCATCATTGATAATCTGGAAGTACTGCGCCATATCATAGAGATCCCGTGCGATAAGCGCCTTGATCTGAAGCATGATCAACGGCTTCGAACGATTATATTGCTCTTCCTCAAACTCAATCTTCTCATCGCCGGCCATCTTAAGAAGCTCCTCCATGATATCCTCTCCGACCACGAAACCTTGCTTATACTGCTGGAATTTCGGATATTTAGCCATCATCTGGTTCCGATTACGATCCAGATAATTCATGGACACCCGATTGACCAAACCGGAAGCTACCAGTTTCCGGTGATAATCCGTATAGCGAGCCGTATCTACCGGGATGAACACGTCCGGCATAATACCTCCACCCCCATATACGGTACGCTCGGTAACCAAGGTGTTATACTTCATTGAATCCGGGAAATGAATGCTATCGGCACTCATCAACTCCCCCCGGTTATAACGGTCGATCAGATCATGGTGGTACTCCTCGATCTTCCCGTTCTCGTAAGGCTTTTGTATACAACGTCCGGTGGGTGTATAGTAACGGGAAACCGTCAAACGAATCATGGAACCATCCGGCAGGGGAATCGGTTTCTGTACCAAACCTTTACCAAAGGTACGGCGACCTACGATCACTCCACGGTCCCAATCTTGAATAGCGCCGGAGACGATCTCGCTGGCCGAAGCCGAGGACTCGTCCACCAGCACGACCAAACGTCCCTCTTGGAATTGTCCGCGAGCGGTAGAGTTCGCCTCCTCACGAGGTTGCTTACTCCCTTTCGTATAAACGATCAACCGGTTTTTATCCAAGAACTCATCCGCCAGCTCTATGGCGATATTCAAATATCCCCCGCCATTGCCCTGCAAATCCAGAATCAAGTTCTTCATGCCCTGTTTCCGGAGCTTCTCCAACGCCTCCCTGAATTCATCGGCGGAAGAAGCGGCGAAACGGTTCAACTTAATATAACCGGTATTCTTATCCGCCATATAAGCGGCATCCAGACTATACACGGGAATCTTACCGCGAACGATCTTGAAATCCATCAATTCCGGCGACTTGCCTCGCTTTACTTTCACACGCACCTCGGTACCTTTCGGTCCGCGTAGTTTCTTCATGATATCGGTAGTCTTCATCTTCACGCCGGCGATCAAGGTATCGTCTACTTGGATAATACGGTCGCCCGCCATCAACCCCACCTTCTCAGAGGGACCTCCGGGGATTACCTGAATCACGTAAAGCGTATCCGTCAACATATTGAACTGTATGCCGATACCATCGAAATTGCCTTGTAAAGGCTCGGTCATCTCTTTCGTCTCCTCCGGATCCATATAATTGGAATGAGGGTCTAGCTTATCCAACATACCGACTATAGCGTCTTCCACCAACTTCGTCTCGCTAGTAGAGTCGACATATAGATTAGAGATGGCGAATAAAGCCAATTGGAGCTTCCGGGCATCCATATTCGCTTTTTGCGCTGTCGCTCCGGTAAACACACCTAGGACGATCAGCAGGGATAAGACGATTCTTTTCATCAGATATATTCGTTTCATAATTTTCAATACAATCTCGTCTCTTTAGGGACGAATTGGGAAATGTCTTTGCCGTAGCGTAACAACTCACGGACAATGCTTGAGCTAATATGCGTATGCTCCGGTTCCGTAAACAAGATAAAAGTCTCGATACCCGTCAACTTACGATTCACGTCCGCGATCGTCTTCTCATATTCGAAATCATTGACCGTACGGATTCCTCTTAAGATAAAGCCGGCTCCGACCTCTTTAGCGAAATCCACCGTCAATTGATTATATGACATGACTTTCACCCTTGGATTATCTTTGTATAGATTCCAGATCGCTTCCATCCGCTTCTCCAAGGAGAAATAGGTAAGCTTCTTATCGTTGATACCGATCGAGATCACGATCTCGTCCACCAGTTCCAACCCACGCCTTACCAAGGATTGATGCCCGATCGTAAAAGGATCGAAGGTACCGGGAAAAAGCGCGATACGTTTATTTTCAATTGATGACATCTTCTTCAACCACTAAGTTATCGATAATAAAGTTCTGTCGCTCCATGGTATTCTTCCCCATATAGAACTCAAGCATATCTTTCACGAGGTCCTCTTTCTTCATTGTCACCGGATCAAGGCGTATATCCTTGCCGATAAAATGCTTGAACTCATCGGGAGAGATCTCTCCCAGACCTTTGAATCGGGTGATCTCCGGATTCTTCCCGGCAGCGGCTATGGCAGCCAAGCGTTCCTCCTCCGAATAACAATACCACGTCTTCTGCCGGTTACGTACCCGGAATAACGGGGTTTGCAAGATATAAACATGATTACGCTTAATCAAATCGGGGAAGAATTGCAAGAAGAAGGTAATCAACAATAAACGGATATGCATCCCGTCCACGTCGGCATCTGTAGCGATAATCACCTTATTATACCGCAAACCTTCCAAGCCATCCTCAATATTCAAGGCCGCTTGAAGCAAGTTAAACTCCTCGTTCTCGTAAACAATTTTCTTTGTTAAGCCATAACTATTCAAGGGCTTACCCCTCAAACTAAATACAGCTTGGTAATTCGGGTTACGGCTCTTCGTGATAGAACCGCTAGCCGAGTCACCCTCCGTGATAAAGATACTGCTTTCCTCTAGCAGATCCCCTTTCGAGTCGGTCAGGTGAATCCGGCAATCCCTTAGTTTCTTATTATGTAAATTCGCTTTCTTCGCACGCTCGCGGGCCAGCTTCGTAACACCGGCGATCGCCTTGCGCTCTTTCTCGGACTCCAAGATCTTCTTCAGTAAAAGCTCCGAAGTCTCCATATTCTTATGCAAATAGTTATCCAGGTCATTCTTGATGAAATCACCGATAAACTTCGCTACCGTAGGGCCGTCCGGTCCTATATCTTTCGAGCCGAGCTTGGTCTTTGTCTGGCTCTCGAATACAGGCTCCTCCACTTTTATGCTGATAGCGGCCACGATACCCGCACGAATATCCGAATACTCGAAATTCTTATTGTAATATTCCTTGATGACACGGCCTACAGACTCCTTGAAAGCAGAAAGGTGCGTACCGCCTTGGGTGGTATGCTGGCCGTTCACGAACGAATAATATTCCTCTCCATATTGGTTGCTATGCGTGATAACCACCTCTATATCCTCCCCTTTCAGGTGGATGATCGGGTAAAGAGGCTCGGTGGTCATATTCTCGTTCAACAAATCCACCAGACCATTGCGGGAATAGAAACGCTTGCCGTTGTAAATAATGGAAAGTCCCGAGTTCAAGAAGACATAGTTCTTTAATAGCCCCTCGATAAACTCGTCCTTATAATGATAATCCTTAAAGATCTCCCGATCCGGGACAAAAAACACCTGCGTACCGTTCGCCTCCCCGGTCGGTTGGATATCCGATTCCTCCGTGACGATCGCCTTACTATATTCCACCCGCTTACACTCTCCGTCACGGTAGCTGGTTATCAAGAAATAACTACTCAAGGCATTCACCGCCTTGATACCCACACCATTCAAACCCACGGATTTCTTAAACGCCTTGCTATCGTATTTAGCGCCGGTATTCATCTTGCTAGACACATCCACGACCTTACCCAGAGGGACACCACGGCCATAATCCCGCACGGCTACCGTACCTTCCTCGATAGTCACCTCGATACTTTTGCCGTACCCCATCATGTACTCGTCGATAGAGTTATCCAGCACCTCCTTCAACAACACATAGATACCATCATCGGCATAGCTACCGTCCCCTAGTTTTCCGATATACATACCGGGACGCCGGCGGATATGCTCCATCCAGTCCAGTGTCTTGATGTCATCATCGTTATATTCCGTAGGTTGTTGTATCGTTGAATTCAGCTCATCCATATCTCTTATAACTTTTTAATATACGCTCTTCTTGATTTATGATGCTCTCGCTTGAAATAATCCCATTGCGCTTGTACGGCGCTATTCGTTTCCAGCTCCGGGTTACTCTCGGCGTAAACGGCACCGATACGCTTATAGACCGGAATCAAGTCATTAAATAATAAAGCGTTCACGCCTTTACTTTGATATTCCGGCAAGACTCCTGTCAAATACAGGTCGATTACTTTCGGTTTGCTCTTCAACGCTTTCAGCAAATGAATCCACCCGAAGGGTAACATATGCCCACGAGCCTTTTGCAAGGCTCTCGAAAGGTTGGGCAGGGAGATGCCAAAGCCAACCACCGCATTATCCTCTTCCCTTACGATCAGCGTTACCAAATCATAACGCAGCATAGGGATATACATATTGATATAATAATCGATCTGCTTCTCGGTCAATTGCGCGAAACCATACAAGGGAGCGAAAGCCGCATTCAATGTATGGAATACCGGACGGGCGTAAGGCATAATCTCCTTAGCGTTCTTGAACTTCAGCACCTTCAATCCGTATTTCTTCTTCACGATCTCGCCGATACGCAAATGCTTCTCGGGAACGCCATCCGGTATATAGATCTTAAATTCATGCCAATCTTGATCCTTTCCGTATCCGATACGCTCCACTTGCTTGGGGTAATAGGGATAATTATAAATTGTAGCCATCGTACCGATCTGATCGAAACCCTCGATCAACATACCCTCGTGATCCATATCGGTAAAGCCCATCGGACCGTGGATCTCCTCCATGCCTTGTTCGCGGGCCCATTTCTCGACAGCGCCAAAAAGGGCATCAACCACCTCGTCATCATCAATAAAATCTACGAAACCAAAGCGGGCACGTTTCTGTCCCCAAGCCTCGTTACTCGGGCGATTCACCATACCGGCGATACGGCCTACCACCTTCCCGTCCTTATAAGCAAGGAAGTAAATAGCGTCGCACACCTCGAACGCCGGATTTTTCTTCTTATCCAGCGTCATCATCTCTTCCTCTATTAAACCCGGTACGTGATAGGGATTACCCTTGTATAATTCGATATTGAACTTGACAAACTTCTTAAGCTCCTTCTTACTGGTAACTTCTCTTATCTCTACGCTCATCGGTAATTTTATTTAAGCGGCAAAGTTACATAAATAATCTTTTATCATGGCATTATAAAACAAATTTATACCTTTGTAAACTCAGATTCATAGCATACCATGAAAAAAATAGTTATTAAATTAATATTGGCATTTATCATGTTTGAAGGAACCTCTTGTATAAACGATCCTATTATAATCAGCCCCGATCTGGCGTTCCGGACGGAAGCTACTACAGGGGAGGGATCGATTTGGCATCCCGATCGCAATACACTTTTCTGGGTAGATATTGAAGGAAAGACGTTATATGAGTATATACCGGACTTGCAAAACTGCCGTTCATGGCAGTTCGACCGCATGGTCTCTACCGTCGTACCGGAAACGGACAGTACGGTAGTCGTCGCTTTACAAAACGAGATCATACGTGTAAACCTAACGGATGGGAACACGGCATCTATCGCCCCAATCCCGGACAATAACGGGAAGATTCGTTGCAACGATGGGAAATGCGACCCGTCCGGACGCTTATGGATCGGCACCATGGGATTTGGCGCGCCTAAAGGGGCTGCCAGCCTTTATTGTGTATGGGCAGACGGAACCGTCGAAACAAAGTTGACAAAAGTCACGATCTCCAATGGGATCGTATGGTCCGCCAACAAGAAATACATGTATTACAACGACACACCTACCCGTAAGATCATACGTTTCCGGTATGACGATAGCTCCGGTGACATATTGTACGATGGCGTAGCCGTAAATATACCCGAGGGCTCCGGCTCCCCGGATGGAATGACGATAGATTGCAACGACAACCTTTGGGTGGCTCAATGGGGAGGTGGCGGTGTTTATTGTTACAATCCCTATACCGGCGACCTGTTGACAAAAATTGTCGTACCGGCCCCCCACGTAGCGTCATGCGCTTTTGGAGGGGATAAGCTCGACACGCTTTATATAACGACTGCCCGTGCCGGATTGAGTGAGGAACAGCTTGAGGAATATCCACTAAGCGGTAGCGTATTCTGTTGCAAGCCCGGAGCGAAAGGGGTGCCGGCGAATTGTTTTCATTAATAATCCGTATTTTTGGTTATAAAGTAGCATAATCGTAAACCAAATATCAATTTAAATTGTTTACTTTGTAGACATAGCATGCAAAATAGAGGCATACTCCTGTCTCCACATCTAACAAATGCTAATAATTATACAGAATGGCAAAGAATAAACCTGCAAAAAAAGATAACAAAGAGAAAAAAGGCAAAAAGGACAAAGGATCTGGTAAACGTATGAAAAAAGAAGCGATGATCCAAGCTATCATTTCCGTATTCCAATCCTCTCCCAAGGAACCTTTCAACTATAAACAAATCAGCAAGATCATCGGAGTCGAGAACCAAGTGCAGAAATTGCAGGTGGTAGACATCCTGTATGACTTGTCCGCCGAGGATATCATCACCGAGATCGACCGTGGCCGTTACCGTCTCAACGGATTGGGAACCCTAGCCGTAGGAACTTTCGCACGCCGCAGCAATGGAAAGAATTCTTTCATCCCTGAAGACGGAGGTACGCCGGTATTTATCGCTGAACGTAATTCCGGGCATGCCATGGATGGAGACAAAGTGAAAGTACAGCTTTTCGCCAAACGTAAAGGTGCCGAGCCGGAAGGTGAGGTCGTGGAAATCCTTGAGAGCAAGGAGCGTACTTTCGTAGGTAAACTTCAAGTAGCTAAAGGCTTTGCCTTCTTGATTACGGAAAACAAGACGTTGGCTAACGATATTTTCATCCCTAAGGATAAACTGAAAGGGGGCAAGAACGGCGACAAAGCGATCGTACGTATCGTGGAATGGCCGGATGAAGCCAAGAATCCACTGGGTGAGGTCATCGATATATTAGGTATCGCCGGACAGAATACCGCCGAGATGCACGCGATCCTTGCCGAATTCGGATTGCCTTACAAATATCCTTCCTCGGTAGAAAAAGCGGCGGATAAGATCCCGGAAGCGATCTCTCCGGAGGAAATTGAGAACCGGGAGGATTTCCGGGGGATAACAACCTTCACGATCGACCCGAAGGACGCGAAAGACTTCGACGACGCCCTTTCCGCACGCCGTTTGGATAACGGGAACTGGGAGGTTGGCGTACATATCGCCGACGTAACACATTATGTGAAAACGGACGGTGTCATCGATAAAGAGGCGCAAAGCCGTGCGACTTCCGTTTATCTGGTAGACCGTACGATACCGATGCTTCCTGAGCGACTTTGTAACCAAATATGCTCTTTACGTCCTGACGAGGAAAAATTATGCTTCTCCGCTGTCTTCGAACTAAATAGCGATGCCGTGGTACAAAACTCCCGGATCTGCCGCACGATCATCAAGAGCGACCGCCGCTTTACCTATGAGGAGGCACAAGAGGTGATCGAAACCGGCGAGGGAGATTATAAAGAGGAGATTCTAGCCTTGAACGACCTTGCCAAGAAATTGCGGGAACGCCGTTTCAAGAGTGGCGCTATCAACTTCGACCGTTATGAGGTTAAATTCGAGATCGACGAACAAGGGAAACCAGTCCGTGTTTATTTCAAGGTCTCAAAAGACGCTAATAAGTTAATCGAGGAGTTTATGCTATTGGCAAATCGTACCGTAGCCGAGTTCGTGGGCCGTCCTCCTAAAGGAAAGACAAAGAAGACATTTGTTTATCGTATCCATGAGCTTCCAGACCCAGATAAAATGGAGAATTTCGCCTCTTTTATCCGTCGCTTCGGCTATAAGTTGAAAACAGACGGTACGAAGACGGATGTCTCCAAAGGAATTAACTCCTTATTAGACAATGTACAAGGAAAGCCGGAAGAGAACTTGATCGAGACAGTGGCGATCCGTGCCATGCAAAAGGCCCGTTACTCCACGGAGAATATCGGTCACTATGGCTTGGCTTTCGAATACTATACACATTTCACCTCTCCTATCCGCCGTTATCCGGATATGATGGTACACCGATTGCTGGAACGTTATCTAGCCGGTGGCCGTAGTGTTATACAAAAGAAGTATGAGGATTTATGCGATCATTGTTCCAGCATGGAGCAAGTCGCCGCCAACGCAGAGCGTGCATCCATCAAATATAAGCAAGTAGAATTCATGCAGGATAAGCTCGGCATGGTATTCGACGGCGTTATCTCCGGTGTCACCGAATGGGGACTTTACGTAGAACTGAACGAGAATAAATGCGAGGGGCTTGTACCAATCCGTGATCTGGATGACGATTACTATGAGTTTGATGAGAAGAATTATTGTTTATTGGGCCGTCGTAAAAAACGTCAATATCGTTTGGGAGACCCTATCACTATCAAAGTAGCGCAAGCGAATCTGGAACGTAAGCAACTTGATTTCCAATTAGCGGAATAGGGCCTTTCTCAAAGTAAGTATAACTTCATCAGACAACGAAGTTATACTTACTTAGGCATTTTGATTATACTTACTAGGACAAGTAAGTATAATTTACTTTTTATCACCAATACATAAGTCCCAGCGCCCCACAAGCGATCAGCCCGATTCCCAACAACGCATAGAAGATACGTGCGCCGCCACGACCGAACCAGTTCACGAAAGTCATCGCCCCGCTGGTTTTAAAGTACCAATCAAAATTACAGATCGCCGCTACGATTGAGAACAATCCCAAAGCGATAAACAAGGATAAGATAAAGTATTCGGAAGGATCCATAGACTTACTTAACCTCTACAGTACGTGAACCGTCCGGATTCTCCGAGATCGTTACATCTACCACATCTCCGGGCAACAACTCATCTATTTTCTCCGGCCATTCGATAAAACATAAAGCTCCGCTATAGAAATAATCCTCTGTTCCGATATCCTCCGCCTCACTCAATTTATTGATCCGGTAAAAATCAAAATGATAAATCAATTCTCCCGTCGTATCGCTACGGTACTCATTGATAATAGCGAATGTGGGACTGTTGATCACATCCTCCACACCCAATTCCTCACAGATCGCCTTGATAAAGGTAGTCTTACCGGCCCCCATCGGACCATAGAAGGCAAAGACCGTACGATCATCCATCCCGGCGATAAACTCCTTAGCCGCCTCATGGATCTTATCCAAACTTTCTATTTTTATAGTGCTCATCTTATCTAACTTAACAATTTTCCAATAATGTTTTCACTTCACTTTTTAACGCCGGTAAATGATTAACGACTATCGCCCAAACCAATGTGTCATCCAAACTATCATAAGCATGTATAATCCGATTACGGAAACCAACAATTTGCCGCGTATTATTCAGCGATATACGTTCCGGTTGTTTGTCATATTGATTTAAAGCCTCACCTATAATAGCCAATTGCCTTTCCACCGCACTCTGCGTCTTTAGATCCATTGTATATTCTGTATAAGATCTAGTATTTGCGGTAAACGACTCGATCAAGCTTATCGCCCTCATCATGTCAGACAAATACTTCTTTTATTGTCATACAATAGAATTTTTGTTTTATCGATATTCTCCAAAAGAAATGGATTTTTTAAACTTTTCCGAGTAAGCAGATCTACTTTTCTTTGAAAAAAATCTTCTAACTTATCCCATAAAGAAAGTAATTTTTCTCCTTTTTCTAAAGGATCCATATCCTCCATCTCTACCAACAAGTCAATATCACTCCTCTGTGGATTGAATTGCTCTGTCACTGAAGATCCAAACGCATACAACGATTTTATCCCATGATTCTTACATATATCAGAGAACAAGGAAAGATTCTTACGTATTTCATTATGGATAAACATACTTCTTTTTTCGCAAAATTAAACAAAACCTACCATCCACGAACAAAAAAACGATATTTATTTCGGTTCCATCGTAATAAACGGCACCAACATCTCCTCCATCGAGATTCCTCCGTGCTGGAATGTATTTTTATAATAGGATACGTAGTAGTTATAATTATTCGGATAAGCGAAGAAATTCTCTCCGTAGGCGAAAATATACTTACTGCTTAGATTCGGGGAGGGAAGCCCTACTTTTTCCGGGTCCCGGATCTCAAATACCTCTTTTGGATTGTAGTTCAAGTTCTTGCCTACCTTATAGCGTAGATTGGTATTCGTATTCTTATCACCTATCACCTTGATCGGATTCGTTACCCGAATCGTTCCATGATCGGTCGTAACGATTACTTTTCCTCCCCGCTCGGCGATTCGTTTGAACAACTCAAGCGTAGAAGAGTGCTGGAACCATGATTTAGTCAAACTGCGATAGGCCGCCTCGCTTTGCGCCAACTCGCGGATCATCTTACTCTCCGTACGAGCATGCGAAAGCATATCCACGAAGTTCAGCACAATCACATTCAGTTGATTACGAGTAAGAGAAGGGATCGTAGCCAACAATTTCTCTCCATATTGGGAATCGTGTACTTTATTATATGAGAAGGTATATTTCTTACGGAACCGATCGATCTGGGTTTGAATCAATGGAGCCTCATTCAAATTCTTACCTTCCTCGCTCTCCTCATCTACCCACAAATCCGGAAACATCTGCTCTATTTGCGAAGGCATCAAGCCCGAGAATATAGAGTTGCGGGCATATTGCGTGGCGGTTGGCAGTATGCTATAATACAAGCTCTCGTCAAACGTAAAATACTCAGTAAGCAATTCTTTTACCACCCGCCATTGATCCAGCCGGAAATTATCGATCAATATAAAGAAAACCTTCTCGTCATTATCCAACATTGGGAAGACTTTCTTCTTAAACAGGTCGGGGCTCATCAACGGGCGATCGACCGGATTCTGTATCCAGTCCACATAATTCTTCTTCACGAATTTGGCAAAAGCGTTATTGGCCTCTTCCTTCTGCATACGGAGCATATCGGTCATTGCCACTTGGCTGCTTTCCAGTTCCAGTTCCCAGTACACCAGTTTCTTATAGACCTCCATCCAGTCGTCCGTGGTCAAGGAATCATTGATTTGCATACCGATACGACCGACT
>NZ_FR885312.1:0-25439 GCF_000436315.1 Parabacteroides sp. CAG:2 | reverse complement strand
TGCTGATAACCCACCGTAGTCGTCTCGGAGATAATCACGTTCTTATGGACATTCTTCTTGATAGAGAGGAGCAATTGGTTGGGATTTACCGGTTTGATCAAATAATCTGCGATCTTATTTCCGATCGCCTGATTCATGATGCTTTCCTCCTCACTTTTAGTCACCATCACGACCGGCACATTCGGAGCGATCTCCTTGATATGCGACAGCGTCTCCAACCCAGTCAAGCCAGGCATATTCTCATCGAGAAAAATAATATCAAACGATTGTTCCTTACAGCAGTCAATAGCGTCTTGCCCGCTCACCACCGGAACGACCTCATACCCTTTGTCCTGCAAGAACAAGATATGCGGTTTCAACAAATCAATCTCGTCATCAGCCCAAAGTACTCTATCTTTCTTCGCTGCCATATGCTTACCTAGTTTATTTACAAATATATGGATAATCCTCCATATAACAACGAAAGAAACGGGATGTTTCGTATTTGATCTCGTAATTTTCCCAAATCCAGATAAGCGAATAGCCAATGAGGAGATCTTCTTCATCAACTCACGAACAGTACTCTCTCTTACTGACTAAGGTTCAAAAATATCCAATTTATCTACAACATCTACAACTATCCTTGTAATCATCTATCGTTAGACGGTTTAGCCTATGGTGGTAGATAAAAAACATCTACAATTATCAGGCCCTATCTACCATCATTTACTGCTTTTCTGTAAGCGTCTCTGCGTTGCTATCTCTAAACAGAACGATCTCCCCACATTCGCCGTATATCATTATACGGTCTCTTCTTGATATAGATAAAATATTAACATATAAGCTTATACAGTTTTTATTCATGAAAAACTAAAGTTTTATACCGCTAAAACCTTTGTTTTCCGCTTAGGAAACTTTTGTTCCTATATAGGGAAACTAAGGTTTCTTCGGCACGAAACTTTTGTCTTCTGTAGGAGTGAAGAACATAGTTCCCTAGGAACTATGTTCATGACTATTTAGTGCCAAATGCCTTTTATGTTAAAACTCCAAAAGATGAGGCAAATATATTGATTTCTTTTAGCAAAACACAATCTTTTCTATTCTAAATCAATATTGTCTTATATTTTATTGACATAACTATATGGTTTTAGTGCATTAAAATCTCACTGGTTAGTCTAGTTACGCTCTGTAGATACAATATGTGAATTAGAAAGAAGCGTAGTTTGTAAATACCGAATATAGTTCCTAGGGAACTTTGCAGAACTTAGTTTTACTCCAGAAGTCATGTAATCTTATTTTATTACTCAGCTTATAATGGCAAAAGACAATTTTAACATTATTTACGAACGAAACTATCAACGATCGTTCATGTTCGCTAAATCATACGTACATGATGATATGATAGCAGAAGATATCGTATCCGATTCTCTTGTGAAGTATTGGAGACTGATCTCCACCCAAAAAGGAGAAGCAACAGAAGCTCTTTTACTTTCGATCTTGAGAAATAAAGCTCTCGACTACTTACGCCATAAAGCTGTACATGATGCTGCGATCGAAAATCTAGAAGAAATAAAAAAGCGAGAACTAAGCATCCGCATATCCACTTTAGAGGCTTGCGATCCAGAAGAAATTTTCCGGGAAGAGATACGCACAATCCTTCAGCGCACCCTACAATCATTGCCCGAACAAACTCGCAGGATATTCGAGATGAGTCGTTTCGAAAACAAAACAGTGAAAGAAATCGCTATAGAAACCAACCTCACCGTAAAAGGAGTAGAATACCACATTACCAAGACTTTAAAAGTATTACGTATCAATCTAAAAGATTATCTTCCCTTATTCTATTTTCTTTTTTCTTGACTTTTCTCGTTTTTCCACTAGGGATCTATCTTGCAGCATCGTTTATTATTTATAAAGCGAAATTAATAGATACCATGAAGGAATTACTACAACGATACATAAAAGGAGAGGTTTCAGAGAAAGAAAGACTGAAAATAGCATCATGGTTAGACGAAAGCCCTGAAAACATGCGTGAATTTCTGGTTTTACGCAAATTATATGACATTTCACTTTGGCAAGCCAATACAGATAAGACAAATTCCGTAAAGAAAGTACATTATTCCATACGGAAGGTAATGGCCGAAATCTTAAAAATCGCAGCTATCTTTCTAATCGGCTTTTGGGGAAGCAAACAACTGCAGATACAACAATCGAACAAGAAACAAATGCAAACCATTCATGTCCCTGCCGGACAACGGGCAGAGATCACCTTAGCCGATGGTACGCATGTATGGCTAAACTCTCGCTCAACCCTAAAATTTCCTGAACAATTCAGCGCAAACACCCGAAACGTGGAATTAGACGGCGAAGGTTACTTCTCTGTCCGGCACAATGAAAATAGTCCATTTACCGTACATACCCAAAAGCATGATATTCAAGTATTAGGTACAGAGTTCAATGTGAAAGCTTACCATAACACATCCTTGTTCGAAACCGCCCTTTTAAAGGGAAGCGTAAAAATCAGTTCCCCTAATTTAAGAAATGGATTACAACTCAAGCCTAATGAAATCGTTCGTATAGAGAATAGGATGCTCAAGAAATCTACAATTAATAATAGCGACTATTTTAAATGGAAAGAAGGCCTGTTCTGTTTTGAGAATGAATCAATCCAAGATCTAATAAAGAAACTAGAACTTTATTATGATACTACGATTGAGATCCAACGTCCCTCATTGTTGGAACATCACTATTCCGGCAAATTCCGTATTCAAGATGGAATAGAGCATGTATTAAAAGTACTTCAGTTAAAACATAAATTCACATACATTAAAAATGACGATAAGAATCTAATAATCATAAAGTAAGAACAGAATGTTAACCTTATAAATCATGTATGCCTATGAGATAAAAAATATCAAAAAAGAAACGGTATATAAAAACCGGGAAATGCGGCAACACTCCCCGGAAAGAATCAATACCACATGCACTTAAATCATCAGTATCAAATTCAAGAGTTACAAATATATGAAAAATCAAACAAAAAGAGTTATGAAGTTAACTTTTATAACACTATTTCTATCAACCACAGGAATGTTTGCATCTGTTAATTCGCAAAATACACGGGTCAATATCCATGTGAACAATGCAAACACTCAAATTGTCTTAAACGAAATCGAAAAACAAACAGACTATCTCTTTGTGTACGACACAAAAGAAATAGATCTAAATCGTAAGGTTTCCATAGAGGCGCAAAATAAAACCGTAGCAGATGTGTTATCATCTGTCTTTACCCAAACAGACATCTCATATGCGATGGAGGGTAATAACATCATGTTAATGCGAAAAAACACTTCTGTTACACAACAGAGTAACCGGAGAATTACCGGTGTTGTGAAAGACGCAATTGGTGAACCTATCATTGGAGCAAATATCGTGGAGAAGGGAACCACAAACGGTATAATCACCGACATTAACGGAAATTTCAGCCTTATGGTCTCCGAGAACGCCATCTTGCAAATTTCCTATATCGGATATCAGACACAAGAAATCCCGACCAAAGGGCAGACGAACATACAAATTACCATGAAGGATGACGCACAAGCATTGGATGATGTCGTTGTTATCGGTTATGGTACGCAACGCAAGAAAGACGTAGCCGGATCTATCTCTTCCATATCTACGAAGGATTTATCTATTCAATCATCCGGGAATATACAGAACCTTCTTCAAGGTAGGTTATCCGGTGTGTCCGTAACAACTTCCGGCGTAGCTGGCGATGCCCCTGCTATCCGTATTCGAGGTGTCGGAACACTGAATAATAACAGCCCGTTGTATGTCATTGATGGTTTTCCTACAAAAAGCGAGATCGCATCCCAAATAAATCCTTCAAGTATAGAGTCTGTACAAGTACTGAAGGATGCTTCCTCCGCCTCTATCTATGGTTCCCAAGCGGCTAACGGGGTTATCTTAATCACGACAAAGCAAGGTAAAGAAGGAAAACCTACCGTTGACGTAAAAGTAAACGTAGGTGTACAACTTCCTACCAACTTGCCGGAAATGCTAAACTCCCAACAATATGGAGAAGTCTTGTGGAACGCAATGAGAAACGCCGGGTTAACACCACAGCACGACCAATATGGCAACGGAGCTACCCCCGTCATTCCTGATTATATTCTACCGGCAGGAGCCATGGAAGGCCAGGTAGATCTCAGCACTTATAATACCGCAGAAAATCAATTTATGCGCGCTAATAAGATTGGAACTAATTGGGCTGATGAAGTTTATCGCCCCGCACCGACTACAAACATTGATATCAGCGCACAAGGAGGTGGCAATGGGTCTAAATATTTCTTGAGCGCAAACTATTATAAACAAGAAGCTCTTGTAAAATGGGCAGGCTATGATCGCTTCTCTTTACGAGCCAATTCTCAATTTAAGATTTTGAGCTTCGCCACATTAGGCTCAAACCTAAGCGCAACTTACTCTAAATACAAAGGAAGCAAATCAGACCATGAGGCCGTACGTATGGCTCCGCTTATTCCGGTTTACGACGTAGAAGGTAATTGGGCCGGAACAAAAGCTAATGGTTTAGGTGATTCCAAGAATCCGGTAGCCCAACTTTATAATCAAAGAGAGAATTACAATGACAACCTCAACTTGTTAGGTAATTTGTATTTGGATATCAATTTCTTGAAATACTTCCAATTCAAGACAAATGTTGGCGTAAACGTTGAAGATAGCGGCTCCAAAGAGTTCAATCCAAAAACTTATTGGAACAAAGGAGACGCAAATACGCTAGTGAATTCTTTAAAGGAAGTAAGAGGCCGTAAATCAGAATTGGTTTGGAACAATACTTTGACCTTCACGAAAAAATTTCGTGAAACACATAATCTGAATGTTTTGCTAGGTACAGAAGCCATTAGTTCTAAAATAGAGAATCTCTCTGCTTATAGAAGTAATTTTATTATCGAAGATCCCGATTATAGATACCTTGACGCTGGCGAATCCAACAAGGACAATACAGGCAACGCAAATGAATACGCATTGTTCTCTCTGTTCGCACGTGTCAATTATCAATATAAGGACAAATATTATTTAGGGGCTATTATTCGTCGGGATGGGTCCTCACGTTTTGGTGCGAATCATAGATATGGCTACTTCCCAGGGGTAAACGCCGCATGGAGACTTACGGAAGAAAACTTCATGAAAGGGCAAGATATTCTTAGTGATTTGAAAATCAGAGCCAGTTACGGTTTGACAGGAAATCAGGATATCGATAACTACGCATTTGCGTCCATGTATTATACGAATATCTCAACTAGCAGCTATCCTATAGCGGGAGATCCAAACTCTGTCACTCAAGGTATCAGTAAGGAGAGCATTGGTAATCCGGATCTTAAATGGGAGACGACTACACAAACAAACATTGGTATCGACGCAGGTCTTTTTAATAATAAACTGAATTTGTCATTCGATTTCTACCATAAATATACTACCGACATCTTGCAAAGAATTACTTATCCTTCTACCGGAGGAGTGGCAAGTGCCCCATTTATGAATATCGGTGAAATGCAAAATAACGGATATGAATTGAATATCAATTTCCAGAATACGACAGACTATGGTTTCCGGTACGAATTAGGGCTCATTTTGTCCGGATATCGTAATGAGGTAAAGAAATTAGCTTCAAATCAATTCATATCGAACACATATACAAGAACAGAAGTAGGTCATCCGATTTCCTCTTTCTATGGCTATGTGATCGATGGTATTTTCCAAACACAAGGCGAGGTCAACTCGCATGTAGAACAGTCAGACAAAGCAATCGGCCGTTGGAAATATAGAGATGTGAATAATGACGGAAAAATAGACAGCCAAGATAGGGCCTATATCGGTAATCCTCACCCTGATTTCGAGTACTCTTTGAGTTCACGCTTCTATTACAAGAACTTCGATTTGTCTCTTTATATCCAAGGCAGTCAAGGAAATGATATTTGTTTCGCATCGAAAGGCGGTAGGGATGGTCTTGATTTCTGGGGAGATTATTTCAATAAAAGTACCCGTATATTGAATACTTGGACTCCTGAAAACAGAAATGCGGAACTGCCGGAGATCAATATCTTGAATCCAAATGATGAGGCAGGTAAGGTTTCTTCATACTTAATTGAAGATGGTTCTTATATTCGTTTGAAACAATTAGAATTAGGATATACCCTTCCGAAACAAACGCTTTCGAAAATTGGACTCCAGCAATGTCGTGTTTATTTGAATGCGGAAAACTTATTGACATTGACAAAGTATAACAACATTGATCCCGAGGTTAAGAACGGCGATGACAAGAATATGGGTGTCGATTATATGAATAATATGCCACTAGCACGCGTATTCTCCATTGGTTTCAATTTATCATTCTAATACTTAAAATTAAACAAACATGAAAAATCTATTTCATATAGCGAAAAAAACGTTCACATGGGTAACCGTCACGATGGCTGTTAGCCTGTTTAATGGTTGTTCTGATTTTTTGGATAAACAACCATTAGGCAAATTGAATGAGTCTGTATTAACAGATGAAAGTACCGTGAATAAACTCCTTATTGCCTGCTATAGTCCATTAAACGGATTTATCAACGGAGTTTGGGGAATAACAAGTGGGCCGGATAATGTCTTCTATGGAGATATGTGCGCTGGAAATATCCATAAAGGAAGTACTACCGGCGATCAAGGCGAACTGCTACAGATGGAGCGTTATGTCGCTACTGCTGAAAATGGTCGTATCCGGGATAAATGGATACTGGTATATGGAGCTATTGAGCGTTGCAACGACGTACTTCGTATGCTGAATGTTAATAAAATTGATGGCTTATCAGAAGAAAGTGAAATGGAAATTAGAGCAGAAGCCCGTTTCCTAAGAGGATATTATCATTTTGAAGCGAAAAAAATCTGGAACATGGTCCCTTATATTGATGAATACGTAGAAGATCCGCAAAGAAGGGTTCCCAATGACAAAGATATTTGGCCTAATATTGAAGAAGACTTCTCTTTTGCTACCGGAATTTTACCGGATAATCAGAGTGAGCCTGGAAGACCTACGAAAAACGCCGCTAAAACGTTCTTGGCCAAGGCTTATTTATTCCAGCAAAAATACAGCGAGGCAAAAGTTTTATTAGACGAAGTCATCACTAGCGGAAAATATAAGTTACTTGACAATTATTTTGATAACTTCAATGCGGAGCAAAACAATAACGCAGAAGTGGTATGGTCTAACCAGGTAGCGGTAAATGTAGCGGGAGCTGGTTACGATCGTAGCCAACGTGGTTTCGACTTATCTTATCCCAACGCTCCAGATCAACCAAACTTAAGTGGAGCCGGATTCCAACAACCTACTTTCGACTTAGTAAATGCCTATCAAGTAGACGAAAATGGCCTACCCATGATTGACACTTACGCTGACCATGAATTCAAAAACGACCAAGATATCGAATCTAGCGAGGCATGGGAACCGGATATGGAAACCCCTGTAGATCCGAGATTAGACTGGGTCGTTGGTCGTAGAGGCGTTCCATATCATGATTGGGGATTGCACCCGGGAAAAGCTTGGATCAGGGATCAAGTCAGCGCAGGTCCTTATAACCAAAAAAAATGGATTATATTAGAAAACCAACTTGCTACATACGCTTATGACAATACAGCAAAATTTAACGCAATGAATTTCAATATTATTCGATACGCCCAAGTATTATTGTGGGCTGCGGAATGTGAGGTAGAGGTTGGTAACCCTGAGAAAGCAAAAGAATATGTCAATATGATTCGTCAAAGGGCAAAAGACGGATCTTACGTGAGATTAGGAGATGAAGCACCTTTTGGCAATGGTCCAGCTGCCGCCAATTATAAAGTGGATATCTATAAGGATTCATGGGCAGGACTAAGTAAAGATGTATTACGAAAACGTGTACGATTTGAAGAACGCTTGGAACTTGCGTTAGAAGGTCATTTCTTCTTCGATTTGGTACGTTGGGATATCGCTGAGGATTTTTTAAATAAATATGTCGAAAGAGAAAAAAGACATATCCAATATTTAAATGGAGCCGTTTTTGATAAGAACCATCGCTATTACGCTATTCCTCTAACTGAAATAGATAGAAGCTATGTCGATGGTAAACCAACATTGACACAGAATCCGGGATATTAATTATAGTAAGTGTGAGGGGGTATCATAATATCCCCTCCACTTTTATCTACAAAAGATTTGAATATGACGCAATATCTAAAGTCACTTTATCTATGCATTTGTTTACTGGGGGGATTTATATCTTGTCAAACAAATGAAAGTATCACTCAAGATGAGGAGATACAAACAATCATGGAAGGAATCTCGAATCAAGCGGGTCAAGAAAAAAATCCTTATCTGACAGCAGGAGATAAAACCTACATAATAGGTACGCAAGATGGAAACTTCCCTGATCTTGGTGGACATACTCCCGGAGAGATGGGAGGAGTTTGGAATCATTTGATCAAGCTATTAGATGGCTTTTGGGTAAAAATGACAGATAATAAAGGTAATTCTTGTTGGTTGGAAAACGCAATACAATATACGAATTATCCTTTTGGAAGTAAATTTGAGTACGCTCCTTTATTTAATAATAGTATCCGTGTCAATCGTTTCCAATTTTGCCCACAAGGAAAAAATGGTGTTGTTATTACCTATACCATCGAAAATGTATCGGATTCAGAGCAAACGGTCCTTTTTGATTTTGTCGCAAAAACAGATTTGTTGCCTGTATGGTCATCCGGGACAATCGGGTTAAAAGACGCAAATGATGTCGTGAACTGGGATGCCCAAGATGCCATTTTTAAAGCGAAAGATTTAGGTAATAACTGGAACGTGATTTGGGGAGCGGATCAACATACGAGTATTTATCAACTAGATGCTCCTACTTATATAAATACGCAAGGAACGGGTAAAAGTGCCTCTTCTACTTATACGATTACACTTCCTAAGAATCAGGAGAAAAAACTTTCTTTCGTCATTGCAGGATCAAAAGAGAGTGAGGAGGATGCCCTAAAAAGTTACAAAGACATCTTAGCGAACCATTCCGAAATGTTGGAAGATAAAAAAATGTATTACACCCAACTATTAGAGAGAGGACGGATTAACATTCCAGATAAAAAGTTACAAGAGGTTTATAACTGGTGCAAAATCAATACGGAATGGCTTGCGGCAGATATGGAAAGTGCAGGACGCTTTCTGGGAGCGGGCGCAATTGAATATCCATGGTTATTCGGTTGTGATAATTCTTATTCATTACAAGGCCTTGTCGCTACAGGTGACCAAAAATTAGCAAAAGAGACATTGAGAGTTATCAAAGAGATGTCAGAGAAAGCCAATGGGAATGGCCGTATTTTGCATGAAATGGCATTCAACGCATTCGTCAGCCACAAAGGAAATACTCAAGAGACTGCTCATTTTGTCATCGCTGTATGGAATGTTTATAAATGGACTGGTGATAACAAATTCCTTGCAGATATGTATCCTTATATGCAAAAAGGTCTGAACTTCCTTTTGAAAGATATGGATACAAATAAGAATATGTTCCCCGAAGGGTATGGAATCATGGAAGTTAGAGGATTAAATGCGGAATTGATTGATGTCTCTGTTTATACCCAGCAAGCACTGGAAGTTATGTCGCAGATTGCCTTAATAATGGGAGAAGAAGCATTTGCCAGCGAGTGTGCCTCGCAAGCAACCGACTTGAAAGAAAAGATCAACAACCTATTTTGGGATAAGGATTTAGAAATTTATTGTGATTTTTATGGAACGAGAGAGCAAGCCTTAAAAACAACCAAAGGTGCTATCGAGCAGATTCGTAGTACAGAATATAGATGGGATGTTGCCGAGGTTTCTTTACAAGAATATGAGGATAGCAAGAAAAAGCATATCGCAATGTATGAGGATATGTATAAACAATTTGAAGCGTATCCAACCGGTATTATGAAAGGATGGTTAACTAACAAGAATTGGGTAATAAGCACTCCAATAGAAACTCAGATTACCTCAGAAGACAGAGCTATTCGGCAATTGGATAAAGTACGAAAAGAGCATTGCGGCGAATATGGCCCTTATTTATCCGCAGTCGAAAGAGATCGCATGATGACTATCGCAACGGGCGTACAAGCGATGGCCGAATGCGCTTACGGACGTGTAGATGAGGCTTTATGGTATATCAATCGCATCGTCGATACATTTGGCCGTACACTTCCGGGATCAATCAATGAGATGATGCCTGATTATGGCTGCCCTGTTCAAGCATGGACCATCTATGGTATAGCAACACCTTTGATTCGTTATATATATGGCATACAACCAGAAGCCTATAAAAAGACCTTGACCCTAAGTCCTAATTTACCATCAGATTGGGACTTTATTGAAATGAAAGATCTTCCTGTTGGAAATAATAAGATTAATTATAAAGTAAAACAACTGGAAGATGGATTGGAAATCACGTTAGATACAACTGAAAAGGATTGGAGTTACCTATTAAGACCGGTAAAACAACCTATCAAGCGATTTATCGTGAATGGTAAGGAACAACGGATTTAGAGAGAGACGGGGCATGCCCCGTCTCCACATATAGACACCGCCTCATAATAATCTAAAATTAAAGCAGATAGCCCCAACTATTTTGAGTAAATAGAACTTAGTCCGAATTCCGTATTCAAGACCTCTTTCCACTCTAACCTTTTACTATCAATGCGATAAATGGACAACAATCAATTTCTTTCATCCCATATTATACTTGAGATAACTGGAAAGCGGGGAAAATGAAAGTATGATTACTTTAACTATTTTTCTATCAAAAATTCCTACTTTTACCGCTAAATCTGTATTGAAGATGAAAGGAGACGATTTTAATATCATTTATGAACGGAATTACCGACGGTCATTCCTGTTCACCAAATCATACGTACATGATGACATGGTAGCTGAGGATATCGTAGCTGAATCGCTTGTAAAATATTGGCGACTGGTCTCTGCTGGAGAAAACGAGATAACAGAAGCCTTATTGCTCACGATTTTGAAAAATAAAGCTCTTAACTATTTACGCCATAAAGCCATACATGATGCCGCTATTGAAAATTTAGAGGAAATAAAAAATAGAGAACTAAGCATTAGAATTTCCACACTCGAGGCTTGCGATCCGAAAGAGATCTTCTCTGATGAGGTCAATAGGATCATCCACAAAACTTTAAAAAACTTACCAGAACAAACTCATCGAATATTCGAGATGAGCCGCTTCGAGAATAAAACCGTAAAAGAAATAGCGGATGAGACAAACCTCACCATAAAAGGTGTAGAATACCACATAACCAAGGCTTTAAAAGCTTTGCGTATCAACTTGAAAGACTATCTACCCTTATTTTATTTTCTTTTTTCTTAATTTTTTTCATTTTTCCACTAGGGATTTAGCGCACAGCGTTGTTTTTATAATAGTAAATAAATTAACAGACATTCATGGAGCAATTACTACAACGGTACATAAGAGGTAAGGTTTCCGAAGAAGAGAAACTGAAAGTAGTATCATGGCTGGACGAAAACCCTGATAACATGCGTGAATTTCTGGCTTTACGTAAATTATATGATATTTCACTTTGGCATACGGATACAGAGCAAAAAACAATTCATAAAAAATTCATTCCACCAATTCGACGTATCGCAATCGAAACACTAAAAATCGCAGCGATCTTTTTAATTGGAATTTTTGTTACTAAACAATTCGTAGAACAAAAGGTAGAGGATATACAAATACAAACCATCCATGTACCCACAGGTCAGCGAGCTGAGTTAACTTTAGCGGACGGGACACATGTTTGGCTCAACTCTCGCTCGACATTGAAATTTCCTAATAAATTCGGCACAAATAAACGGAACGTAGAACTTAACGGAGAAGGATATTTTTCTGTACATCATGACAAAAAACGTCCTTTTACCGTACAAACCGAAAAATACGCAATTCATGTATTGGGTACCGAATTTAATGTTAAGGCATATCACAACAGTCCTTTATTTGAGACAGCATTATTAAAGGGCAGCGTAGAAATATCTTCCTTAACTATGCCGAAAAGATTACGCCTAAAGCCGAACGAGATGGCGATCGCAAGTCAGGAAGGATTAAATACATCCCATATTCCTGACTACAACTACTTTAAATGGAAAGAGGGATTATTCTGTTTCGAAGACGAGTCGATCCAAAGTTTAATAGAAAAGTTACAGCTTTATTATGATATTAAAATTGATGTTCAACGACCATCCTTACTTCAATACCGTTATTCCGGCAAATTCCGTATCAAAGACGGAATTGACCATGTATTGAAAGTATTACAATTAAAACATAAATTCACTTATACAAAAAATGAAGAGACGAATCTAATCGTGATAAAATAAATATTTAGTCGTTAACCTTTTAAATACAGAATATAGAGAATGAAGACATAACAAACAATTAACAGCACAAATTACACAAAAAGGGAGATGCTGCAACATCCCCCTTCCATAAGTCAGTACCAGACTTGCGAAAATAAATTCATTTAGTACTAACAAATAAGACATTACAAATGTATGAAAAAAATTTGTAACGGGCATTTTATGTCCCCTTTTAACACAGATGACAAAACATTTCGAATAATGAGATTAACATTCATTGCATTATTTGTATTCAGTTTCAGCTTACTCGCATCCGTACATTCACAAACGATGCGCGTCAATATCAATGCTAATAATGAATCTACGCATTCAATTTTAGAACAGATAGAACAGCAAACTGATTATTTATTCATTTATAACACAAATGAAATCGACTTAAACCGTAAAGCATCCGTACACGCTCAGGACCAAACGGTAATGGATGTTTTGTCACAAATTTTCAGAAACACGAATATTGGATATGCGATTGAGGGCAGTAATATCATGTTGATGAAGAAAGATGAAAAAGCAGAACAACAACAGGATAACAATAAGGTCTCAGGAACAATTACAGATAAATCTGGAGAACCTATTATCGGTGCTAACGTCGTTATAAAAGGAACAACTAACGGAACTATTACAGATATAGATGGTAATTATACATTAGATGTTCCTGTTTCTGCCATCTTGCAGATTTCCTATATCGGATATTTGACACAAGATGTTCCTGTAAATGGGAAACAACAAATCAATATCCGTTTAGTAGAAGATACACAACAATTAGACGAGGTGGTAGTGGTTGGCTACGGTACACAAAAAAAAGGGGAATTAACCTCATCTATTTCCAGCATAAAAAGTGAAACATTCATTCAAGGTTCAGTGCAAGACGCAGCCCAGTTGCTTCAAGGAAAGGTTGCTGGACTTGGCATTGTCATGCCAAATGGTGATCCGACGTCTTCATCCCAAATTGTATTGCGTGGTATCGGCTCACTAAAAGGAGACCGAGTTCCATTAGTTATTGTCGATGGAGTTCCGGGTGATATGAGCACTGTTGCACCAGAAGATATCGAAAGCATAGATGTTATAAAAGACGGCTCAGCCGCCGCTATTTATGGAACTAGAGGAAATAATGGTGTTATTTTCATCACCACAAAAAAAGTGAAAGGAGAGATACCTGTAACTATTGATATTCAAGCTTATGTCACTACCCAGCAAATCAAAAAAAGATTAGATATGATGGATGCCGATCAATACCGTCAATTAGTAAAACAAGGGAAACCCGGCGCTATTGATTATGGTTACGACACAGATTGGCTAGACCAGATATTAAGGACTCCTATTTCTTACGTAACTAATGCCAGTCTACGCGGAGGTAATCGCAACTCTAATTATATCGCAAACATAAACTATAAGTCTGGCCAAGGCATTATCAAACGCTCAGACAATAGAGTATTAACCACACGATTGGAAATCAACCATTCTATGTGGGATAATTTATTAAAGTTTAATTTAAACATCATGGGTAAAGAACAAAAATATACAGCCTTAGGAGATGGCAAAAGCTTCAATGGGGAAATTTACCGAAATGCGTTAATCAATATTCCAACTGAACGTCCGAAAGACGATAACGGAAACTGGATTGAACATCCGACAATGAACGGATATATGAATCCGGTAGCTGCGCTATATGAAAGTAATGGCGAGAATAAAAGTACCCAATTACGTACATTCGGAACCGTTACATTGACTCCCATGGATGAATTTTTCGTAAAAGCATTAGTGTCGAGAACCTCTTATAATCAAACCCGCGGATATGCTGAAACTAAAAAACACATATCAACTGTCCGTAATGGCAAAAATGGGTTTGCTTCTCGTGGAACAACAGCTTCTATCGATAATCTGTTAGAGATCACAGCCCAATACAAAAATAATTTTGGTGCTCATAATCTTACTGGTTTAGCGGGTTATTCTTATCAAGACAATACCTATGAAAATTATTGGATGCAAAACTGGGATTTTCCATCCGATCAATATAGCTATAATAATATGGGGGCTGGAGCTGCCTTAAAAAGAGGAGAAGTTGAGGAAAAGTCTGAAAAAAACAAGTCTAAGTTAATCGGTGTATTTGCTCGTATCAACTATAGTTTCAATGATCGTTATTTAGCATCTGTCAGTATCCGTCATGAAGGAGCTACACAATTCGGAGCTAATTATAAATGGGGAAATTTTCCTGCCGTATCCGTAGGTTGGAATATACATAATGAGGAATTCATGAGCTCCTTACATTTTATCAGTAGTTTGAAAGCTCGTTTAGGTTTTGGTGTAACGGGTTCCATTCCTGAAGATCCATATATGTCATTAAGCCGCTTGACCAGCGATAAGAATCTCTATACTGGTTCTGGCTGGCTCCCTTCATTAAAACCTTCAAGTAACGCAAATCCAAACCTGCGTTGGGAAAAAAAAGAAGAGTGGAACTGCAATATATGTTTTGATAACGGATTGGGAAAGTCGAAAATGAAAAGAAAAGCATAACAAGAGAAAATATAGTCACTAATATACAGCGTTTTATGTGGTATCACTTTCGGGACACGCTCTTTAATTTGTCTTAATCCGCTACAAGTTTTTTCGGGATGTATGGGAACATATACGGGAATTTATTTACCTTTGCAATGTGAATCAAAAACGCATTGCCGATGAAAGTTTCCGTCTATCTGAAAAAGAGCAGTTCCTCGACCTCGAACATCTGTTTCCGTGTCCGTGAGAAGAACGTGGATATAAAGGTTGTTTCGCCTCTTTTAGTCCATGACAAGTACTGGGATTCCGATACCCTCAGTTACAAGCGCACGACAGCCGTACCTGCCGTTGAACAGAAACAGTTGCCCGAACAGATTGCCGCCATCATCGAGAAAGTAGAGAAGACCTTTTCGGACAAGGCAAACAGCGCATGGCTAAAACAGACCATCGAGGATGTGCTGTACCCTGCACGGGCTTTCGAGCGCAACCATCCGAATCTAATATGCCGCATCCATGAATATCTGGAAAAGTTTGACGGTGCGGACAGAACCAAGGAACATATTATCCGCTTCGAGCGCAAGATGATACGTTACCATGAATATCAACGTGAGATATTAGGTAATACCGATTTCACCCTCTTTGTTGAAACCGTCACACTGGAGCAGATGAACAGTTTCCGTGACTATGTGTCCAACGAATACCTGTTGCGCCAGCAGCATCCTGATTTCTATGCCGGGCGTATGTTAATCAACCATGCTCCAAGACCATTGTCGAATACGACCATCATCAACACGATGAACCTCTTCTGTACCTTTCTCCACTGGTGCAAGAAAATGAAGTATTCCGACAACGAGGTATATGAGCTTTACGGATGCAAGGAACCGACTTATGGTGATCCGTTCTATTTGATATCCGAAGAAAGGAATATCCTGTACAATGCGAATTTGGGCGGCTGTCCGAAACTGGCGGTTATCAGGGACATATTCGTGTTCCATTGCTATGTAGGATGCCGTGTAGGGGATTTGTACAGATTGACGAGAGACAACATCAAAGACGGATTTCTGGAGTATATGCCGCAGAAGACAAAGAAGTGTCAGGCAAAAACGGTCAGAGTACCGTTGCATGAGAAAGCATTGAAAATACTGGAACGCTATGAATCAAGTACGGGCAAGCTGTTACCGTTCAAGCCCATACACCAGTACAATCTCGGCATACGGGAACTGTTGAAGCATTGCGGCATAGACAGGATGGTGACTATCCTTGACACGCACGGCTACAATACCGTGCAGAAACCATTATATGAGGTAGCCACCAGCCACACAGCACGAAAGACTTTTGTAGGCAACCTGTACAAACAGGTTCCCGACCCCAATCTGATAGCATCCATGTCCGGGCATGTGGAAGGTAGCCGTGCATTCAACCGCTACCGCACGATTGACGATGAGATGAAACGCAAACTTGTGGAAATGATAAACTAAGGAGGACGCATAATGAAAGTTACCGCATTTATAAGAAAGACCGCTGCAAAGAATAATGTCACCGACCAAGCACGAGTCTATTTCAGAGTCCGTGACGTGGGAGGCGTTGACATCAAGGCTGCGAGCGAACTCTCCATTAACCCCAACCACTGGAGTGCGGAACGGCAGGGGTACAAGCCACGTGTCGCATTGGTGTCGGAAGATAAACGGATGGGCTTTGAAAAAGACATCCAAAACATTACGCACCTTATTGCCGAGAAATACCATCGTGGAGTGGACGGCAACTGGCTGAAAGGACTTATCGAGGAATACCACCACCCGAATATCAACTTCCGCGGCGGCAATCCGGCAGACGAGTATCTGCTATCTTACCAGATACAGAAGTACATGGACGAGACACCTCTTGCCGCAGAAAGCTGGAAGCACCATCGGGACAATCTGAAAAAGGTGCTGCGTTACGAGCGTTTCCATCAGGAGGTCATGCACCAGCGGGGCTTCCATCTTTGTATAGATTCCATTACTGCTGACGACATCCGTGATTTCAAGTTGTGGATGCAGGAAGAGTACAGGTATGTGGAAATGTATCCCGTATTCTATAAAGACGAGCTACCCCGTGATGTAGCCCAGCAACGCTCCGAGAACAGCATGTCGGGGACACTCTACCGCATCCGCACCGTCATCAAATGGTGTATCAAACGGGGGCTGACAAGAAACAACCCTTTTGACCAGTACCAGATAGCCCAGCCCATGTACGGCGACCCGTTTTACCTTACCCTTGAAGAAAGGGATAAGGTCTATTATGCCGATTTAAGCGGTTTGGGCAATTCCTATCCGGTCTATCGGGACATATTCATGTTCCAGTGTCTGATAGGTTGCCGTGTAAGCGACCTGAACAGACTGACCAAAGCCAATGTCGTGGACGGTTGCGTAGAGTACATTCCGCAGAAGACCAAAATGGAGCACGCCAACACAGTCCGTGTCCCTCTCAACCAAAAAGCTTTGGATATATTGGAAAGGTATAAGGATTTGGAAGATGCACTGCTTCCCCGGTTCTCGCACTTCGGCTATAACAAGAAGATAAAGGAGATTCTTAAATATGTGGGCATTGATCGCATGGTCAGAGTACTCGACCCGAAAACGCGCGAGGATGTGGCACGACCACTATTTGAGGTGGCGACCACCCACACGGCACGAAAGACCTTTATCGGCAACCTCTACAAGCAGGTCAAAGATCCGAACCTGATTGCTTCCATGTCAGGGCATTCGGAAGGAAGCCGCGCCTTTGCCCGTTACAGGCATATCGATGACGAAATCAAGAAAGAACTGGTAAACCTGCTGGATTAGAATCACCTGTTCATTGTATTTTATTCTTTCCCTATGTTCCACTTATAATCAACTACTTGCAGATAACACTATGACTGAATCCCGATTGACATACGACCAATTCAAGGCTGACATTCTCCAGTGGAAGAACAGCCACAGGGAAGAATACAACCGCTTTGCGCGTCTGATGACAAACGGGGACGAGAGGCAATATCTCTCCATCTGCCGTGCCATCTTCAAACAGCTGCCCAAAGTCAAGGCGGAATGGGAATTGTGCTGGGGCGATGACAGTGTGGAAAATTTTGACAGCATAAGCCTGCTGTTCAGTGAAGAATCCGTCCCGGAACAGATTGTTGAAGCATTCCAAAAGCAGAGGGAAGAGAATAATTCATCTGACGGAATTTCATCGTCCGCTTGGAGCAAAGTCAAATCCTTTTTTAGAAGCAAGTCCAAAAGACATGGCATCATCCTTTCCGCACCGCTTGTACTGAGCTGGCTGTATTACGGAAAGAGTTTCGAGGCAATGGTCGGTATGGTCAGCAAACAATCAGCCAATCCTAAAGCGGACAGAATGGACAGGCAGAGCTGTTCTTGGGTAGCCGAACAGATTATACAGGTATCCATCAAGAACGGCTTCCGAACCCAGGCTGACTGGGACAGATACTTTTCCATGAACAGAGCCATTGAAAATGGAACCATTGGTGAATGGGCGTTGCAATCCGCAACAAATGAGAATGTAACCAACAATATGACAGACGAACCTGAACAACAGCAACAGCACACGACAAAACAAGCTAACACAGAATACTTTGGCGACATGCCAATAAACGATGCCCCAAAATCAAGAGGTCGGCAGAAAGCAAAGGAAATGCCCCTTGTAAATTATCTCAACTGTGCCAATAAAGACATTGTCATTGATATTATCCGAAAATTCATCTCAAAATATGATACGGCCGCGGAACAGGCTCTAACCTACTATGCCTTGAATGAACTTGGACTGCTAACAGACATAGGTAGTGCGAAAGAGTATGCAACTGCGCTCATCATTCAATTTGATGGCGTGGGTGGAATTAAGAGCGAAAGTTCCTATCGTCAGGCTATCCACCTGTTGACTACAACGCAGCACGTTATGAAAAACGGAGTGAATAGAATGTGCGTAATGCTAAATGGTGATTCCTGTCAGACATTACTTTCTGAGCTTAAAGCCGAACTTACCGAAGCCGTTAATAGATAGCTGCCAATCCACAGGAAATGAAGTAAAATAAGCCCATTTTAGTGTTGTCATAATTGTCTTTTTTGTCATGACAAATATGCCAACTCGTTTTATTTCAATCACTTTTAATTCACCTATACCTTTGCACCGTCAATCCTTTCCCGAGGTTTGGCGGTGCTTCGCTTTTATAAGCCATCGGAAGCGGGGCATCAGGGAAGATTCAGATGGTCATTGTAAATTCCAAAACAAATGATTTTATGATTACCATAGAAAGTCTGGTCGATATGGGAGCCAACGTGAAACTGGAAGTCACTCCCACAGACCTCAAGATGTTTGCCGAATCAATCATCCAGCGTACTATTGTGGCGCAGCAGGAAGAACAGAAGGCTGCGATGCAGCGTGAAGCGGAAGAGACATACCTGAATACAAAACAAGTCCGCGAGTTGCTGAACGTCTGCGAAGGCACGCTCAACCTGTGGGCGAAACGTGGTTACCTTGTCCCCGTCAAAGTCGGCAACAAGAATATGTATGCCAAATCCGACATCCGCAGGGTACAGACCGGAGGCAAGTCGGAAAGTGTGATATCCTATTGCAAACGAAAGGAGAAGTGATTATGGGTATCAGACAACTGGATATATGCAACAGGGTGATGGCACAGGCGCAGGGCATTGCGGAATCGGATTTCCCGATTGACGCTTTCCCTGCCAAAGTCCAGTCCGTCATCCTTGGCATGGTGCGCCACGAGAACTTCAAGGTGGAGTATCTTGCCACAGCCATGCTGTCGGCTACGGCTTCCGCGTTGGGTAATACCTACAATATCCGTGTAAAGGGACAATGGACAACCAATGCCGTCCTTTATATCATCATGGTGGGGCGACCGGGACTAGGCAAGACACCGCCGCTTGAAGCCGTATTCCGGCCGCTCCGCAAAAGGGATTGCCGGGCACTGGAGAAATTCAAGGCTGAAATGGCCGCCTATCAGAATACAATGAAAGAGAGCAAGGGCAACAACGGCATGGACAGGCCTGTATTGAGAAGAACCATCGTGTCCGATTTCACGCCCGAAGCCCTGATGCTTGCCCATCACAACTGTCCCCGTGGCATAACCATACTTGCGGA
Organism: Parabacteroides sp. CAG:2; assembly: GCF_000436315.1. NCBI lineage: Bacteria > Pseudomonadati > Bacteroidota > Bacteroidia > Bacteroidales > Tannerellaceae > Parabacteroides > Parabacteroides sp. CAG:2. The sequence goes on along the minus strand of NZ_FR885312.1, from coordinate 5,353 downwards.
CGAGATTATGGGCATGTTCAATTCCGCCAACCGCTACAACAACGGGCAGTTGATAGAGCAACTTCTGTCCGCATGGAGCAACGGTGCCATAGATGTGACCCGTGTCAGCAATCCCATTCCCATACACATTGAGAATCCCTGCATCAACATGGTCGGCACGACACAGACCAGGCGTGTGCATGAGTTGCTCAAAAAGGGATACGAGGATAACGGGCTGCTTGACCGCATCCTGTTCGTGATGCCCAAGTCGTATCTGGTGCCACGGTGGACGGAAAGCGAAGATGAGGATACCGGGAGCAATCCGACATCAGCATGGAGGACATGGGAGGCAATCATGGGAAAGGTTTTCTCCCTTGACTATGAAGTGAATGATGAAGGGAATATCCCTCATCTGATAGGCATGGAAGCGGAAGCGAAAAGGGTTTTCTTCAACTGGCACAACAATACGATCGAACGCATCAATGCCATCAGGGATGAAGCCCTTGTGGAATCTCGCCCCATGAAGAGTCCGGTACAGGTGGCGCGTCTGGCACTGGTTCTCCAAGCCTTGTCTTATGCCTGCGGCGAGAGCCATCTGCAATTCGTGACAACGACCGCCATCGAAGGTGCTATCCGGCTGAATGACTATTTCGAAGGTTCTTACAGGCGCATACGCGAATATGTGGCAAACGATGCCTGTGACGAGCCATCGCTGGAATTGCTCGCCCTGCTGAAAGATACGTTTACCACAGCCGAAGCCCTTGATGCCGGAAGACAACTTATGGTAACAGAGCGCACGGTGATGAACTATCTTAGGAATCTTGCCAGAAACAGGCTTGTCCACAAGGTCAGGCAGGGAGTCTACGAGAAAGTGTCATATATATCGGTAGAACAGACAGAGGATGAAAACTGCAATGTGTAACCCCCGTTTGCAGCTTTCAGTATGTTCAGTTTTTCAGTTTCGGGATGGAACATACCGTCAGTTCCTGCAAAACTGAAAGGACTGAAGACTGAAATTACTGCAAATCCATTTCAGAAATCATCATGGAGAATTATCGTTTTCATCTTGAAAAATATCATCGGGGCAGCAAGACAGCGTGCCCCGAATGCAGGCGCAAGGCTTGTTTCACCCGTTATGTCGACGAGTCGGGAGATATTACCTTTCCTTCTCATGTCGGCAAATGTGACCACGAGAATAGCTGTGGTTATCACTACACACCAAAGGATTTCTTTCGGGAGCATCCTGATGAATCGGAATCATTCAGACAGGAGTGGAAACCGCAAGCCGTAACTCCAAAGAAGCCAGTCAGTCCTCCGTCTTTTATGGATTCGGCAGTCATGCAGCGTTCCCTGTCACACTATGACATCAACCCGTTGTGCACATTCCTGTCCGACACGATTGGCAGAAGCAATGCCGAAAGGCTCTTCAAACTTTATCAGGTCGGGACTTCCAAAAAATGGAACGGTTCGGCAGTATTCTGGCAGGTGGATTCCAACGGACAGGTACACGCGGGTAAGATTATGGGGTACGATGCAAAGACCGGGCATCGGCTGAAAGTTCCTCATCCGCATGTGTGCTGGGGGCATACCGAACTGCGTCTGTCCGGCTTCAACCTGTGCCAGTGTTTCTTTGGCGAGCATCTTCTTGTCCGCTATCCCGACAAGACAGTTTTCATTGTGGAAAGCGAGAAGACGGCACTCATCGCAGCCCACTTCATGCCAGACGGCTTGTGGCTCGCAACCGGAGGAAAGAACGGCTGTTTCAACGAAAAGTCCGTTCGTGTACTGGCGCATCGGGATGTGGTGCTGTTGCCAGACCTTGGTGCAACGGAGCAGTGGCGGCAGAAGACTTCCCTACTTGCCAATGTCTGCCGGTCCGTATCGGTCAGTACGGTACTGGAAGATATGGCAACCGATGAACAACGTGCCCGAGGATTGGACATTGCGGATTTTCTTCTGATGGAGGATACCCCTCAGATGATACTTCAACGGATGATTGACCGTAACCCCGTCTTGCAGACATTGATTGACGAACTTGGGTTGGAATTGGTGGATGCAGAACAGATATGATAATTGGATGGATTGGACAGCTCGCTGTCCTTGAAAAAGGGTTTGTAAAATCCCGTAGCTTATTAGGGCATTTTCCCTGCAATCACTCTACGAGTGGCAGTCAAAAAGCCCATAAACGGAAAGATACCCTCCCAGCACCCATGTCTGCCTGTGGCACATTGACGGGATTTTACGAACCATAACACAGAAATAATAATCGCAAAAACGCAAAAAATATGAGTAATACACAATATGCAGTATGTCACCTGCAACGTGGCAGCGGTAATGACTCCGGCATGTCATGCCATATAGAAAGAAAGGATGCCAAAGGCAAGGTATATGTTCCGACCAATGCCGATGCGAACCGGACATCACAGAACCGGGAACTGCTTACGTTTCCAAATGGAGTAGCCAATCGCACGGAAGCAATCCAATACCGCATCGACACTGCTGGACTGCACCGCAAAGTGGCCAAGAACCAGACAAAAGCCATCCGCATTATTCTGACCGGAACACATGAACAGATGATGAAGATTGCCCAAGAAGGGAAACTGGGAAATTGGATAGATGCCAACCTGAAATGGCTTCGGGAGACCTTCGGCAGTGAAAATCTTGTTTCATGTGTACTGCACATGGATGAGAAGACTCCGCACCTGCACGCTACCGTCGTGCCTATCGTTACTACCGAACGTCTCCGCAAGAAGCGTGAGGGCGAAAAGAAGTACGAGACGAAATCCGGACCGAGACTTTCTGCTGATGACGTGATGCGGCGGAGCAAGCTGCACGAATACCAGAACAGCTATGCCGCAGCCATGAAACCGTTCGGGTTGCAGCGTGGAATAGTCGGTTCCACCGCCAAACATCAGGCAAATTCGGAATACTATAAGCAACAGGTAAGTCGGTACGAGGAAGACATTGCCAGATTGCAGGCCGACATTGAGAAAGCGCGAGAGGGCAAAAATACCATTCTATCATGGTTCGGGAAAGGTGATCTTGCTAAGGCAAAGAAGGAACTAGGAGAAAAGGACGAGCTGATAGCCAAACTGAAAGGTCAAATCCAAATACTCACAGCAGAGAAAGAGCATCTACAGGAGCAACACAAATCCGACATCGAACAACTGCGAAACGGCTATCAGAAAGAGATAGACAAAGCTATCCGTAGGGCGGAAACGGCAGAGCGGCAATCGAAAGAAAAAGATGCCGTCATCGACAAACAGAAGCAACACATTGACCAACTTGACCGCAAAGCCAATCCTCACAGATACCAACTTTCATCCGGCGCGGAACTGGTACATTACATCATTCCAAATATGAGGAATCCGTCCATTCATATTTGGACGAAAGTTGGCAATGAAGAATATGACACAAGGACTTATATAGAATATTTCAGTGATATATGGGAACGGTTTAGCAAGGACGAAGCTACCGTTTACGAGCTCATCAATGAAGTATTTGAGCCACAGGAACAGGTCAATGAAGCACAAGCTAATCTTCTTGGAGCAGCCTTTGAACTTGTAGCAGGTGGTCAGGCACAAGTACATGTCGGAACAGGCTCCGGTGGCTCGTCTTCTGAACTTCCTTGGAATAATAAAGATAAATACTCCAATAAACAAACAACCACAAGACGATGATCAAAAAAACAGGTAAGGTCTGGAGTTTTATAAAAGTAGTACCTACGAGAACATCAATTTGTATAAAAAGCAGGCTAGTATCAAAAAATAATATCTCTAAAACCTTTGTTCTTCAAAACAAAAGAGGTATCATATACCTAAAAATGGTATATGGCTACATCCGCGTTTCCACCGACAAGCAGACGGTGGAAAACCAACGTTTTGAGATAGAGCGTTTCTGCAAAAAAGAAGGATTGACGATAGATGGCTGGATAGAAGAAACTATCTCTGGTACAAAGAACTATTCTAAACGGGCACTCGGCAAGCTTCTAAACCGAATTGTCAAAGATGATTTGATAATCTGTACAGAGTTATCTCGTCTTGGACGCAACCTCTTTATGATTATGGAAATACTCAATATCTGTATGACAAAAGAGAGTCGCGTTTGGACGATTAAAGATAATTACCGTCTTGGCGATGACATTCAAAGCAAAGTACTTGCTTTTGCTTTCGGACTATCCGCAGAAATAGAACGTAACTTGATTTCTCAGCGGACAAAAGAAGCCCTTGCTCGGTTAAAAAAGGAAGGACATCAAGTCGGTAGAGGTCAAGGTCAACGCAATAAGCAGTTGAACGCAAAATGTGTGGCAAAGCACAAATACATAGAGGGTCAAATGGCAAAAGGGATAAGCGTTCCGCAGATAGCTAAGAAATTGAAAATTGCAAGGGGTACACTATATCGATATTTGGCATATACCGGATTGAGAACTCCAACAAAATCAAGGAATGGCAGATGGGAGCGTGGTATCTATTAACCGTCCGTTTTTTGAAGACTAATTCCGGCAAGAAAGGGGAAGGTATGCCCGTTGTTCGTAACCCTCAATTCTATTTTAGGGAGGGTTTTTGTTGGATAGATGTCAACTCTACATACCTTAAAGCCAGAATTAAAGCAAATGGCGTTTTTGATGTTTTGAGTATGAGCCTATTCACAATGACAAACCTTCCTGACTGGTACTATGTAGCCCTAATAAATTCAGAATTTATTAGCCTATATGTTGACAATTTTATCAACAACACTTCTCATTTTCAGATAAATGACGCACGGCAGCTACCTATAGTAATCCCACAAAAGAAAATATTTGAATCATTGCAAAAATTAGTTGCCGATTGCATCAGCCTCAAAAGAACAGCAGTGATTGATGAAATCTTAATGGAAGAAAAACAATATGAACTTGATAGATTGGTTCGTTTATTGTATGGAGTAGAGGATTAATGGATATCCTCTACTCCATTCTCTGTATCTATAATTGATATATGCTCTCAACTATTAAATCATTGGCTCTTTCCACAGCATTGAGTTCTTCTGAAATATCTAAATCTGTCGCAATTCCTTTTGCAACAGACCGTTTCAAGTCAAATGCTTTATCAAAGAGGCGTTTACATTCATATAGTTGCTCAATAGTTGGTATCATAATAGGGATAAGTTTTGCATCACCAGTAGTACAATGAGATGTTGAATTTACAAGATTATCTACATAAAATGCAGCAAATCTTGAATTCATAATCGAAATAAGGTAATACTCTGGTGTTTGTTCTGTACATGAGAAAAAACTCATGCTTTCGGTACTTTGAACGGTCTTTTCTTTCTTCTTACATTTCATGTATGTAGTCAAAACATTATTCCAACAAAAACCCTCCCTATACTAAACCAAAGA
>NZ_FR885311.1:0-542 GCF_000436315.1 Parabacteroides sp. CAG:2 | reverse complement strand
TACCCCACTTTGGGTATCGGTTTACACACGCTCTCAAAACAATTCCGGTTCACTGTCGACAAACGTTCCAACGAGAAGCTCTTCAAATAGATCTGTGTTGTCTTAATAGACTTATGCCCCAACAACTCACTGATAACCTCGATCGATACATCTTGTTCCTTCAAGAACGAGGCGAATGAATGACGGATCGTATATGAGGTGACCGGAAGCGTAACGCCTGTCGATCTCGCCAACAACTTCAAGTCATGGTTAAAGCGGGACAAGGTCCTGTTATATTCTTTGTAGGCCGCCTCACCGGTTCTCGTTCCACTCAAAAAAGGAAATAAATAAAGGGATTCCTTTGCCGTACAAGCGGACAACTCATCCAACAGCCGCAACGCCCCGGAGGGAATCTCCAGCTGTATGAGAGACCCGCTCTTTTGTCGGTGATACTGCAATATCCCATCCCGGATATTCTCCCATTTCAAATGCGCAAGATCCACAAACGCTATCCCGCTGAACGCAAACATCAACCGAACGGTCAACTGTACACGCCGCAAGGA
>NZ_FR885310.1:0-594 GCF_000436315.1 Parabacteroides sp. CAG:2 | reverse complement strand
ATATCGGGATGGGTGACCGTCACTGGACCTCCCTGAGCGATTTGTTCCCGGAAACGGGGGATAACCGAACCGTTGCTACCCAATACGTTTCCAAAGCGGGTCGTAATGAAACGCGTCTCGCCTTTCACCTCTCCTCGCTCGATCGCAAGGCTCAGACTCTGTACATAGATCTCAGCCAAGCGCTTGCTACAGCCCATGATGTTCGTGGGGTTCACCGCCTTATCCGTACTGATCATCACAAATTTCTCCACACCATAGCTTACAGCGGCATCCGCCATCACACGAGTACCGAACACGTTTGTTCGGATCGCCTCGCAGGGGTTCTCCTCCATTAAAGGGACATGTTTGTAGGCCGCCGCATGGAACACCACTTGGGGGTGCCAGATGCGGAACACATAATCCACACGGTCCGGACTGCGGACATCGCCGATCACCGGGACAAAGTTCAGTTCCTTGTATTTCTCTTCCAATTCCAGACGGAGATTATGCATCGGGGTCTCGGCGGAGTCGAAGCAAACCAACTTCTTAATCGGGAAATGAGCCAGCTGGCGACAGATCTCGCTACCGATACTGCCGGCGGCTCCCGTGACAAGC
>NZ_FR885309.1:20746-23952 GCF_000436315.1 Parabacteroides sp. CAG:2 | reverse complement strand
TATTATAGGCTGAGGCCTGTTTTTGAGGTAGCTACTATCGTATTTTTAATCGGTGTCTTATGCTTGTATGGGCGGGAGAAGAGGCAAGTCAAGATGATCTTCTCCCGTCTGTCTCAAAAGAATTTCTTCTTGGATTTGGCCATACAGTGTGGAGGCATATACATCTGGGAGTTTAAGGACGAGGAGTTCTTTTTCGAGTATCCTGTCGGTGACCAGTCATCACGGATCGAGTTGGAAGAGATGTGGAGGCTGATACATCCCGATGATCTCACTGCTTTCAAATTACTTTGGCAATCCTTATGGAAGGCGGACAAGGAGGTATTCCAATGCCGTGCCCGCTTCGCCGGATCTGATTATGAATGGTGGGAATTCCGCTTTAGCGCCATGCCTGCGTTAGATAATGCGGAGGGAGGCAAAGACGTGAGCGGTATACTTATCAATATCAATGACATGAAGAAACGGGAAAAAGAGCTTATCCTCATGAGGGGATATGAGCAAAAATTCTTGGCGAACATGAGCCATGAGATACGTACGCCGCTGAACTCTATCGTAGGCTTCTCGAACCTGCTGGCCTCGGAGAAGGACTTAGACGAGGCCGACAAGCAGCTGTTTGCCAAGACGATCAATCAGAGCTGCGATCTGCTGTTGGTGCTTATCAATGATATTCTGGAGGTTTCGAGACTTCAATCGGGACAAATGAAATTCGAGAAAGAGAGCTGCTCCGTCAAGGAGTTGGTAGACGACCTTTACCTCGCCCATCAGTTATTGGTCCCCGCCCACCTACGATTCTCGAAAGAGGCGGAGGGGGATTTGTTTATCTATACGGATAAAAAGAGACTTTCGCAAGTTATAACCAATTTCTTGACAAACGCTTGTAAATTCACGAATAGCGGATATATAAAGTTGGGATTTAAGCATCTGAGGGGGACGGATGAGGTAGCGATTTTTGTCGAGGATTCCGGGATCGGTCTATCGGAGGAGCAACAAGAGAAGGTGTTCAGCCGTTTTTTCAAGCAAGATGAATTCAGCCAAGGGGCCGGTCTGGGGTTGTCTATCTGCCAAGGAATCGTACAAAACTTGGGGGGACGGATAGAACTGAGTTCTAAGCTAGGAAAAGGAAGCCGCTTCTCGGTTGTGCTGCCGGTATATAAGGGGGGATAGTGGAGCGGGAAGCGGATGTCTTGCCGCCCCCGGACGGGATTCTCATTTTATTCCTCTTTTTGCTCGATTTTTGTGGATTTACCTCTTTGGGTTATAATGACGATAATTCCATTGCTAGCTTTAGGCCCCCATATGGCAGCGTCTGATCCTTTTAGTAAAAATATTTCTTCTATGTCGTTAACGGGGTAATCTAGGATGTCGAAATCGATAAAAGGCGTGTCATCAATCACGACTAGGGGTTTCCCTTCATTTTTTGATCTAAAGGAAGTTATCGCGTCACGGAGTACCGGATAATATTTTTGCTTAACGTCATCGAAGATAAATTTAACCCCGCTAAAGCGAGATAATAACGATTTCATCTCATTTATATGCCACCGTTCTATATCTTGGGAACTATAAATACGGCTGGAAGCTTGGACGGGCGAATAGAGTCCTTGATTCTGTTTGTCTTTCTTGAATGCCTTGATTTCTAAATTCTCCAACTCGATGGTCTTCCATATATCATCATCTGGCCTTTTATCAGGTTCCGATTGTTCCTGGTCGATTGTTAAAGTCTTGGCCAAAGTATCCAATACGAGATTCTTCCGTATGGAATCGGTTCCCGGATCGTTCATGATAGGAAGTAGCCTTATCTTGAAGTCCGGAGGCAAAGATTGGAGTGATGAGATATTTTCCAGCTTGAAAAACGGTCGCCCGGAAAGTAGATCGTCATTACTATCTACTAAAAGAAAACTAGACAGTCCGGTCTTGATGTCTTTTTTCTCGAATACGATCCATCTCCTTGAGAAATCCCAAATGTCTTTATAAACGATGGAGTCTTCGGATTGTAACAGTATATATAAAGTGTCTTTAAATTGCAAATGCTCTGGTTTTGAGACCGAGACTAATATTTGGTCTTCCTTGAAATGTACTTTTATCCCTATTGATAGGGTTGCGGCAGGTAATATAAAGCTTTTTTCTATACCTTCTGTGCTTTTACAGTTCAGATAATAGGTCCTTCCTTCATTTGGGTAAATATTGAAATATCCTAATCCGTTATATAAGGATTTTACGTTTTGTACAATATTACCTCTGTCATCCACGATCTCTCCTGAGATATCTAATGTTTTACCATCTCTGCTTTCTGCCTTGAATGCGACTACGCAGGCGGTATTCAATATCAATCGGCCCCCTTCCGGATAGAATGAGACTGTGTAAGCCTCATTTCCCTCCTTGATATCCGGATTTGATGCGGTCGATTTATCCCCGTGAAGCAATGGGAGAAAGAAAACTAGAACGTTTAGTATCAGATGGTACATGATTTTTATTTAGTTTTTTTATTGTAAACTATGTCATTGCCTTTAGGAAATCTATGATATTCCGTTGCTATGGGAAAAACGGTTGATGATCATTCTTCGCTCTAAATGTAACAAAAGAATTTATAAACTTAGGACTAAAATACATATATTATGATGTATATTGCTGAAATAGACCTAAAAAAGAAGAAACGACAACTTATTCCCTTGACGCGGATATGTCTCTTTGGCAATGTTGACGGCAAAAGAAAGAACCTGGAAAAAAATTGTACCTTTGCTTTTATAAATATGACAATATATGGCATTGAAACTTATCCATACCGCCGACTGGCATCTGGGCCAGACCTTTTTCGGCTACGACCGGGAGGCGGAGCACGACGCTTTCCTCGGTTTTCTGACGAATCTATTGGTGGAGCGTGAGACGGATGTCCTGCTGATCGCCGGCGACGTGTTCGACGTGACGAACCCTTCCGCGGGGGCGCAACGCCGTTTCTATCGTTTCCTGCGGGAGGCGAATCGCCTGAATCCGGGCTTGCAGATCGTGACCATCGCCGGCAACCACGATTCCGCGATCCGTCTGGAAGCCCCGAATCCCTTGCTGGAGGAATTGAATACCTCGATTGTCGGTATCGTGGGGAGGACGGATTCCGGGGAGATCGACCTCGCTTCGCTCGTCGTCCCTTTGAGGAACCGGGCGGGAGAGCGGGAGGCGCTTTGCCTGGCGGTGCCTTTCCTCCGCCAAGGGGATTA
>NZ_FR885309.1:0-20654 GCF_000436315.1 Parabacteroides sp. CAG:2 | reverse complement strand
GCTCTACGCTTATGCGGATGCCCGGAGGAATCCCGGCGAGGCGATCGTAGCCTTGGGACACCTCCACGCTACCGGAGCCGAGTTGTCGGACGACGACCGGAGCGAGCGCGCCATCATGGGAGGTCTGGAGTCCGTATCCGCGGATACCTTCGACGCCGGGATCGCTTATACGGCGCTGGGGCATATCCATAAAGCGCAACGGATCGGCGGGCGCGAGGCGGTACGTTACGCCGGAAGCCCGCTTCCCATGTCGTTCTCGGAGAAGAATTACCGGCATCAAGTGATAGCCGTAGCGGTCGAGGAGGGGAAGGTCGCTGGTATCGAGGCGATCGAGATCCCAAGAGTTGCGGACTTGCTGCGTATACCGGACAGCCCGTTACCACCGGAGGAGGTCTTGCGATGCCTCGCCGGGCTTCCGGAGCCGGAGGAGGGCAGGGAGGACGAGAGCCGCTGGCCTTACGTGGAGATACGGGTCCTGCTGACGGAGCCGGACCCTACGTTCCGCCATCGGGTAGAGGAGGCGTTGGTCGGGAAGGCGGTCCGCCTCACCTCCATCGTTCCTTCGTATCCCCGGCGGGAAGGGGAGGCGGAGGAGAGGGCCTTATCGTATAATGATTTGCAAAAGATAGCCCCGCTGGATATGCTGAGGCATACGTTTGCCGTGAAATACGGAGGCGAGTTGCCCGAGGAGATAGAGACATTGTTTGACGAGGTGATGAGGGAGGTTGTTTTATGAGAGTGCTGGCGATCAGAGGACGCAATCTGGCGTCGCTGGAAGGAGAGTTTTCCATTGATTTTACGGAAGAGCCTTTGGCTTCGGCGGGTATCTTCGCTATATCCGGGCCTACGGGGGCGGGAAAATCCACGTTGCTGGATGCCATGTGCCTCGCCCTTTTCTCCCGTACGCCGCGAACGGAGCTGGCGAGGGAGAATAACGTGCGGCTGAGGGACGTGCAAGAGGAGGTGTTGCCGCAAAGCGACCCCCGCTTCCTCTTGCGCCGCGGGACGGCCTCGGGCTACGCCGAGGTGGATTTCGTGGCGCTGAACGGGTGTCGGTATCGCGCCCGCTGGTCCGTATCCCGGGCCCGGGAGAAGGAGAGTGGACGTTTGCAGGCCGCTCGCCTTACATTATATAATATAGATGCCGGTAAAGAGGAGCCGGGAACCAACAAGGACCTGCAAGCCCGTATCATCGAGCTGATCGGCCTGACTTTCGATCAGTTCACCCGCTCGGTACTCTTGGCCCAGAACGATTTCTCTACCTTCCTGAAAGCGGAGCAGGGCGAGAAGGCCTCCTTGCTGGAAAAACTGACCGGTACGGAGCAATACTCGGAGATCTCCCGCCGGATCTTCGCCAAGAACACCGAGGCGAAGGAGGCCTACGAGCAGCTATACGCCCGCGTACAAGGCATAGAGCTTCTATCGGAGGAGGAGGTGGAAGCCTCCCAAACCCGCCTTTCGGTCTTGGAGGTGGAGCTGGCCCGCCTGGAGAAGGCGAGGGTCGAGCGGCAAAGCTTGCGGGAGGCCGTGAAAGCGGCCGAGGTCCAGATCGCCTCGAAGGAAAAACAGCGGGAGGAGAACGCCCGTTTCTTGGAACGGGCGTTGGCATCGCTGGAAACCTCAAGGAAGGAGTATGAGCAAGGAGAGGTGCGATTGGCGAGGACGGATGAGGAATCAAAGAGTTTGCGACTGGAATTGCAGCAGGCCCGGAAATTGGACGTGCAACTGGAATCGGCCTTGAAAGCCCGCTCCGAGGCCGATGAACGGATGAAAGAGTTCTCCCGGCGGAAGCAGGAGGCGGAAGAGAAACTCAGGAAGGTGGAAGAGCGGCAGAAGAAAGCCTCGGAGGAATGGGACAAGCTGACGGCGTGGCGTGAACGCTACCGGGGCAAGGAGGGGATCGCCGAGCAACTGTCGGCCTTGTTGATCCATCTGGATACCAGCCTTACGGCTCGCCGGGCAGTCGAGCGGTCGGACAAGGCCTTGCTAACTATCCGACAGAAAATTCAGCGGTTGGAGGTTCTGAGGCAATCCTTGCGGCGGGAAGCGGAGACGCACGCCAAGGAACAGGTAAAGATCGAGGAAGAGCGGAAGTCCGTAGCGCTTGCCCTCAAGGAATTGGAACCGGAGGCTTTGGATCGATCGATCGAGACCTGCCGTACGGAACGGGAGCGTTTATTGTTGGAGCAAGCCCAGTTCGTGACGACTGGCGATATCAAAAGCCTGCGGGATAAGCTGACCGCCGGAACGCCTTGCCCGGTCTGCGGAAGCCTTGAGCATCCTTTCGCCTCTCACGAGGCGCATGAGCGTCTGTTGGCCTTGGCGGATCACATCTCGGAAGCTACCCTGCGCCTCAAGCGGCTTCTCGACCGGAAAGAACGGCAGGAGGCCTGCGGGAAACAACTCGCCGCCCTGCAACAGAAAGAATTGGAGCTGCATAAACAAATCGCCGCAGACGAGAACGCACGGACAGAATTAAGGAACCAGCTACAATCCCTGTCCGAGCAAATCGACCGGGAAGAACTGGATAAGCGGGAGCAGCAGGAGAAGCTGTCCCAATCCCTATCCGCCGCCAACGCCCTGTTCGGGAACGACGCATGGCAGACGGGCTGGAACAAGGACCCGGAAAGCTTCCGGGAGACCTTGACGGATTTCGCCCGCCAGTGGCAAGCCAACGGGGAACGCTTGCGGGAACTGGAACGGGAGCGGAGCGCCTATAAAGCGGAACGGGAGTCGTACGAGGCTTTCCTCCCTCCCTTGCGTAAGCAGTACGAGGACGCCGCGAAAGCCTACGACGAGAAGAATCAATCCTATACCCGTTTGCGTTCGGAGCGGAATCTCCTGCTGGGAGGCCAGCCCGCCGACCAAGTGGAACGTACCTTCCACGAACGGGTGGAAGCCTTGAAGAACCATTTGAAGCAGCTGCAAGAGAGTACGACGAAGCACGCCGGCGAGGTGGAGCAATACCGGGGGATTACGGAACAGATCAAGAAGGATCTGGCGGAGACTTCCGGTCTCCTTTCCGCACGCCGGCAGGAGCTGGATAACTGGATGGTCGCCTATCAAGAGAACTCCGAGGGGAAGACGCTGGAGGAATCTCTGTCGGAAATGACGGCCCAAAAGTCTGAATGTAGTTTCCGTCTGCGTACGCACGAGGAGAATAAGCGGAAGATAGCCGGCTTCCAGCAAGAGCTCTCGGAGCGGAGGGTGGTGAGCGAGCGTTGGGCGAAGCTGAATGAATTGGCAGGCTCGGCGGATGGCGCCAAGTTCCGTAGGATCGCCCAAGGCTACACCTTGGATGTCTTGTTGAGTTACGCGAATGTGCAATTGCGGCAACTATCCCGGCGTTACCGGTTGGAGCGTGTGCCGGATACCTTGGCTTTGCAGGTGATCGACCAAGATATGTGCGACGAGATCCGTACCGTGCATAGCCTTTCCGGAGGGGAATCTTTCTTGGTCTCGCTGGCCTTGGCGCTAGGCTTGTCCTCGCTCTCCTCGAACCGGATGAAGGTAGAGAGCTTGTTTATCGATGAGGGCTTCGGCTCTTTGGATGCGGAGACGTTGCGGGTCGCTATGGATGCCTTGGAGAGCCTGCGTACGCAAGGGCGCAAGATCGGCGTTATCTCGCACGTACAGGAAATGACGGAACGTATTCCCGTGCAGATTCGGGTGAACCGGGCGGGAAACGGACGGAGTTATCTGGAAGTCATATAGCTTTACCAGCCATTGTGATGGATCTGTTGGACGTTGTATTTGTTTTTGGGAGTCTCTTTCTGCATGGGGTATCCAACAGGTATGACGTTCAACGGCATGATATGATCCGGTAGCCGAAGCTCTTTCCGGACGATCTCGATCCGGTCCGGATAGGGGTAAACAGCCGTCCATACAGCTCCCAATCCCATGGATTCGGCGGCAAGTAACAGGTTTTGCGAGGCGGCGGAACAATCCAGAAACCAAGCGTTGGAGGATTTGATCGTATCGCCGCAAACGACGATCGCTTGCCTTGTCTCTTTCAGCATCCGGGCGAAGGGAAGGCCTTCGGCCATCGCATCCAAGGCTTTCCGGTCGGTTACGATAATGAATTCCCAAGGTCGCCTGTCACGGGAGGAAGGGGCGGCCATTCCAGCTCGTATCAGTTTGTCTATCTTTTCCTTTTCTACCGGGCGATCTTTGTACTTACGTACGCTTTTGCGATTGAGTATCGTTTCCAAGGTCTGGTTTTCCGGTTCCTGCCGCTGGTTCCCCGTAGAGGAGCAGGCCATGAGGAAAACGGTGATCAAGAAGAAAAGACAGATTCTCATAAAAACGGGTTTATATGGTTTATAACGGATTATTTACTTAATATCAACGTAGAAGGCATCTTCTGCAAGGCTTCTTTCCGGTGCTCGGAGACATCGTTCCATGTCTTATAACTGATCAGCATGAAGTTGAAGCCGTTGAAAGACTGGGGCGTAAGGTCTTTCTCTCGTAGAAGCGTGGTCTGCTTCACGTCTTCCGTGAATCGCAGGATTCCTTCCTTGATCACCTCGTTCCCCGGGGTCGTGCTGCTGGATTTATCAAGTACGCTGGCCGAGCCGTGTGTAGACTTCAATAAGGTCTGGGCGTATCCCAACAGGAATAAATCCTCCTCGGAGTCGATGACCACGATTACGTTCGATGCCTTGACGAAATTCCGGTTCACGAATACACCTACCGGGCAATTGCTTTGCTCGATAAACATCTTCGTCTTGTCTTTCAATAAGGCACCCGGATAAAACCAGGATTCCGGAGCCTTGAAGCGTTTGAAATAACGGTTGTAGAACGAGGCCCGATAATGGCTTGCCGCTATATCGTCCGGTGTGTTGCTCATCGATATCCCGGAACCGACCAGAAGGAAATCGTACCCCTCATTGTTTACGATGCTACAAATATCCACTCCGGCGTTGTTCGATACCTCGTAGCGGGTCTGTATCTGAATGCCCAGCTTCTTGGCCCCGTAAAGGATCGGGCCGAAGCTGACTTCCTCAAAATTATCCGTGTGTAGCGGGTTTACATCCGAGCCAACCGTCAAATGCAGTGCCGTCAGCTCCAGTTTGTTTTTGCCTTGGGCGAACATCTGGTAGGCTACGTCCAGCATGATCTGTCCATTTCCGGCTCGTCCGAAGGACAACAGTACCTTGAATATCCCCTCCAATGGCATTCTCTCTTTTTGCTCCATCAGCTTGTCATGCGCTCGGTAACAGAATTTGATGAATGAGACCAACGGTGTTGTCATAAAGGTGGTGACCAGCGTCATTAGCACTAAGATCACGAATACGGAAGGCGTCAATATCCCCATCTCGTACCCGATCGTCAATACGACCAGCTCCATCAACCCGCGGGTGTTCATGAGTGCCCCTATGTATAGGCTATCCTTCCAGCTCTCACCCACGAATCGGGCGGAGAACATCGCTCCCCCAAACTTTCCCGCGATGGCCACGACTATGAAGATAAGGCATAGCCACCATAACTCAGGCTTGTTTAGAAGACCTATTTCCGTACGTAATCCGGTAGATACGAAGAATAAGGGAAGAAATAGAGCAAGGGATACATCCTCTACTTTCTCGGTCATGATCTTGCGGAATTTGACATTTCCCGGCATCACCACCCCTGCGATAAAAGCGCCGAACAAGGCATGCAATCCCAATATCTCAGTCAGATAAGCCGAGGTGATCAATAGCAAGAAGATGAAAGCTACTAGCCCCTTGTCGATTACCTCCTTGTTGTGGTAAATATGTCCGATCATCCGCAGGAATGGCCGCACCGCCAAAAACATAAACACTATGTAAAGGACTGAGAATAAAATGTTGTAAACGGCACTTAGCATCGAACCCGCTTGTGCGATCGCTATGACAACCGCTAGCAAGCACCATGCGGTGATATCCCCATTCGCTGCGCTTGCCAACGAGATGGTACCCAAATGTGTCTTGGTAAGTCCTTTCTCTTGGATAATACGTGCCAATACGGGAAAGGCGGTAATACTCATGGCGATACCTATAAACAAGGCGAAAGAGAGGAAAGGCGTACTCTTATCCGCATATTTGTCGTACACGAAATAGGCGGTCAACATACCGAAAAAGAAGGGGACGATCGTACTGGTATGACTGATTAAGATCGTCTCTTTCAGCTTTTTCCTTACCTCGGAGATATTAAGTTCCATCCCGATAGCGAACATAAAGAGTATAAGTCCGAATTGACTCAGCATATTTATATTCACCAACGATTCCACAGGGAAAAGGAAGGCGGAAGCCTCCGGGAATAAATTGCCTAATACGGACGGCCCTAGCACGATTCCGGCAACGATCTCGCCGATGACGGTGGGTTGCCCGATCTTCTGGAATAACCAACCGAACAAACGGCACGTAAGCAATATCGTGATGATTTGTAAAAGCAGAATTCCTATGGAAGACTCGATATTATGTACTAATAATTGAGTAAATATGGTAAATCCCTCTTCTAAATTACTAGGTGCGTTTTGGATGGACGCAATCGAATTTTCCAGTTGCTGACTTTCCCCTTCTTTGGCGATAAAGTACATCAGCGAACCGAAAATGAGGATCATCATTAGGTAAAAGGCTATACTTTTTGTTCCTTTGCTCATCTTTGTACGGTTTACCGCGAATATAAGAAATATCCTAATATTATCAATGGGTATGTTTTTTTCTTTTATCTTTGCCGAGAACCAAATTATAATAAATCATGGAGTCTCTAAATCTGATAAAAAATGACCCGTGGCTGGCCCCTTATGAGGCGGCTATAGAAGGCCGGTATCAATACGTGATTGATAAAGAAAAGAGCCTGACGAATAATGGTAAACTAACCTTATCCGAGATGGCTTCCGGATATCTTTATTTTGGGTTACACAAAACCACGAAAGGCTGGGTGTTCCGTGAATGGGCGCCGAATGCTACCGCTATTTATTTGATTGGAACATTCAACGGATGGCAGAAAGATAATAAATACAAGCTTAAACGTAAGGCGAATGGCGTATGGGAGATCGCTTTGACCGATGCGCAGATGTATCATGAGGACTTGTTTAAGTTGCTGGTCGAGTGGGACGGCGGTAGCGGAGAACGTATTCCCGCATGGACTCGCCGGGTGGTGCAAGATGAGCAATCTAAGATATTCAGCGCTCAAGTATGGAACCCGGAGAAACCTTATAAATTCAAGAATAAACGATTCAAACCTAAGAAGTCTCCCCTTTTGATTTACGAGTGCCATATCGGTATGAGCACCAACGAGGAGAAGGTGGGGACGTATAATGAATTCCGTCAAAATATATTGCCTCGTGTAGCGAAGGATGGTTATAACGCCATTCAGATCATGGCTATACAAGAACATCCTTATTATGGATCGTTCGGCTATCACGTAAGTAGCTTCTTCGCCGCCTCTTCCCGTTTCGGTACGCCGGACGAGTTGAAACAACTGATTGACGAGGCGCACGGGATGGGGCTCGCCGTGATCATGGACATCGTACATAGCCACGCCGTAAAGAACGAGGTGGAGGGATTAGGCCGCTTTGACGGTTCGTATGACCAATATTTCCTGAGTGGCGAACGCCGTGAGCATCCGGCATGGGATTCCCTGTGCTTCAATTATGGAAAGAACGAGGTGCTTCATTTCTTATTGTCGAATTGTAAGTTCTGGCTGGAGGAGTATAAGTTCGATGGTTTCCGTTTCGACGGCGTGACCTCCATGCTTTACTACAGCCATGGCTTGGGCGAGGCTTTCTGTAATTACGGCGATTATTTTAATGGCCACCAAGATGGCGACGCTATCGCTTATCTAACCTTGGCCAATAAATTGATCCATGAGGTGAATCCGGGCGCTATAACGATCGCCGAGGAGGTGAGTGGCATGCCGGGTTTGGCGGCTAAGATAGAGGATGGTGGTTATGGCTTTGATTATCGCATGGCCATGAACATCCCGGACTATTGGATCAAGACGATCAAGGAAAAGAAGGATGAGGATTGGCATCCGTCTTCGATCTGGTGGGAGACGACGAACCGTCGTGCCGATGAGAAGACGATCAGTTATGCCGAGAGCCACGATCAAGCCTTGGTGGGTGATAAGACGATCATCTTCCGCTTGATCGACGCCGATATGTATTGGCATATGCAAAAAGATGACCATAATTTCATGGTAGATAGAGGTATCGCCTTGCATAAGATGATCCGTTTGGTTACGGCTTCTACTATTAATGGCGGTTATCTGAACTTCATGGGAAATGAGTTCGGGCATCCGGAATGGATCGACTTCCCGAGGGAGGGCAATGGATGGTCTTATAAATACGCTCGCCGCCAATGGGATTTGGTGGACAACTTGGATTTGAAGTACCATTTCTTGGGCGATTTCGACCGTGAGATGTTGGAATTGATCGGGGATGTGAAGAATTTCCAAGATACCCCTATCCAGAAGGTTTGGGATAATGATGGCGATCAGATATTGGCTTATATGCGTAAAGACTTGGTTTTTGTGTTCAACTTTAGCCCGACGAAATCGTTCACGGATTACGGTTTCTTAGTTCCGAAGGGAGAATATGAGGTCGTATTGAACACCGATGCTACCCGTTTCGGGGGGTTTGGCTTGGCTGATGATACCATAAGGCATTTCACGCAATTTGATCCGTTATATAAGAAAGAAAAGAAAGAATGGCTGAAACTTTATATCCCGGCACGTAGCGCCGTCGTATTAAGGAAAGTGAAGGTCAAAAAGTAAAACTCTATACACAAAACACGTTATGTTATATCCATTTACATTTAAGCCGATCCTCAAGAAGGTGATTTGGGGCGGTTCAGATATCTGCCCGTTTAAGGGTATTACTCCGGTTGAGAATGGTGTAGGCGAGAGCTGGGAGCTTTCTCATGTTGAGGGAAATTATTCAATCGTCGATAATGGCGAGTTGGAAGGTAAGTCTTTGGATGAGTTGATCCGCTCTTATGGCAAGGAATTGCTGGGAGAGAAGGTGATGGAGAGATTCGGGACGACTTTCCCCTTGCTTATCAAGTTTATCGATGCCCGTGATAATTTATCCATTCAAGTTCACCCGGACGATGAGCTGGCGAAAAAACGCCACAACTCTTTCGGTAAGACGGAGATGTGGTATGTGATCAAGGCAGAGAAAGGCGCTGGCCTGTATTCCGGTTTCTCTGAGCAAATCGACGCTGAGGAATATGTGAAACGTGTGGAGAACAATACGATCATGGATGTGCTTCAACGTTACGACGTAAATGAAGGCGATGTATTCTTCTTGCCGGCGGGACGTGTGCATGCGATCGGAGCGGGTTGTTTTATCGCCGAGATCCAGCAGACCAGTAATATCACGTATCGTATTTACGATTACAACCGTAAAGATGTGAACGGTAATGGCCGTGAGCTGCATACGGAATTGGCGAAAGACGCGATCGATTATACGTTGTATCCGGATTACCGTACTCACTACAAAGGTCATACGAATGCCACGGTAGAGTTGGCGGACTGTAAGTATTTCACGACAAACCTTTTGGATCTGGATACGATTATGGTTCGTAATTTCTCGGAACTGGATTCTTTTGTCGTTTATATCTGTATGGCAGGCAAGGCTTCCATCCGTGATAATAAAGGAAACGAGATCTTTGTACACCAAGGTCAAACTGTCTTGATCCCTGCGGACACGGAGGTAATAACCATCTCTCCGGCTCCGGGCGCTAAGTTCATGGAGACTTATATCGGTCAATAAGATCGATGCGCTAAATAATAATGAGGGGGTGTGTCAAATCTAATAAACCGGACTTTTGACACATCCCCTTTTTATTATCCTTTCCTGCAAACGCAGTCTATCAGATGATCATTGATAAATCCCGAAGCCTGTAGGTGGGCGTAACAAATTGTAGGTCCGAAGAATTTGAAGCCCCTCTTCTTCATGTCCTTGCTCATGGCTTCGGATTCAGGCGACGTGACAGGGATCTCGCTCAATGACCGGAATGTGTTGATAATCGGTTTTCTGTCGGGAAAGAATGACAGGGTGTAATTGTAAAAGCTGCCGAACTCCTTTTGTATGGCGAGGAACAGCCTTGCGTTTGTGATTGTGGATTTGATTTTCTGGCGGTTTTTCACGATACCCTCAAACCGCATCAACCGTTCAACATCCTCATCGGTCATTTGCGCTACCCGTTCGGTGTCGAAGTCACAAAAAGCCTTACGATATCCCTCACGCTTCCGAAGGATTGTTATCCAACTCAATCCGGCTTGAGAGCTTTCCAATACAAGAAACTCGAACAGTGTTTTATCGTCAGTCACCAACTTTCCCCACTCTTGATCGTGGTACGCCATATACAACTCGTCAGTTCCGCACCAACCGCAACGCCCGTTTATTAGATCTTCCATAATGTATGATATTACTGATTTTTCGGATAGGGATAAAAAGACAATCCGTTATACATAAATCGATAAGTAGGGACATCAACGCCGAGCTTCTCCGCTTGACGAATAACATATCCGGTCAATGTTTCCAACTCTGTTTTTTTCCCGGCGAGAAAATCACTATGCATGGAAGTCGTGGAGCCGGCCGGCATCATCTTTTGCGTCTCGATGGAAGTATAGACGATGTCATCGGGTAAACAGACTCCCATAGCCTCCGCTACGCTTTTTAATTCCGTACCCAAAGCGATGAATAGATCAATATGTTGGGCTAGTACTTCATCAATGGGCTGGTTGAAGAAACTCGTAGCCGTAGCCGCCGTAGAGATCATGAAGAATTTCTTCCAGATGCGTAGGTCTATATCCGCTGGATTAAAAGCGTTTAACCGGGCATACATAAGTAATTTAAGCAACTCGGTTTGCTTATCTTTGTTTGCATCTTTGTTGCCGAAGAAAATACGTTCCTTCAAGGAGAATTTCTCGACAACACCCGGCTCTGTCAAGCGGGAACCGATATAAACACATCCTTTCCAGACCTCTTGTCCGGGTAGTATATTATGGATTCGTTCTTCGATATCCAATCCGTTTAGCAAGGGGATGATAACGGTCTTAGGTCCGATAACAGGCTTTAGCTGCTGGATGTTTTCTTCTAGATCGTAACTTTTTGTACAACAGAAAAGGTAGTCTACCGGCCCTATCTCGGCGGGATTATCGGTGGCTAGTGCCGGAGCCGTATGGATTGTCCGGATGCCTAGTTGCATTTGTAAACCTTTTTCACGGATAGCCTTTAGATTTTCTCCACGGGCGATAAAAAAGATATCTGCTTTTATTGTTCCTTGATAGCGGGCGGCGACCATACCTCCGTAATAACCACCCACCGCACCGATACCAGAAAACGCTATTCTTAATTTAGCCATACTATTATATTCCTTTTATTTGCAAATATGAGAAAAAAAAGGCTCTCATTTATATCAGTTTCAGTTCTTTTAGTAAATCCGGAATGGATTGTTCGAAGTTCACGCCAAAGCGATAATCCGTTTGCGCCTTGAATGTTCGAAGAATACTTTCTGCCGTGAAGCGAACGGCTATTTCCGCAGATCTCTCCAAGTTGAAATTATTTAACAAACCGGACAGTAAAGCACTTGCGAAAACATCTCCCGTACCATGATAATAACCGGGTATTTTCTCTGTTAAAACATACTCTGTCGCATTTCGTTCCATATCGAAAGTGGCGGCTCCCAGTTCTTTCTCGTCGAAATAGACACCGGTCAAGACAACTTGCTTAGGGCCTAGCTGACTTAGCTTATGTAAAATACCATCGATATAAGCTTTGGTATAGGGACCTGCTTGGTAGGGTTCGCCCAACAATAATGCGGCCTCCGTCAGGTTCGGCACGATAATATCCGCTCTTTCACAAAGGGATCTCATTCCTTTCGCAAATTTAGGGGTGAAGATCTTGTACAGTTCTCCGTTATCGCCCATGACAGGATCGACTAGAATCAGGTTATCTTCCCGCTTGAAAAGGGAGAAGAACTCTTTTACGATATCTAATTGCTCGAAAGATCCAAGAAAGCCGCTGTAGACGGCGTCGAAACGGATATCTAATTCTTTCCAATGCTTCATGAACGGACGCATATCTTCCGTCAAGTCTCTATATGTATAGCCGAGAATACCTCCTGTGTGTGTAGAAAGTATGGCCGTAGGTAAGGCGCTTGTCTCTATTCCTGCCGCCGAGAGGATCGGGAGGGCAACTGTCAATGAACATTTGCCGAATCCCGATAGGTCATGAATGGCGGCTACTCTTTTTTGTTGTTCCTTATTCATCTTGAATCGATTAAAATGTGATAGGAAAACAAGAGCGGATCGGTAAAGGTTTATTTTACTTTCCTAGAAATAGTTCCATGTCTTCGTCTACACTACCTATTCCGGCGATCCCGAAATTATCGACCAATACTTTGGCTACATTCGGCGACAAGAACGCTGGCAATGTCGGTCCTAAGTGAATGTTTTTTACGCCTAGGTAGAGTA
Source organism: Parabacteroides sp. CAG:2 (assembly GCF_000436315.1). Lineage (NCBI taxonomy): Bacteria > Pseudomonadati > Bacteroidota > Bacteroidia > Bacteroidales > Tannerellaceae > Parabacteroides > Parabacteroides sp. CAG:2. Next base: position 8,210 of record NZ_FR885309.1, on the reverse strand, counting down.
GGGCGAGTAATACGATTACCGCTTTTTGCTCGTACCATGCGATATTGTATGCGATAGGTAATTCATTGACATCATCCAGCCCGAAGATCTCTTTTAACTTGAGGGCGATCATCACCAATGAGTAACTGTCATTACATTGTCCGGCATCTAATACCCGTGGAATACCTCTGATCTCCCCCAAAGGCAGTTTGTTGTAACGATATTTGGCACAACCGGCGGTTAATATGACGGTATCTTTCGGTAATTTCTCGGCGAATTCGGTATAGTAGCTACGGCTCTTCATTCTTCCGTCGCAACCTGCCATGACAAAGAATTTACGTATCGCTCCTGATTTTACGGCATCGATAACCTTGTCGGCTAATTGGAATACCTGTTCATGAGCGAATCCACCGATGATTTCCCCATGTTCGATTTCCGTTGGAGGGGCGCATTTCTTTGCGTGTTCGATTAACGCAGAGAAATCCTTAGAGCCTCCGGGCTTACGATCGGCGATATGTGGGAATCCTTCGAACCCGGTAGAGCCGGTCGTATAGACCCGATCGGCATAAGTGGCGGAAGAACGGGGAGGGACAAGGCAGTTGGTCGTAAACAGGATAACTCCGTTGAATGTCTCGAAATCGGATGTTTGTTTCCACCAGGCGCTACCGTAGTTTCCTACAAAATGCTTATACTTCTTGAAAGCCGGGTAATAATGTGCAGGAAGCATCTCGCCATGTGTATAGACATCTACGCCTGTACCTTCGGTTTGTTCCAGCAAGTCTTGAATGTCTCTCAAGTCGTGCCCGCTGATAAGTATACCCGGGTTCTTTCCTACGCCGATATTCACTTTCGTAATTTCCGGGTTACCATAGGTGGAAGTATTCGCTTTATCTAATAAGGCCATGGCTTTTACTCCGTATTCGCCGCAGGTGAGTACCCATTGGGTTAAATCGGCGACAGTCAGGTCTGATCGAGTCGTCGCTACCAAGGCATCTTGCATAAAGGCATAGAGGCTGGTATCCTCGAAACCTAGGTTGTAAGCGTGCTCCACGTAGGCGGCCATACCTTTAACCCCATAAGTGAGTAATTCGCATAGAGAACGGATATCCTCGTTTTCTGTGGCAAGAATACCTACTTCTTTCGCTTTGACCTCCATTTCCTCTACTTTATCCGATTTCCAAGTCAGACAGTCGCAGGTTAAGGAAAGATGGATTCCCAGTCGATGCAATTCGTTGAGAAGGTTCTCCCGTAGCTGATAGGCTTCCTTGATCTTTGAGACGAACCTGGATGAATCGAAATTGGCGTTTGTGATGGTCATGAAAAGTCCGTCTACGATAAACTTATTGGCCGTGGATGATTCCACGCCTTGTTTGCGTAAAGTCGTTGTTAATTTGGAGATTCCCTTCATTAAGTACATCAGTAAATCTTGTAATCCGGCCACTTCGGCGGTCTTACCACATACACCTTTTAATGTGCAGCCCTTTCCTTGGGCGGTTTCTTGACATTGATAACAGAACATAGCTTTTATTTTTAAAGTTTATCGCGAATGTAGGGGGGAGAAGGTCGTTTAATCTGTAACAGTTGTTACACTCTTTGATTATTTTCTTTATCTTTATCCGCAAAAGGAAGTTTTATGAATCTGAGTTTGTGTCCTATTTGCGGAAAATTGTCTGAGGAAGAGCAAACCGCTCTTTTCAGTTCGTTGGATTATTCGACAAGGTCGTTTAAGAAAGGTGACTGGGTGGCTCGTCAGGGAGATGCCTTATCTTCGCTTTATCTATTGAGTAAAGGACGGGTAAAGACTGAGATGATCACCGAAAGCGGGACAATTCTGGAAGTGGAGACTTTATCGGCGCCTACTCCTTTGGCCTCCGCATTTTTGTTTGCGGAAAATAATCGCTTCCCGGTAGATGTTATCGCCTTGGAGGAATGCGAGATTATTTTAATACCTAAGAGTGCGGTGATGCGTTTGCTGGCGACAAACGAGCATTTTCTTCAAAGCTATATGGCTTTTAACGCCAACCGAACACAATTTCTTTCTGAACGTCTTCAATTATTATCGATTAAGACCATTAAAGGTAAACTGGCTTACTATATACTTAAACGTATTCAAGGGGATCATTATAAGCAGGATCGTAATCAAACAGAGCTTTCGGAATATTTTGGAGTGGCTCGTCCTTCATTGGCCCGTAGTTTCTCGGAAATGATAGAGGAAGGGGCTATTTCCCGGGAAGGGAAAATAGTTGATATGAATAAGCTGAAAAGCTACGTGCTTTGAAAATCCATCTACGAATGTACTTGTTCTCGAAACAACTCCCTCTCTATATATGTTACTAGAGTAGATGATTTTTCATTCGACATGGTTATGATGATAAATGAATTAAATACAGGCTTGATTGAAGCTTTAAAAGAAAAACTTCCCCCTAAGACAAATTTGGCGAATCTGTTGATGGATACCCTTTATATTGGCAGAGAAGCCATTTATAGGCGCTTACGTGGCGAGGTTCCTTTCACCTTGGAAGAGGCTGCTCTTATCTCAAGGAAATTGGGTGTGTCATTGGATAAAATAGTAGGGGTTAGTTTTGGTGCCAATGCCGTGTTCGACTTGAATGTGGTAGATCACGATGATCCTTTTAATGCTTATTTTACGATCTTGTCTAGATATGTGAAGATCTTTAGGGCCTTTCAGGATGATCCTACTACGGCTTTGGGTACCTCTTCCAATACTATTCCTCAGACCCTTTATTTGAAGCATGACCTTTTGTCAAAGTTTCGTTTATTTAAGTGGATGTATCAGAATAAGCATATCCAATGCAATCATTTTGAGAATCTGAAGATACCGGAAAAACTGGTTGATACCCAAAGAGAATTTGTATCGTTGACACAGTATATCCATTCTACGGATTATATTTGGGATAATATGATCTTCCATCATTTGGTCAATGACATTAAATATTTCTCCGATATCCATCTTATTTCCTGTGAGGATATACAACGTATCAAAGAGGAGTTATTAGTGTTGGTGGATGAATTGGAAGAACTTGCCATGAGAGGAAAGACCGAGGCTGGCAATAGTGTACGAATTTATGTATCGCATATTAACTTTGAGGCTACGTATAGTTATCTGGAAACAAGTTCTTTGCAGTTAAGTATGATACGGGTTTACTCGATAAATTCTATTACGACACAGGATACTGAGATGTTTAATAGCTTGAAAGACTGGATTCAATCTTTAAAAAAGTTCTCTACCATGATCTCCGAGAGTGGAGAGATGCAACGTATCCAGTTTTTCAATAGACAAAGGGAGATTATAAATACGCTTTAGGGTTTGAATCTGTTTCGATAAATGAAACAACCTAGATATTCCGATTGCGCGATTCGAAATTTATAGGTGCTTTTTTAGTTTAATTTCGTTTTCTATCTTTTTCTGTCTGTGTTTGCTTTAATTAGAAAAGGAACAATTCTCATAGGCTTGCTTTATCGTACAAAACTATCGTTTACATGTTTTACATTTGCCAAATGTATCAAGGAATATTAATAGTTGGAAATAAGGTATAAGGCAATGAAAGATAGTATTGTAAATGAATTGATAACCGCAATGAAAGATAGGCTTCCTCCCGGACAAAATCTTGCTAATTTCTTGACGGATACTTTATGTATCGGGAGAGAGGCGGTGTACCGCAGGCTTCGTGGGGAGGTCGCTTTTACGATTGATGAGGTTGCGCAAATTTCCTGTAAGTTGGGATCAGATCATAGGTAATCACTTGTATAATAGAGTGACTTTCGATATGAACTTGCTCCGATCCGCTAATGCGATAGAAAGTTATTATGAGATTATTGATCGTTATTTACGGATTTAACGTATTGACTTTATGAAAAGTCAGAGGTTGGTTATCGATGCGTTATAAAAATGAAGAGGCTTTACACGATAAAGGTTAAAGAACTAGTTAATTTCGCCCGGATTCTACTTAAGGATTGAGCCGTGACACCTAGATAAGAAGCTATATATTTTAGGGGGACGGATTGGATGATTTCGGGCTGCTTGTCCAATAGAATGGCGTAACGTTCAATGGCGGTTCGTTTGTAAGAACTTAACCATGAAGTCTCGATCTCAAGCATAAAATTCTCTAGAATCCTTCTTCCGATATTTGCTAATTGCACGGAGGATTGAAATAGGATTTCTAGTTTCTGTTTGGATAGGCAATACGCCTCGCTTTCCGTAACGGCTTCTATGGTATAAAGAGAAGGAGAGCCGGAAGTATATCCCCATACCGGGAGTGCGATCTCGCTCTCCACGGCGAACCAAAAGGTATCTTCCGTCCCATCTTTAAATGTATAAGCCCGCCAGATTCCCTTGGATAAGATATACATATTCGTGTTTATCTCACCTTCATGTACGATTATATCTTTAGGGACAAACGACATCATCTCTGCGCTTTCCAGCAATAACCGCATGGCCTGCTCAGAGATTGAAAACCGTTCCATCACTTTCTGGCGAACTTCCTCTTTCATGCTCTTGTACGTTTCAATAGATAGTATACCACAATGATTACAAAAGTAATTAATTCCGACAAAGGTACGGCCAGCCAAATACCTTTAATTCCGCAGACAACAGGTAGGTACATGAAACTTAGGGTGATAATCACGATTCCTCGTAGAATAGTGAATAGCGTAGCGGGTTTGAAACGTTCTATGCTCTGGTAGTACCCGATACAAACGATATTGAGAGCGAAAAAGACATATCCCAAAGAAAAATAGGGAATACCGGAGATTGCTATCTCGTAAGCGTTGCCATGATTACCGAGAAATAAGGAGGAGACTTCCGGGCAGAATAAAATAGTACCCACGCAGGCGAGTCCTCCGCACACGACAGCGCATAGCAGGGCTAACTTAAACGCCTGCCGTACTCTTTTCCACTGCTGTATGCCATAGTTGTAGCTTATGATCGGCTGGGTAGACTGGGCGATCGCATTGTTCACCATGAATACGATAGGAAAGCAATAACAGGCTACACTATAGGCGGCAACCCCGTCTTCCCCAAGGTATCTCATGAATATATAATTACCCACCAGCATCATACAAGCGATAGCTGCCTCAGTTAAGAATGCGGAAGAACCAAGCTTTACCATGTATCCGATATTGCGGATTGTCAATAAGATACTTTTAATCGAGAATTTAGGGCGGTAAAGATGTAATACTTTAGAAAAACCTACGATATAAACCACGATCATAATACTTCCTACGATTACGGAAATAGCGGAAGCTAAAGCGGCTCCCATTAATCCCCAATGCAATGGGAAAACGAAAATATAGTCTAATGTTAGGTTTATCAGGGCCGGGATAGCGCTGCATAACATGGCGTATGTAGGTGATCCGTCTAACCGGATAATGAATAACCCGATATTCAATAACATGTAAAAGGCAAGGAACGGGACGATCCAGTTCATATATTCCAATACGGAGGGCAATAATTGCTCGGAACTACCCAATAAAAGAGCGACCTCAGCACGGAATGTCATCACTAACAAGGAAAGCGATAACATAATACATAATGAGACCGAAAGCGCTTGCGTGATATTAATATTCGCTACCTTAACTTTCTGGTGTGAAAGGTGGATCGAGGCGACGATAGATGCGCCTACTCCGAACATAAGCCCGATTCCGGTTGCTAACATGAAAAAAGGAGCCACGATATTTACCGCAGCCAAGGCGTCATTTCCTACGCCTCTTCCTACGAATATTCCATCGGCGATATTAATAGTGGCGGAAAGGATCATACCTAATAAGGTAGGGATAAACATCATACGGAACAACTTCGGAATGTTCATTGTTCCAAAATCAATACTGTCTTGCATCATCAGTTTCTTTTCTTTTTATTTTTGCGGCACAAAAGTAGGCTTCTCTATTTAGAAAAAAGTTACCATTAGGGTAAAAAACGGAGTATTTATCAAGTTTGAATTCGATAGCTTATATTTCCTTTGTACATTTGTCCATAATTAAATAGAATAGTGACATAGTGAAAGACGCATTTATAAAACTGCATATATCTATTATTTTGGCAGGTGCGACGGGCATATTTGGAAAATTGATTAGCTTGAATGAAGCCCTATTGGTCTGGTATCGTATGATGCTTGCGTCTTTGTTGTTTTTACTCGTTTTATCCGTCAGCAAAAGATTGAATCGAATTTCTTTCGGGGATGCCTTGAGAATAGGGGGAGTAGGGTTATTGCTGGGATTGCATTGGGTTTTCTTTTATGGAAGTATAAAGGCTTCGAATGTGTCTATTGGAGTGGTTTGTTTTTCTCTGGTAGGTTTCTTTACGGCTTTTCTAGAGCCATTGATTAATTGTCATAGAGTGTCTTTCAAGGAGGTTGTTTTTAGTTTGTTGACTTTATTCGGGGTGGTACTGATTTTCCATTTCGATACTCGCTATCGTTTAGGAATAGGTTTGGGTATTATATCATCCGCTTTAGCGGCTTTGTTCACGATCACGAATAAGAAGATCGGAAATAATTATTCAACAAGTACCATGCTCTTGTATGAAATGGTAGGTGGCTTTATCGGGCTTTCCTGTATTTTACCGTTCTATTTGCGATATTTTCCTGTATCGACGATTGTTCCCGGGCTATTAGATTTTACTTATTTATTGCTTTTAGCTTCTGTTTGTACGATTGGTTTGTATTTACTTCAGATACAAGTCCTGAAAAAGATCTCTGCGTTCACGATAAACTTGAGTTATAATCTGGAACCTATTTATAGCATTATCTTGGCTATGCTTCTTTTTAGTGAGGCTAAAGAGTTGAACGCCGCTTTTTATATAGGGCTAGGGGTAATAATATTGTCTGTCATCTTACAAACACTAAGTGTTATTCGATCAAACAAGAAGATTTAGTGTAGGTAACAAAAAATCTAAAAAGTCCCACAAATCGTTGGATTTGTGGGACTTAGCTGTTTATTGTCTGGTTAGTTCTGCGGAGAGAGCGGGATTCGAACCCGCGAAACCCTTTAGGGGTTTACACGCTTTCCAGGCGTGCCTCTTCAACCACTCGAGCATCTCTCCAAGGTCTTGTTGAAACCGGGTGCAAAGGTATTGATTTTTTTTGATTATGCAAGAGTTTCGCTTGCGAATTTACATAGAGATGCAATGTCTGGATGCGATTACTTGGCTCACCCGATATTTATTGGGAACAGAGTTAATTCAAAGGGATAAAACAAGAATCGCGGATGTCAGCTTAACGCGATGAATGGTATCTTTTTGATTGAAATGCCTTCTTTTTCACGACACGGCTCTCTGGCTATAAAAGCCAACGAGCGTAAACGGGGAGCGCGAACAAGCTGCCACAACCGCTTTTTAACACGATAAACGTCGCTTTTTAACGAATATATACGTATCAACCTACACATATAGCTGTATCAACTCACACATATAGCAGTGTCAACCCACACATATAGTCGCGTCAAGCTACACATATAGTGGCGTAAGCCTACACATATATAGGTATCGGCCCTCACATGCGGTAGCGTTGGGCATTATTACCGCCTAACGACCGTAAAACATGAACTAGGGTGAATTATTTCGACTGGAACGAAAGGCCGTTTTTCAGCAAACAGCTATCAAATAGAGAATTGCTGTTTTTTTCTCTCGAATTGGGAAGCGAGACTCACTTAGGTACGGAATAATCGATTCTCCGGGACTTCAGATTACAAGTTGTCAAAAAGACAAATGGGCCACTTGTATCTATAGTTCCTCTGCCATTTCCCGATAACCATCGGGGAAGAGACGGTTAATGTATAATTTATGCCTTGTCAGGTGAATAACTTACGGCTTGTCAAGTGAATAACTTACGGCTGGGGGTAGCCGTAAGCTTACGAGTCTGGAAGTGGTTAGTTATTCACTTGGGAAGCCTTTCTCAAGTGAGTTGGCCTGTTGATTAACAGGATATAAGACAGCGATTTATATGGCAATGGTTATCCCATGATCTCATCTGTTGGCCGACTTCTATATTTCTGTAGGTCGACTTGTCTTAGGTTGCCGGCTGAAATATAGATGAGCCTGAAGATACCCCCACTGATTATCAGGTGAGCCGAATTTTCTTCTGATAAGGCATTGGACACAAGACTTATAGGCAATAAAAAACCTACAAATCAGCGATTTGTAGGTTTTTGTCCACTTACTCTCTTGTTTTGTTCAGTAGGTTCTGCGGAAAGACAGGGATTCGAACCCCGGGAAC
>NZ_FR885308.1:0-1895 GCF_000436315.1 Parabacteroides sp. CAG:2 | reverse complement strand
ATCTCCTTAGTGGTTAGGACTTTTTTTTAGCATCCGTATTATTAGTAATGAATAGCTGCTGCTTCTCCAGTTCCTTCTTTAAGAAGTTCTGGAACTCTACCATAATACCCATATCTTCATCTATGGCTTCTATCAGTTCCTCAAAGGTTAGTGAACTGTCTGGATTATTAGCCATTAAGACACAGTAGAAGAATAGATATTCATCTGTAATAGTCTTTAACTCAAATGCCTTACCTGTAATCTGTTCATAGATAAATAAGGCTCTAAGTGTATATTTCAGTTTGTAGTCTTGTCCTTTAATAGTCATATCAATAAGTATTTAAAAAGAAAGCCTTTACACCTCCATAACCTAGAGATATAAAGGCTCTATATTAAGCTGTAGCAGTCTTTGTAAGTGCCCCCACACCTTCAAATGATGCTGTGAATGTTGCATTATCTCCGTTAGGTGCATTGGCTTCCAAAGCTGTAATAATCACTTTGCCAGAATATGTACCAGTAGTAGAAGGCAACCAACCGCCTTCGGGTACTTCATCCTTCTTTGCTGCATAATCTTTCTCTAAGCAGAATACAGCTTCAATAGGTGTTCTGGCTGTCAGCTTGTCAAATAACTGGTCAAATGTCATACCTTCACCGTCATTAGAATAAAGGTTCTCTGTACTACAGTTCCAGCTAATCTTTCTGGCTGCTTTAGACACCCATTTGCCACCACTATCTTTAGAAGTGGTTTCTACTGTTTCTACGTTTATACTTAGTTTGTGGCTTGTTGCAAATGCTATAGATTTACCATCTATAAACAGCATCAAATCACCACCATTAATTACTTGTCCTGCCATTTGTCTTTATATTGAATGTAAGGTTCTGAATGAATGTATCTTCTATATAATCCTCATCTGCATTTGTCATTCTAATATCGTGTATGTTAATACCAGAATAGTTACCCTTCTTACCTTGTAAGGCATTTTTAACCAAGTCAGCAATTTCTATAGATTCATTGTACTTATCAGAAGCTATAACCACTTCCACATAAGTATCTTCACTATATATAAATCTATCCTTACTATCAGATGGTTCTATACTTGTTCTTCTATAAACAATGAATGGAAATGTAGTACCTGTATCAGCTATTAAAGGGTAAATTTTATGCCCTACACTATCTATAACCCTTGCATCATTACTAAGGATATTATAGATAGCTTTACCTACTTGTAAACTCATCGTCTGTTCCTATTAGCTATTCTCTGAATTGACTGGCTTATAAGGTTATCCATATTATCAAAGATTTCCCTTTCCTTATTGGCTTTAGCTGTTCTAAAGAAATGTGCTGCATTGATATTACCTCTATTGGCTGCTGCTCTCTGCCTTCTAATAGGATTCCGACCTCTAACAGATGCAGTATTACTACCAGTGGTTCTTCTAACTCTAGTACCCATTTCAAAGAACTTTAATCTAAAGTCACCCATAATATGTACTTTAGCTTCTTCTCCGTTTCTATCAGCATTAGCTTTGATTCCACTTATTAAGGTCTTACCATTCCACCAGTTTCTACTAGAAGCTGCTCTGCCTAAAGTCTGCCTTAGCTGTCTTTTAGTTTCACCGACTAAGATACCAGCACCCTTTCTTAAAGCACTTCTATAGACCTGCCTTTGCTGTCTGCTTGTCAAATCTGCAAACATAGAAGTAACCTGTCTGGCATCTACTTCTATATTATTCATTTATCAATTCAGTTACTATGGTTATTGATTGCTTATATAATTCTCGGTTAATACTAAGAATCCTGTACTTATTGCCATTCCAAATAATTCGCATTTGCTCATTAACTTTGTGATATAGCCTTATAGTAAAGGTAACTGTATAGCAGTGGATTATTTCATTATTCTGGTTCTGTCTGTTTCCAG
>NZ_FR885307.1:0-1639 GCF_000436315.1 Parabacteroides sp. CAG:2 | reverse complement strand
AACTTTGCAATAGCCAAGTACCTTCAATACTGTAAGTTTCTCCTTGTTCTTCTTCATCATCATCACTGCAAGAAGCAAAATTCACACACATTACTATGGCTAATAAAGCCATTCCAATAAATCTAAATGTTTTCATTTCGTTTGATTTTAAAATAGTTATTCTGATTGTACTAATTCAAACTTTTCGCCTTTTAGTTGATAGGTCTTATTGATAATATTGCTCCAACCATTAGAGCCGTAAACAGTAATGGTCTTGTTCTCTGAATCAAACTTACATTGTCCGTTTTCCAACTCTGTAAATGGTACTTCTGTTTTCTGCATAAAGTAACCGTATGGGCTAACATCGTACACATCATAAGCATTTGATTCTCTTGAACCACTTTTATAGCGGTTGATAATGAACTCATCTTCTCCGTCAAAATCAACATCAGAAAAGAAGAAAGGAGAATTATCCGAAAGGTATTCTTCGTTCTCTAATTTAGCCGTATAGTCTAACTCTATAACTGTGTTGTTCGGATATGTGTTGCCTTTATCATACAGAACCCTATCAGTCCATTTCTCCGCAAAGTAGTAATATTCTACTCCTTGTTTCTCTAAACAGAATAGAGCATTACCTACCTCACCATCTTGCAGCCACATTACTTTTACTGTATATCCGTTTATCGGTTGTTTGTACTTTATATAGATATGTGGCTGATTAAAGCACTCAAATTCTTGCGGAACAGATGTTTTGTCTGTTTTGCAAGCCACAAAACCAAGCAATCCAATAATGATAAATAGCAATCTTCTCATTGTCTTTCATTCATAATATCAACAATCTGCCTAAACACACTACCTGCCATCAGTCCACCACTTGCAGGTAATTCTGTCTTATTAATGGTAACGATAACATTGTATTTCGGATTATCGGCAGGGAAGTAACCGCAAAATTCTACGGCATATTCTCCATTTGAAAGTTGGATTGTTCCCGTTGCTCCTGCTACTTTAACTTTATCGGATTGGGCAGGCTTGGCTAATCCGTCAGAAACAGCGTATTCCAATGCTTCTTTTATGGCAGTCTTACTTTTAGCTATGTAATTAAAGAAAGTCAAGTTCTGTAATGGAGTGGTGAGAATGCCATATCCCAAAGGATTATAAACAAGACTTGTGTCTTTCACTTGATAGCCATACTTTGCAAGTGCTTCCGAAAAGGCTTGTTCATTCTCAAATACTTTTTTTACTATTTTGTAATTGGCGATATTGGATGCTACTCCAAAGCCTTGTTCCACTGTGATTTTTCCATATCCACCCCTATGCCAATTATGGTCGCACAATGTATCTTTACCAATAGCTAAGATACCATTATCAACATCTATCGTATCGGATAATTTAACTGTCTTTGTTTCCAACGCTGCCAAAAGTGAAGCGGTACGTACTAATCCCGATTCTTGCAGAATAGAATCAGAACCAACAAAAGCCTTGATTTCTCCCGTCTGTACTTCCATTATGATAACTTGCCCTATTGTAGCATCAAGTTCGGATAGTTTGTTTTGCAGGATAGAATCAACACTTACTTGTAAAGTGCTGTCTATGGTAGAAACTTGTTTTGTCTTACCATTATTAGAATTACAAGATATAAGTAATATAGCTAATGTTATAA
>NZ_FR885306.1:0-1189 GCF_000436315.1 Parabacteroides sp. CAG:2 | reverse complement strand
GAATTATTAATCATTTAAACTTTTATCAATATGAATAATTTAGTTATCATGCCAACGGAGAAAAGAACTTTGAATTTAGGTGAGTATGCAGAAGAAGCTACTATAATTGTGGAAGAAACTGCAAAGCCTAGTGTTACCTTTTTGGAAGCAAATACAGATTCTATCACACTGGAAGAACTTACAAGCAAATGTGTTGTGCCTACTTGGGCTAACTTGGAATCAACCATTTCACACCAAGACTTCGTTTCATGTGTGCATGAAGCTGCAAGTTCATTCTATGCAGGTGAAAAGGTGAACTTTCCGGAAATAAGAGTTTCGCATATAGTACGTGGCAGAATACCGTCCGCGCTTGGTAAGAAAGCAAATGAACTGTTAGAATGTGAAAAGACACAATTCTATCAAAGACTTGCTTTTGCTTTTACTATTCCAACCATTTTTGAAACGATAAGAGGACAAAAACTTGAACTGTGCATAGGTGGGGTAAGAAATTACAGTGACTTGAATCTGTACCGTTCTTCCAAAGGCTTAGAAAAGTTTTCCGTCTTTATTGGTTGGAGAATGAGAATTTGCTCTAATCAGATTCTTACTGGTGAGGGTGTGAGGTTCAACATGGAAGTAACCAATATCAATGAACTTTACAGAAATGTACTGGAATTGCTTAACAGCTTCAATGCTGCCAAAGAAATACATTTGATGCAGACATTATCAGATACTTATCTATCTGAAACACAGTTTGCACAAGTGGTAGGCAGAATGAGAATGTACCAGGCACTTTCACCCACAAGACAGAAAACAATACCAAGACTTCTAATCACTGACAGCCAAATAAATAGTGTGTGTCGTGATTATTACACCAATGAAGTTTTTGGAATGAAAGATAATGCCATATCTCTTTTTGATTTTCATAATTTACTCACACAGTCAAACAAGAACAGCTACATAGACAGCTATTTACAACGTGGGGTAAATGCTACAGAGGTAAGTGTTGGACTGAACAATGTATTACAAGGACTGGATAATAAATATTCTTGGTTCTTGGGCTAAACTAATCAATGAGAGGACATCTATTTATTAGGTGTCCTTTCTTTTTTAATAACTTAAAAATACTACAGAATGAATGATAATGGAAAACTAGTGCTATGGGGCATACTAGTAGTATTGCTACTAATAATAATTGGTGTTATCAATC
>NZ_FR885305.1:190780-206385 GCF_000436315.1 Parabacteroides sp. CAG:2 | reverse complement strand
GACGTACCGCCGCCACACCTCTTTGTAGCAGCGGTCGCGCCTACCTGGTTCATAATGCCGCCTCACGATGTCGCAGACAAGCGCAATGCGTTTTAATGTATTCCGGTGATAACCCATAGAACAGATAAACCAAACAACCTTTGTTTGAACAAAGATAAAAGGCCCGGAAAGTTATTACAACCATTTCCGGACCTTTCTCTTGTAATGTTATCATATTTCTTATAGGACGCTTTTATATGTTGTTTTTGATAACACTTTCTATATCTTCAACCGCTTTTAAAATCGCCACGGAGCTTTGTCGGAGTTTTTTGTTCTCCTCTTCAAGTATAGCAATCTTTTCCCTTTGTAACCCGCTTGTTTCAAGGAGGCGGAGATAATCGTGCCCCGTTCTTAACAAGGCTCTTGAGGCCTGTTGGTGACCTGTTTCACGTTTTATCTCCTGCAACATCCTGTTGTCATCTACGGTTAGATTGCGAATCAAAATGTTTTTAACCATCACTCTTATGTCGTTATTGATTCTTTTCTGCTTCTAGATGTTGTAATCGTTTCAAATGATAGACCACAGCCTCGAAAAACTCAAGGCTTCTCTCACTCTGCCGCTTGGCAATCCGACTTCTTAACCGTGGAATACGTTCTTTAATCAATTCCGCTGATCCTTCGGCATCTTTGACGCATTGTGCCACACTGGGAACCATGCCTAAATCTTTCATGTTCATAATTCAATCCTCTATTATATCGTTACTTTGCAATAAACGTTTCATGCTCCTGTCCCTTTCCGCTTTGCTGGGGTAATAATCGCCGTATCTTTTCCAGCTATGCGGATTGGCTTCACTTTTGAATTTTATGCATGGAGAAGGATAATCCATCCGGCGAAGTATGGTATAACCTGCCTTGCATAATTTGGCTTGATCTGTCGCATTCATATTCAACAGATATTAAAGCCTTCCGACTGTTCACAGAAATCTGCCAGCATTTCTATCTTATGTAAGAACTCTTCAGCCGGTGGTTCCGCTTTTTCCCCTAACATGGATTTGATCTTGATTTGTCCCTGTTCCGACAGCTGGTCCCATTCTTCCTTCAACTCCCTTTTTACAGAGACATACCCCCTAAAGAGCCTCGCCATGATACAGGCTTCTTCTTTTGTGACCTCAAATCCGTCATTGCTTACCGGACTGCCATCTTTCCGGGAACCGTCATAAATATATTTTCCCGGAGAAAATGTGTGGTCCCCATAGCCGAACAGGTAGCAAGCACCGGTTTCGTTCAGTATGACGGGCCATGTAAATATCATTCCGTTTTTACAATCGACCCCCTTTTTCTTTGGTATTAAATCATAACCCATAATTATTTTGTTTCCTCCTGTTTTTGTAATGTTAAACCTAAAGCAGCCATCGCCATTCCCAATTCCATTTCCTTTTTTTGTTCTTCCATAAGTTCCGTGGGGAAAAGAATCGGTTCTGCAACCATTTTCTGCCAGACTTCATCCGACAGGTCTATATTAGCCCAATAAGCTGCCGCCTGAACTGTTTTTTTATCCAGTTCCATCAAAATCTTTAATTTTTCCTCCATAACTGATTATTTTTGATTGTTTTCCGGCACGTAAGCCGAAATATAGGTTGTTACTTCACATGATACGATAACACGGCCGGAGCCCTTACACTGGGGACAAACAGCGTCGTCTTTTACTCCCTTACCCTCACAAACCTTGCAGGCTACGATATGAGGCGGGATCGTCTTTTCACGTTTAGGTGCAGGTGATTCCATTCCGGCCGGTTGCTGCGATTTCGGCTGTCCTTTAACCTGTTTTCTTCTGAATCTTTCTAAAATACTGTTCATTTCGATTATTATTGATTGTTACTACTATCGTCTGCCGTCCAGTTGACCGTTACGACCGCCTTCAGACGTTTATTCCCTTTACACACGGGGCAATCCTGTTTGACGCGCTCCCCGTAATCATCCACTCCCCAGAACCAGCCGTTGCCGTGGCAATAACTACAGGGGAAGCCGCCGAACTCGACCCGTTCGACAGGACACTCTTTCGGGAAGAGCGGCGGCTGGATCAATAGCGCGTGTTGTTGCTTGCTCATGCCTCTGTCATTCCTAATGGTATCGCTATCCATGCCCCGTTGTCGTTCTTGACCTCGGCCCGGATGAACTGTTTGCTGATGGCCGGCTGGTAGGCCTCCTCGATGATCTGCACGCCTTCCATGAAACGCTCGTTTCCCGATTCCTCGGCTATCTTACGAAGTTGGACGATACGGCTCGCCTTCAGCGTTCCTTGCGCGTTACGGGCCAACAGGCGGAGTACCATCTTAACGAGCGCCTTCGTTTCCTCGTTATTGGCAAGCCCCTCGATATACTCCTTTACGATGGCGATACCGTCCTCCACCGTGTCGCGGTAGCCGTCGGTCTCATAATACCCTACGGTGATACGCTTGTCACCCGCGGAATTGGTAAAGGTGTCTGTACGTTGGCCGTCTTTTTTCAACTTCAAGACTTCCGACTTCATGTCGATCACACGGCGGAAGTTATTCAGTACGCCGTTTTTCACGGTCTTGATGCAGTCGCTGACCGCTTGCAAGTCCGGGATCGCCTCCTCGATCGTTTCGTCCACCAGTTCCTTGTAGGCCTCGCGGTCACGTTTGGCCTGTTCCTTGGCCCGCTTGGCGGCCTGTTCTTTCCTGAACGCTTCAAACTGTCTCAGTTCCTCGTCCGTCATTTCGACTGTTTGTTTTGTTGCTTCCATGTTTTTTCTTTTTTTGAATTGTTACACATCTGTTTATTCTGAGTTTCTTTGTATTTCATATATTCCCGGCGGAGGTAGTCGATGGATCGCTCCAGTTTCTCGATCTCCTCGTCCCACTCCCGCAGCAGCCGGCGTTGCGCCTCCATATCCTTCACCGGCCGGGTGAGCAGCGTGTCGACCAGAAAGTCGCGCTCGCCTTTCAGGTAGTCCAGACGGCGGCGCAGGCGTCCGCCCTGTTCCTCGATCTCATCAAGTTTGTCTTGTAGGGGTATATAGCGTGCCATTGTCAATCCCCCTCCTTTTGTTTCCGGCGGATAGCGCGAATCTTCTTTAATAATGCCTCCAGTTCCTCGTAATCGAGCCGGGCAAACCGTTTGCCGGCGATCCGTTTGTCGAGGCAGAAGGCATCGACCCTCTTCCAGTCGGCGGTATCGACACCTGACAGTTGCATCTGGTGAAGCACGGCCGACCGCTTGCTTTTCAGGATACGCATGGCCTCGGTCTCTTCGGCGCGTGTCAGCTTCTCCATCGCACGGATGGCTTCGTTGTATTCGTGGAGCGACATTTCGCACAGGCTGTCGGTACGCCCGTTCGTGAACTGAAGCACGATCTCTTCCTTGCTCGCTCCCGGCATCTGTTTCAGCAAGCCGTAGAAAGCGGCGTAATTGTCGGGCTTTGCGTAGCCTTGTTTGGGTTTCATTTGTATTACTTTCATATCTGATTCGTTTTAGATTAAACCGGCTTCACGTGCTCCCTCTTCCCAAATGACATACCGGCCGGTGTCGCCGATGTAACGCCCCTTGCTGAAAGCTACGTAGCCCTCGATATAGATCTTCAGGTCGGCGTCATACATCACGCTGGTGGCCGCGTCGCCTTTCGGGTTTTTACCCCGTGCGTGGCTGATGAAGATGAATAGTTTGTCAGGGAACGCCTCTTTCAAGAGGATATAATCGCGGTAGTTCATTTGCGTGTACTGGATACTGTCGATCACCACGATGTTGAAGCTCTTGTGACGGGCAAGTCGTTCCTTCAGTGCCGGGACGTCTTCCTTGATGAACGCCAGGCGGCGGCTTACTTCGGCCATGCCGAACCGACGCAGGTTGTTCTGCACCGTCAGGCAGGTGCCTTCCTCCAGCGAATTGAACGCCACCCGGTCGTATTTGCACAGCTCTTTGCAGAGTTGCATGACGAACGAGGTCTTCCCGTTGCCCGAATTGCCCCAGATGAACCAGACACCCCGGTTCTCGGGCGTATCGAACGCCTCTTTCCATTTTCCCTCAAAGGGGAATGTCTCATATTTCTTGTCCAGGATGTCCCGGACGCTTATTGCTCGTTTCATGTTGTTTTCGAATTGTGTTCAAATAGCATTCGAACGGTTGTTTACTCGCCCATTCGTTTGACCCGGTGGATCGCCTTTTTCACGCGGCGTAGGTCGAAGTCGCACGGTTCGGCGTCGCGGATCACTTCGTCGATCTTTTTCCGGTCGCTCAGCCCGTTGGCAACACAGATGGAATAGACATCGTTCGGCGTGGTGGCCTCCAGCTCGAAGAACTTGCGCCCCATGCGGCTGTAGAACTCCTTGTAGCCGGGCTTGCGGTAGCGCAGGCCGTTCTGGATACGCTTCATGATATAGTCGGTCGAGAGGAAGATGATGCCGCATTTCTCCTCCAGCTTGTTGTACATGCTGATGAAGTAGTGGAACACCGGTTCGGTCAGTTTGTCGGCTTCGTCGAAGATCAGGAGCGGGGCTTCCATCTGGATCACGTCGTCCAGGATCAGGCTCCACACCTCGCGGATGTTGTGCCCGTCGGTCTTGATACCCACCTTCCGGGCGATTTCACGCACGAAGTCTCCTTTCTTCATATCTTCGGAACAAAGGATATAGAACACCTCTTTGTGTTCTTCGGTATAGAGGCGGGCCGTCGTTGTCTTGCCACACCCGGCTTCGCCCACCACCCAAGTGACGTTGCGCCAGCGCTGGGCATCGTCGAGCGCGAAGTTGATCTCCTGGTAGGCGGAGGTCTCGACGATCTGCCAGCCGGTTTCGTTCTTTCCGCCACCGATCTGTGCGGCGATGTCGCGAAACATCTTATCCGAAATGTTTTCATACTTGCCGTTCACGATACAACTGATCGTGCCGACCGATGTGTTCTTCAAACTCCCGGCCGCCTTGTTTTGGCTGGGATACTTGGCGACGTAGGCGCGAAGAGCCTCGCGGATGGCGTCTTTCTGTTTGTTGCTTAATGCTTCCATTGTATGATTTTCAATTTATGATTCCTGATTTATAGTTTGCCTGCCACGTTGCTCAGGTTCACCTCGTTGTTGCCGCCGAGCTGGTCCCAGGTGACGTTACTCAATTCCTTGGTATCGCGACCCAATGAAACCCGCAGCGTCCGTCTCTTCGGTTGGCTGTACTGGCGTGTACGGCGGTCGAGCTGTTCCTTGGCCTCTTTGGAGAGTCCTTTCAGGTCGGGGCTGACCAGGCCGTGCTGTTCCGGAGTGACACCGTGTTCGTATTCGATCTCCTTGGCGATGACCTGGCGTTCGACACGCTCGCCGGCTATGGCCTCCTGTTGCTGGCGGATAAATGTTTTTTCCTCTTCCGTCTGTTCCTGCTGGGCGCGGTGGATGTAGATCGGCGGCAGCCCTACACGCTCGAAGCGCAACGCTCCGCCTTTGTCCATCCAGAGCAACCGGACGCTGCGCATGTCGGTCGGATCGTATTGCACATAGAACTGCTTGAAAGTGTTCCGGCGGCGCCATTCCAGATCCGGATTGCCCTGGTCGTCATACACCTCGTAGGTATAGTCCTTTTTCTGCACGGTGATCTTGATGCCGCTGGAGGTGAAGGTCGAGGGTTTCTCGGTCGTGTACCAGAACATGTCGACCATGTCGCGCACACTGACGGCATCGGTCTCCTCGTTCACGCTGTTTTCGTACATCTCGATCCGGGAGATACCGGTTGCCGGGTGTTTCATCTCGTTCCACTCTTCGCGGGCTGCCTCGTAGATCTCGTGCAGTTCGTCCAGCGTAGGGAGCGCATCGATATTGGCGTTGATGATCTCCAGGTTCGGGCGGCTGGTGGCCTTTACAGCGGTCACGTTCTGCCCCGTGTAGCCAAAGCGCGTCCAGAGTACCTGTTGCTGGAAACGGCTGAAGATATTCTCGATCGTTTTCGACTCGCCGTTGTAGGGAGCCGTCGGCCGGTGGATCCGGCTGATCTTCGAGAAGAACCCCTTGGCTGTGTTCTTCTTGTGGCCTCCCTGATTGTCACACACCAGCTCGTAAGGTTTGTGCCTGCTGCGCTGGATAGCCATGCGGAAGGCGTGGTATTGGGCGATGTAGTCTTCCTGTTCGCAGATGTGGTAGCCTAACAGCACTTCGCTGTAGGCATCCACCACCTCGTAGACGTTGATCGTGCGTTTGTTTCCGCTTTCGTCCCGGTAATAGAGGTTCAGTTTCGTGCCGTCGCCATACCAGAGGGAATCCCGGCAGGCAGGGAGCAACGTGTGGTGCTTGCGGTCGTAGAGCTGGTGTGTCCGCATTTCGCCGAACACGGCATCGTGCCACAGGGGTTTGATACGGGGACTGTTCAGCCAACCCTTCATGCCCCGTTCGCTCTTGAGCGGCTTCCAACCCCTTTCCGGGGCCGTGCGGTTGTAGGTCTCGAAGATCTGATGGTCGGTATATTTGGGCATCTGGCTCCGCTTCAGCGCAATGATGTACCGTCCTTCCTCCTCGCCAATCTTCAGTGTGTTCCTGTTGCCATACTTCCCGCTGATCAGCACCTCGTAATGGTCGAGGCTGTAGCGTTTGATCAGTTCCTTCAGCCGTCCGACGCAGCCGGGCAGCGTATGACCGAACTCCGTGCGCAGCTCTTCGCTCCGCTTCATCACCTCCTCCCAGTAGTCGCCCGATATGCCCAGACTGTTTCGTTTGGGACGGAGACGGGCGATATCGCCGATCAGCGTGTTCAGCACCGAGGCGTTCAGCGTATAGGCCGTGATCGTCGATTCCGGAAGCGGCACCAGTTCGCCGTTCTTGTCGTAGCGGTGCTTCTCGAAGAAGTCTTCCGCCCGTTCATCCTTGCGGACACGTCCGCGCAGTATTTCTCTTCTCATGATCTCTTCGGGTTCGCCATATCTGGCAACAAAACGTCGTTGGTATTTGGCGGGAAGGGAGGAATAGACGTACAGGGCGTGGTTCCCCTCGCCGCCGCCCCGGTTGATGCATTGGATATTGCCCCGGCGGACATTGCTGTAAAGCGTGTTGGGTTTGATTACCGGGTCATCCCCGGAAGTCAGCTCTTCGTGTGTCACGCACAATATTTTATTGTAATATTCCATTCCCGATTGTTTATTTGTTATTTGTTCCCGGAAGCGGATTCGAACCGCTGACCATATCTTCTGAATTACCAGTGCCGATTGTTCTACCTGACTGAACTATCCGGGATACCACCCTCGTACCGCGGGCCGCATACCGATACCAAACCAATCTTAATTGAAACCTAAACCTTGATTGTTATCCTTGTCGCTGCCACCCGTCAGCCACAGCATTACCTTATCCATCCATGCATCGAAGCGATCCGCCTCCTCGCCGCACGCCTTCTCGTTTCCGATCAGTAACAGGCTGAACACCACCCACACCGCAAAGAGCAGAAGCCCTGCTGCAAAGTTTCCATATTCCATCGTATCAGCCCCGGCAAGGAGGAACAGCCAACTGATGGCCCATCCGTAAAGAATCACTTTCGCTTTCATGATCAGCCCTCCGCCAATTGTGCTTTCGCCAATACCTTCGTCTCATACACCAGCCCCGGATCCATCTTTTCCATCCAGCCGAACCGTTTTGTCAATAGGCGGTCCAATACCGCCCAGTTCTCCAGGCTCACGCAGTCGTTATAATTGTACCACTGGCTCTCGCCCGTCTCCGGATCCAACCCGACGATACCCCAGAACTCCTTGCAGGCAGCCCCTATACACACCTTACACTCGCCCTTGGCGATCACCACCCGGAACACCGGCCGTTCCTCCTCCTTCCGCCCGGTATAAACCAGCATCCGGAAGTTCACCTCATACGTGGAGTCCATATCGAACGGTGCCTCGCAAAGCGCCTTGTAATCGATTTTATTTGTTGTTTCCATTTTGAATGCTGTTTAAATGATTGTTACATGTTCCTCTCTCTTTACCGACCCACCCATCTTGATTGCCATTGCGCGGATCTTATTTGCCAGTTCCGAATCGGACCGACAGTTCAATGCCTCGCTGACGGTTTTGCGGCTGCACTGAAAAATCTCCTCCAACTTTTTTCTGATTTCTGTGTCTGCTAAAATCTTTGCCATATTTACTATTTAATGATTAATGTTTATCTTTACAGCGTCGGTTACATCTGTAACGACGGTGCAATATTACAGAATATTCTGATATGAACAAAGAAAATAGAAATAAAAACACAGATATTTCTGCAAGAATAGCAGAAATTCTTGATTATATCAATGAGAGTAAAAATTCATTTGCCCTAAAACTAGGCTATGAACGTGCTCAAACAGTGTATGATATAATTAATGGGAAGAGTGCTCCCAGTTATGACTTCTTTAAGAAGTTTCAGCTTTCAGAATATTCTGATATTATTAATATTGATTGGCTTCTTATCGGTCGTGGATCGATGCTGAAAAGTGAGGGAGTGACGCTGATGGGCGAGCAAGTGCCGACTGTTGTGGATGAAAAACGCCCAGAGATCCAGATCTTGCATCACCCGAAAGTGGTCGATAAGGTAATTACCCAACAATCCATCCCTGTATATAATGTAGAGGCGGCGGCTAATCTGAAAACGATCTTCTCTAATAAAGATCAAAACATCTTGGGAGAGATCACTATGCCCGATATTCCCCGTTGCGATGGTGCAATCTATGTGAGAGGAGACAGTATGTATCCACTCCTTAAATCTGGTGACATTGTGGGATATAAGGAGATTATGGACTTTAACAATGTTATTTTCGGGGAGATGTATATCGTATCCTACGACATTGAGGGAGACGAGTATGTCTGTGTAAAGTATGTCAACCACAGTGATCAGCAGGGATACATTAAATTGGTTAGCTACAATCCACACCATGACCCCAAAGACATCCCCGTCAACCGCATTACTGCCATGGCACTGGTGAAGTTTAGTATTCGAATGAACACGATAATTTAATTTGTGATATGATAAAGAGTGATGATTTTGAAAATATGATTAAACTATATCCTGTTAATTATAAGGGGTATTGGTTTAATGTGGATGAGATTGACAATCCTCTTCCTCAAGAATTATTGTCTGGAGATGGAAGAATAGATGCAGAAATAAAAGAGCAATTCACACAACAATTTTACAATCAAATTATATATGCATATATATATAACCTGCAGCAGTTTTTACACAGTAATGGCTTTTACTGTATTATCAAACACGCTAATGCATTGTGCAAAGCAAAAGACAATGTTAGGAAACTGCATGAAAGGGAAGATTATGATAAAAGGATAGCAAGAGCTATTTCTTATTCATGTATAGACATGGATGCACCGGAAAACTATCCTATAAAGGACTTAATATTAAATCCTGATCTATTTGATGGGTTCTTCCAAAAGGAAGTTGTATTGAAATTCAACGAAGACGTTGAACATTGGAACAAAGCACTGAGTAGTTATAAACAAAAACGGGCATATATTAATCGTCTAAACTATTTAAAAGAACAAATGGATATATTGGATAGTGTAAATATATCTTGCATAAAGGATTCGATTACCAAACAAAAGGATTTGTATAATAATTTATTGGAGAAGTAAGGAGGTTTTGTTTAAACGAAGCGAAAAACGGTTTATACACTAAAAAGATAGTTATTGTGCTAATTCATAGCAATATAAATTTGAAAAGAGGGTAGTGAATAAATATTTGTAAAAATACACTCCCTATATCAAATAACACCTAAAACTCAAAATACAACCATTTAAAAGGAGTCTTGCATACTCTAATCGCATAAAAAACGATAGTAAAATGCACAACCAAATGCACAACCAAACGACACGTTTCGTTTTTGCAAGCTCAAAAATGCACAGCCAAACGCACAACCAAGTGCACAACCAACATGAAAAAAGCGGCATTTCCGACCGTTCAAAGACGGCGGGAAACCCGCTATTCAAACAAAAATCGTTCAAATGAGTATTAAATGCTATTAAAACAACTACTTAGTAGCCCTTATCAGGTGCGATTGAATGATCATAGCCCGTTTGGTGATCTTACAACTTCCATCAGTCATACCGGCGTGCAGAAGGCTATTTTTGGTAATGCCTACCTCTTCCTCCGAAAGCACGTCAAAGATAGCCGAAATCGAGCCAAAATAGTAGTTCTTCTTCTCGTAGAGCAAATGTACATGGATAACCTTTATCATAACGTATTTGGTATTTACTTTGTCGCAAATATACCAAATAGCACTTATATAGAATAATCTATCAACAGATTTAACAAATCGAATCCACAACAAAGCAAAAGAAAAGAGGCTCTTTTTAAGCCTCTTCATTCTTTCAGCGGACAAACAATCAACCGAGCCAACAAAACGCCCCAGTGCGCCTCATTTGCGCCCATGTAGACCCCATATTAAACCAAATCTGCCGTCCAATTAAACTTATGTTCAAGAAATCCGTTCAAACCCCATTCAAAATTAAAATGCAGTTCAATTCAATTAAACCGTTTGCGCGTTTCGTTTTTCTTGGTCAGTTCTTTAACTATATTGTTAACCTGTTGTTTTTCAGTTAAAACAAGCCTGTTTTACTCTATACTGTTTTTACGCATTTCGTTTTACCCCCCTTATATCCCGCATACAGAATCCGGACCGGAAGAAGGAGTATCAATTTATCTCCCCATCCGTATCGCCCCGTAAAGAGGAACGTGACAGTGTCTTCGCTTCCTTGTTGATCGCCGGGAATCGTAGGGTGGAGCCATGGGCCTCTTCGGCTCTCGCTCATTTGAACCATCGCCTGCGAGAACAAGAGTCGGTCGCTTATATCCGTCCGGCCTTGGAAGCGATGCCGGAAGTACAGCGGACTGGCGATATCTTTTTCCCCACCGCTTGGGTTCGCTCCTTGCTTTCCGCCCATACATCGAAGGAAGCTCGGAAAGAAGTTGACGCGTTTTTTACCGCGCATCCGGACTTCCCCTTGATGCTTTCCAATAAGATTAAGCAGCAAGCGAGTCATTTGTATTAAAGTAAATCATTATATTTGTCCTTGAGAACGAATTAATAAGAAAGGAGCATTTGTATGACGGCAATGGAACTAAAATGCCTAAAGATGGAGTTGGTCGAAGAATTGTTAAGCATCGATGATAAAGACACGCTCAACCGTGTGAAGAACTATCTGAAAAAGCTGAACAATAAAATTAGGACAAAAGCCGAAGAGGAAGAAACGGAATATATCAGCAAGGAAGAGATCTTGGCAGGGATTGATGCCGGGCTGAAAGACATGATTGCCGGGAGGAAACAATCGGCGAGAGATTTCTTAAAAGAAATGAGAGATGGAATATAGAATAGAAGTCTTAGCCTCCTTTAAGAAGGAAGCGAAACGTTTGCGGAAGCATTATGCCTCTTTCATTGATGATTATGAAAAACTACTTGGCGAGTTGGAACAAAATCCTCGTTTGGGGACCGATCTCGGCAACGGCCTTCGTAAGATCCGTATGCGTATCTCTTCCAAAGGACGAGGCAAAAGCGGTGGGGCAAGGGTTATCTCTTTTACGGTAGTGGTAGCCATCGATGAGACAGAGATCAACTTGCTCTACATCTACGACAAAGCAGAACGTGAATCTATAAGCTTGAAAGAGATAGAAGAGTTGCTCCGTAAGAACGGATTGAAGTAATATAGATATTGTGATAATATTTTGTCAGAAATATTTGTTCTTTCAATTATTATTGTAACTTTGCGACGTAAATAACAAAAGAAATGAAAATAATGACTACATTATATCACCATCATCATTACAGCGGGCAATAGTTCGGTGGGCTGAATGGTATGTATGTACTCATGATAAAAAGATAAAGGCTTGCCGTTTTGCGGTAAGCCTTTTTTGTTGATATTTATAATATAAAAATAAGATATAGTTATGTTGAGAATTGCGGTACAATCGAAAGGCCGTCTGTACGACGAGACCATGATGTTGCTTGAAGAAGCGGGTATTAAACTAAACAGGGGCAAACGCATCCTGTTATTATCGGCAAAAGGTTTTCCGGTAGAGGTATTATTCCTTCGTGATGATGATATTCCTCAGTCTGTAGCTAACGGTGTGGCGGATATTGGTATTGTCGGAGAGAACGAGTACGTGGAGAAAGGGCAAGAGGCGAAATTGATCAAGCGTCTGGGCTTTAGTAAGTGCCGTCTATCCTTAGCGATCCCCAAAGATGAGGAATATAAGGGGGCTGAGTGGTTTGAGGGAAAAACGATCGCTACTTCCTATCCCGCGATCCTACGGTCTTTCTTAGAGGAGAGAGGCGTGAAGGCGGATATTCATGTAATCAGCGGCTCTGTGGAAATCGCCCCGGGCATTGGTTTGGCGGACGCTATCTTTGATATCGTAAGCTCCGGTAGCACTTTGGTAAGCAATCAATTGAGAGAAGTGGAGGTAGTCCTTCCTTGTGAGGCTTTATTGATCGCTAACAATAATCTATCCAAAGAGAAACTGGAGATCTTGGATGAGCTTCTATTCCGCTTCGAGGCGATTCAAGTCGCCGAGGGCAAGAAGTACGTGTTGCTGAACGCTCCGAAAGAAAAGCTGGATGAGATTATCGAGGTGCTTCCCGGTATGAAGAGCCCGACCATAACGCCTTTGGCAAACGATGAATGGGTCTCTGTTCAATCCGTGATCGCCGAGAAGCATTTCTGGGAAATTATTGGTAAACTAAAATCATTGGGGGCTGAAGGTATCTTAGTGCTTCCGATCGAGAAAATGATTGTATAATATGGAGATTATAAAATATCCCGGACGTGAGGAATGGAGCTCACTAATCAAACGTCCCGCATTAGATGTAACCACCTTGTTCGATACGGTCCGTACGGTATTGGACGAGGTACGCGAGCAGGGTGACACTGCCGTAAAAGCGTATGAGGAAAAGTTTGATAAGGTGCAGCTTTCTTCCCTTCAAGTCTCGGAAGAGGAGATGCGGGAAGCGGATGCCTTGGTCGCTGAGGACTTGAAACAGGCGATTCGTACGGCAAAGGCGAATATCGAGAAGTTCCACGCCTCACAACGTTTCGAGGGAAAGAAAGTGGAGACTACCCCGGGAGTCACTTGTTGGCAGAAAGCGGTAGCGATCGAGAAAGTCGGTTTATATATTCCGGGCGGAACGGCGCCTTTGTTTTCCACGGTATTGATGTTGGCAGTGCCCGCACGTATCGCCGGATGCAAGGAGATCGTATTATGTACGCCACCGAACCGGGAAGGGAAAGTACATCCCGCTATCCTGTTTGCCGCGGAGGTTGCGGGCGTAAGTAAGATATTCAAGGCTGGAGGAATCCAAGCGATAGCGGCGATGGCCTATGGGACGGAATCGGTCCCCAAGGTGTATAAGATCTTTGGCCCCGGTAATCAATACGTGACGGCGGCGAAGCAATTAGTAAGCCTGAAAGAGGTCGCTATCGATATGCCCGCCGGACCATCCGAGGTAGAGGTGATCGCGGACGAGACAGCGAATCCCGATTTTATCGCCGCCGATTTCCTCTCGCAGGCCGAGCATGGAGTGGATAGCCAAGCGATCCTCGTAACCGCTTCGGAAACGATCGTGGAACCCGTGGCCCGTGCCATCCAAGAGCAACTCGATCGTTTGCCCCGAAAGGAGATTACCGAGAAATCGTTAGCGCACAGCCGTATCATCGTATTGAAAGATTCGCGGGAAGTCGTGGACTTCACGAATCAATACGCTCCCGAGCACTTGATTATCCAAACAGCGGATTACACCGCTATCGCAGAGCGAATCGAGAACGCCGGCAGTGTCTTTATGGGTCCATATACTCCGGAAAGCGCTGGTGATTATGCTTCCGGCACGAATCATACCTTGCCGACCAACGGTTATGCCAAGGCATATAGCGGCGTAAACTTGGATAGTTTCATCAAGAAGATCACTTTCCAAGAGATCTCTTCCGATGGTATCCGTGCCTTGGGTAGCACGATCCAAACCATGGCGGCCAACGAGCATCTGGATGCTCACCGCAACGCAGTAACAATTAGATTGAACACGATATGAAAGACCTGAAAGATTTAGTAAGACCGAATGTCTGGAATTTGAAACCGTATTCATCCGCACGTGATGAGTTTCATGGGGATGCCTCCGTTTTTCTGGACGCGAATGAGAATCCGTGGAATGTGCCGTATAACCGTTATCCCGATCCCTTGCAATGGAAATTGAAGGATCGTCTGGCCGTGTTGAAAGGCGTGGATCGTAACTCGATCTTTTTGGGTAATGGTAGCGACGAGGCCATCGATCTGGTGATCCGTGCCTTTTGCGAGCCGGGGTTGGATAGTGTGGTGACGATCTCGCCGTCGTATGGTATGTATGAGGTGGCAGCGAATGTAAATAACGTGGAATGTCGCAAGGTCTCTTTGGACGAGAATTTCGACTTGGACGCTGACCGAGTGTTGGAATCGGCGGACGAGTGGACTAAAGTGATCTTCCTATGTTCCCCGAATAACCCCAGTGGCAACAGCCTGGATCGTGGCTCGATCTATAAGATATTGAAGAATTATGAAGGAATCGTGGTGATCGATGAGGCTTATATCGACTTCTCCGCTTATCCCTCTTTCTTGAAGGAATTATCCGGGTTCCCGAATCTGATCGTTCTTCAAACCTTGTCGAAAGCGTGGGGAGCGGCGGGTATTCGTTTGGGTATGGCATTCGCCTCTCCGGAGATTATCGGTGTCTTGAATAAGATCAAATATCCGTATAACGTCAACCAGCTTACACAGGAGAAAGCTTTGGAGCTCTTGAACGACGAGGCGACCATGAAGCACCAAGTGAACGAGATCCTCACGGAGCGTAACCGGCTGGAGAAGATCCTGTCCGAGCCTCCTTTCTCCTATCAAGTATATCCCTCGGACGCTAATTTCTTGTTGGTGAATGTCGCCAAGGCGGATGCCATGTATAATGGGCTCGTGAAGAAAGGGATCGTAGTGCGTAACCGTAGCAACGTGCAGAAATGCCGGGGTTGCCTTCGTATTACGATCGGTACGCCAAAAGAGAATGATAGCTTATTGAACGCGATGAAAAACATGAAATTATGAGCACGAGGAAAAGAGCGTTGTTTATCGATCGAGACGGCACGCTTGTAAAAGAGCCGCCCGTAGATTATCAATTGGATAGCTTGGAGAAACTAGAGTTTGTCCCGAAGGTGATGCGTAACCTCTATTTCATTCGCGAGCGGTTGGATTTCGAGTTCGTGATGGTCTCCAACCAAGACGGGCTGGGTACGCCCTCTTTCCCGGAGGAGACTTTCTGGCCTGCCCATAACTTGATCCTAAAAACACTGGAAGGCGAGGGGATCGTGTTTGATGATATATTGATCGATCCTTCCTTTCCCGAGGATAATTCTCCGAATCGTAAGCCTCGTACAGGAATGCTTACGAAATATATGACAGGTGAATACGATCTGGAGAATAGTTTCGTGATCGGGGATCGCCTTACGGATATGGAGTTGGCCCATAATCTGGGCGCTAAAGGTATCTGGTTGCGCCCGGAGGAGGGAGCGGAGAGTGAGTTGGCGGCTTACGCTACCTCATTGTCTCCCGCCTATATCACGGATGATTGGGATAAAATCACCGAGTATCTGTTTGCTGGCGAGCGTCG
>NZ_FR885305.1:168587-190759 GCF_000436315.1 Parabacteroides sp. CAG:2 | reverse complement strand
GGCGAGCGTCGTGCGGTCGTACGGCGTGCCACGAAGGAGACGGATATTTATGTGGACTGGAATCTGGATGGAACCGGAAAGACATCGATCTCTACCGGGCTTGGTTTCTTCGATCATATGTTAGACCAGATCGGTAAGCATTCCGGTACGGACCTGACGGTACGGGTAAAAGGCGACTTGGAAGTCGACGAGCATCATACGATAGAGGATACGGCGATTGCCCTTGGCGAGGCCATGCTGAAAGCGCTGGGTGATAAGCGAGGGATCGAGCGTTATGGGTATTGCCTTCCGATGGACGATTGCTTGTGTAGCGTGGCGCTGGATTTCGGTGGCCGTCCTTGGTTGGTTTGGGACGCTGAGTTCCACCGTGAGAAAGTAGGGGATATGCCTACGGAGATGTTCCTCCATTTCTTCAAGAGCTTGAGCGACGCTGCCCGCATGAATTTGAATATCCGTGCCGAGGGTACGAACGAGCATCATAAGATAGAAGGTATCTTCAAGGCTTTGGCCCGCTCGATCAAGATGGCGATCCGACGAGATATTTATCGGTTTGAGCTACCGAGTACGAAAGGGCTCTTGTAATCTGTAAAAAACACTACTGTATTTGTGCACGAATACAGTAGTGTTTTAGTCTGAATACTATTGTGTTTATCCACAAACACTATAGTGTTTTCGACTCAGATTCTATGACATCAGATAAACCGATAAAAGCCTATAGAGGATATTCCTCGAAAGCATATAGAACCGTGGAGAGATACCTTTCTCCTGTGTCCGGAAGCAACGCCACGATCGTTTTTCCCTCATTCTCCGGAAGTTTAGCTAGTTCCACGGCGGCGTATACAGCGGCGCCGGAAGATATTCCTACCAGCAACCCTTCCTTCCCTGCCAGTTCCCGGCTGGTACGGATAGCGTCATCGTTCGTTACTTGCAGGATCTTGTCAACTACCTCCCCGTTGTAGGTCTTGGGGATAAAGCCGGCTCCGATGCCCTGTATCTTGTGCGGGCCGGGCTTGCCTCCGGAAAGTACCGGTGAATCGCTAGGTTCTACCGCTACGATTTGTACGTTCGGGTTGTGAGCTTTCAATCCGGCACCGACACCGCTGACCGTGCCTCCGGTTCCTACGCCGGCTACAAACAGATCGACTTTACCATCCGTATCACGCCAGATCTCTTCGGCGGTCGTACGGATATGTACGGCCGGGTTAGCGGGATTCTCGAATTGTTGTAGGATGATGGAACCGGGAGTTGCGTCACGCAGTTCCTCCGCTTTGGCGATGGCTCCTTTCATGCCTTCCGCCCCGGGGGTGAGGACGAGCCGGGCACCTAACGCTTTCAATAAATTACGACGCTCGGCACTCATGGTATCCGGCATGGTCAGGATTAATTTGTAGCCTTTCGAGGCGGAGACAAAAGCGAGTCCGACTCCGGTATTACCGCTGGTCGGTTCGATAATGGTAGCGCCGGGTTTCAACAAGCCTTTAGCCTCGGCGTCCTCGATCATCGCCAAGGCGATGCGGTCTTTTACGCTACCAGCCGGGTTGAAATATTCCAGCTTGCCGATTACTTGGGCTTTAAGGCCCTTGCTCGCGTTGAAATTAGAGAACTCCAACAGGGGAGTGTTGCCGACAAGGTCGGTCAGTTGTCTTGCTATTCTTGCCATATACAAATGAATTTTGTTGTTTCTGGATTCTTTTATTTATATGACAAAGATAGTGGATGGATTGTTTACGGCATATACCATAAACCGGGTATTTTTTTACCTCCTTCTATGCGTCACGCACAAAAGGAGGTTACAATCATAATTATATACAAGTCTGAAAGGACTCTCTTTAATGTCTGCCTCCTCCTAAGGCTTGGTAGAGGTTTACGGTGGCTTGAAGCTCGTCAAAACGATCCGTTACTTGGGAGAGCTGGGCGCTGAGCAGGGTTTGCTGTGCCGTGAGCACTTCCAAATAAGTAGTGTTTCCATGCGTCATCAGCAATTGGGTGCTACGCACGGCATCTTCAAGCGATTCGATTTGGTGTGTACGCAAGTCGATCTTTCCCTTTGCGGTCTGGGCTTGGGTAAGTGCGTCGTTCACCTCTTTTCCGGCGTTGAGCACGGTTTGTTGGAAAGTGAGCTTGGCCTCCTCTTGCTGCGCTTTCGCTATTTTCAATTGGGCGATATTCGCTCCTTTGTTAAATAGCGGTTGCGTGAGGGAGCCGACCGCCGATAGTAATAGTTTACCCGGATTTACGATGTAACTGCCTGCGCTGTTTGTCCACCCTGCGCTGCCGCTAAGACGTAGCGAGGGATAAAAATTGGAGCGTGCGGAGGCTGTCCCGTAGAACGCTTGCGCCAATGCGTACTCGGCGCTACGTACATCCGGACGGTTCGATAGCAGCTGCACCGGGATGCCGATCGCCAGATCCGGGGTCAAGGACTGCTCTTCCAATCTTCCTCGCTCAATATCCTGAGGTGTCTCTCCCAATAAGACGGCAAGCGTATTCTCGGTCTCCCGGATGGTCTGTTCCAGATCCTTAACAGAGGTCTCGATGGAGTAGCAAGTAGCCTCGGTTTGCGATACGGCCGCCTCGGTAGTCATGCCGGCTGCCATTAACGCTTGGGTGGCACGAAGGCTCTCTTGCCATTTCACGGCGGTCTCCGTCGTGATCTCGTATTGCCGGTCCAGCATCAATAGGGTATAATATAAATTGGCGATGTTGGCGATCAGTTGTGTTTGTACGGCTTGGCTATACGCTTGGCTTTGCGACAAGGCGGCTTTCGCTTGGCGTTTGGCGTTTGTCAGCCGGCCGAAGATATCGATCTCCCAACTGGCCGATACCGGGACGTTGTATGTCCACGACGCTTTTGCCTTATTGAAACTACTTGTCGTGCCCTGCGGATCTAGGGAGAGCGACGGGAGGTAGGAGAGGCGGGAGGTCATTAACGCCGCCTCGGCTTCTTGCACCTTTAGATGGGCAATCCGCAGATCTGTATTATTGGCTAATCCCCGTTCGATCAAGGATTGCAAGGCCGGATCGGTGAATAGGTCCCGCCAACTGATATTCCCGATGGAGAAGGTATCTGCCGGGGCTATCTCCTCCCGATATAGATTCTCCGGGAGGGTGGCGACAGGCTCGTATTTCTTGTAAATGCCGCAGCTATTCAACGCTAGCGTCGCTACGGCAAAGAGTATGATGTTATTCTTCATATACATTATATATATACAACTGGATAGATTATTTCTTGCTATCTAAATATTCTTTTCTTTCTTCGGCGGCCTCTTTTACCTCTTCTTGCACCTGCCAATCAAGGGAACGCTCGAATTGGATCGGGCGTAGTTTCTCTTGCAGGTATTGGAACGTGATGAATAAGCAAGGCACGATAAATAACAAAGCCAATGTACCGATCAACATACCGCCAACGGCACCGGTTCCCAACGAGCGGTTTCCATTAGCGCCTACGCCGTTGGAAACGATCAATGGCAGCAAACCGAATATCATCGTAAGAGCGGTCATCAAGATCGGGCGCAGACGAACCTTCGCCGCGCTAAGAGCGGCCGAGGTCAGGCTCATGCCGGACAAGCGGCGCTGGGTAGCGTACTCCGTCAATAAGATGGCGGTCTTCGCCAACAACCCGATCAACATGATCAGACCGGTTTGCAGATAAATGTTATTCTCCAATCCCATGAACTTGGCGAACAAGAAACTACCCATCAAACCCATCGGTACGGAAAGAATCACGGCGAAAGGAACAAGGAAACTCTCGTACAAGGCACTTAGGATCAAATAAATCATCAAGATACAGATACCGAAGATGATCGTTGTCGTATTACTCTGTTGGTTCTCCTCACGGGTGATACTACCGAAGTCATACCCGTATCCTTTCGGGAGTGAGGTGGCCGCTGTCTCTTTTACCGCCTTGATAGCATCCCCGGAGCTATATCCATTGGCCGGTACGGCATTGACGGCGATCGAATTATACATATTGAAACGGGCTAAAGATTCGGCACCGTATACCTTGGTCAAGGTGATAAACTGACTAAGCGGTGCCATCTCGCCGTTCGACATGCGTACGAACGTATTATTCAAGGAGGTCTCATCCAGACGATATTTAGGATCGGACTGTATCATCACCTTATACACCTTCGAGAAGCGGTTGATATTCGACACATATTGCCCTCCGTAATAACCGGAAAGGGTTGATAGAACAGCATCCGGAGTGATTCCGGCCCGCTTGCATTTCGCCGCGTCCACATCCACGCGCCATTGCGGGTACTTGATATCGAAAGTAGAGTAAGCCGTAGCGATCTCGGGCCGTTCACGCAAGGCGGCGAGATATTGCTGGGTCGTGTTAAAGAAGGTCGTTAAGTCTCCACCGGCCTTGTCTTGCGTATGCATTTCCAATGCGTTACCCATACCATATCCGGGGATCATGGCGGGGGCGATGGCGAAAATCGTAGCGTCCTTGATATCTGCCGTACGGCCATATACCTGTCCGATCACGGCTTGTACGTTATCTTCCTTGTCCGGGCGCTCATCCCAATGTTTTAGTTTCAAGATGAACATACCGAAAGAGCTACCTTGTCCGGCCAGCAAACCATAACCGGAAACCTTGGAATAAGATTGAAGCTGTGGAATCTGGTTGATCCGTTGCTCGATATTCGTCATGATCTTGTTAGTCGTAGCCAAAGAGCTTCCGGAGGCCGTACTTACGTTGACAAAAACCGTACCTTGATCCTCATCGGGCACCAAGCTGGATTTTGTCGTGTTCATCAAGACGATCAGTAATACGATGGAGCATGCCAATAAAGACCAAGCCAGCCATTTCCGCTTGATAAAGAACAACACCCCGTGCTTATATTTCTTGATGACCGAATCGAACGCGGCGTTGAACGCCTTACGGAAACGTGCGGCGAAGTTATTCTTTTGGGTGCCGTCCTCGTTGATGTAAGGCTTCAATAAGATAGCGCAAAGCGCCGGGCTTAACGTTAACGCGTTAACGGTAGAGATACCTACGGCCGCTGCCATCGTCAAGCCGAACTGCGTATAGAACGTACCGGATGTACCGCTCATGAAGGATACCGGAATAAACACGCCCATAAATACCAATGAAGTAGAGACGATGGCGGATGTCAATCCTTTCATCGCGTCCATACTAGCCATATAAGAGGACTTATATCCAACGTCGAACCGAGCTTGGACTGCCTCTACAACAACGATCGCATCATCCACCACCGTACCGATCACCAATACCAAAGCGAATAAAGTGATCAAGTTGATGCTAAATCCGGCGACCGTCATAAAGGCGAACGTACCGATCAAGGAAACTACGATCGCTACCAACGGAATCAGCGTAGAACGGATATCCTGCAAGAAGACATATACCACAAGGATAACGAGGATAATGGCCTCTATCAAGGTTTTTACAACCTCATGGATCGAGGCGTACAAGAAATCATTCGTACTCATCAATTTTACGACCTCGATACCTTTCGGGAAGTCTTTCGAGGCTTCCTCAAGAAAAGCGTCGATCTTATTATTCACCTCCGTGGCATTCGATCCGGCTGTCTGGAAAACCATACAGGAGATACCCGGCTTACCGTTTGTTTGTCCGATATAGGCATAACTCTCCTTTCCTAACTCAATGTCCGCTATCTCTTTTAGCTTCAATACCTCTCCATCCTCGGTGGAGCGGATCACGATATCGCCGAATTCCTCCGGAGTAAGCAGGCGTCCGCTATATTTCATGGTGTACTGATACGTCTCGTCCGAGTTCTCGCCTAAAGAACCCGTGGCGGACTCAATATTTTGCTCGGCCAACACGGAGGTCACGTCCGAGGGGATCAATTTGTATTGGGCCATAACGTCGGGCTTCATCCAGATACGCATACTGTAATCGCCACCCATAACCATCAACTCGCCGACTCCGGAGATACGGAGTATCTCTGGTTTTAGGTTGATGCTGATGTAATTACTGAGGAAGTTCTCGTCATAAGAACCGTCCGGGCTATAGAGCGAGAAGATCTGTAACATACTGGTCTGGCGCTTGGAAGTCGTGACACCCACTTGGGTAACCTCGGCCGGCAATTGCCCGGTCGCTTTCGATACACGGTTCTGTACGTTTACGGCGGCCATGTCCGGATCGGTTCCTTGTTGGAAATAGATCGTGATCGTGGCGGTACCGGAGTTGGTAGCCGTGGAGGTCATGTAGGTCATATCTTCCACGCCGTTGATCGCCTCTTCCAAAGGGGCTACGACACTCTTCTGCATGGTCTCGGCATTCGCCCCGAAGTAAGTCGTACTGACCATAACGGTAGGAGGGGCGATATCCGGATATTGTTCTACGGGCAAGGTGAAAAGCCCGATGATACCCGCAACCATAATCGTGATGGAAATTACGGCGGACAGTACGGGGCGTTCTATAAATGTGCTAACTTTCATTGTTCTTAATTTTGTTTTACTTCAATCGGTGTTCCTTCACGCAATAAACCTACGCCTTCGGCTACGATCACGTCGCCGCTATTCAATCCGGCGTTTACGATATACTCTTGTCCTCCGTTCACACGGGTCACTTCTACGGGGGCGGATTGCGTCTTGCCGTCCACTACCTTGAAGACAAATACCCGGTCTTGGATCTCGAACGTGGCGGCTTGGGGAATTACGACGCAGTTATCGTATGTAACCGGAATGATCACATTCCCGGAGCCCCCGCTATTCAATAATTGCTCCTCGTTCGGGAATGCGGCACGCAAGCTGACTGTTCCGGTGTTTTGATCGATAATGCCGCTGATCGTCTCGATCTTTCCCGTTTGGGGATAAAGCGATTTATCGTTCAGTTGAAGCTCTATCTCGGGCATATTCTCCAAGGCTTTGTCTTTCGAGCCGTATTGACGGGTCAAGGCCAATAGCTGATTCTCGGTCATGGAGAAATACACATACATCTCGGAATTGTCCGATACCGTGGTGAGCGATTTGGGCAGGTTTGCGCTTACTAATGCGCCTACACGATAAGGCAGGGTTCCGATGACGCCGTTCGAGGGGCTTTTCACTTCCGTGTAAGAAAGGTTGTTACGGGCGTTTATCTCTTGTGCCTCCGCTTGGGCTAATTGGGCTTTTGCCGAGAGTAGAGTGTTGTAGGCGGTCTTTAGGTCGAACTCGGAAACTACTTTGTTTTTATACAATTCTTGTTTACTGTCGTAGGTCAGTTGCGCTGTCGCTACAGATGCCTTAGCGGCCTCTACGTTCGCAATGGCGGTGTTTAAGGCCGCTTGATAAGGGACTTGATCAATAATAAATAAGACTTGTCCTTTTTTTACGCTCTCGCCTTCCGTTACGCAGAGCTTTGTAATAAAGCCGGATACTTGCGGATAAATATCGATATCCTGTTTTCCTCGTATACTCGCCGAGTAATTATTGGATAAAGTTTTCTCCGAAGTGAATACGGTCATTGTCGCATACCCTGAACTTTGTTGGATTACAGGGCTTTGTTTACACCCAACAGCTACGATACACCATAAGGCGATCGCAGTCTTCATCAATCGATTTTGCTTTTTCATCTTAACTAATACCTATATTTTCGGATGCAAAGCTACTCGCTTATCGGCGAACCATTGTTTCCACAATGAGGCGATGATTGTTCATTTTGAGATGGAATGATCCGTTATATGCTAATGATCTCTTATATTCGCGGGCAAAATAGTAGACATATGAATCCATTTGAGATAGAGAGAGGAGAGTCGTTCATAATAGGCGATTCCGATTTGAGGGAGTTATTGGATCGTCCTTACAAGAGCGGATATGGCATGATCTTATTTTGCTATAAAGGAACGGCGAATATATCCGTCGATTTGAGCCGATGGGATATCCGGCGCAACACGGTGATCGTATTGATACCGGATACGATCCTGACGTTGAACGCGAGTAGCGAGGATTTCAAGGTACAATATATATCCTTTTCGAAGGTCTTGTTCGACGAGGCCGTATTCCGGCTGGATCCGCCCTTTTTCCGCTTCATAAAGGATAGCCCTTGCTATACGCATCCCGCCGATCAGGAGGAGACCATAAATGTGATCATCCGGCTGTTTTGGCTGATTTACATGGATCGGAATAACGTGTACCGTGATATGATCGTGAAAAACCAGTTGCAATGCTTCTTCCTTAATATGTATGATAAGACAAGGTACTCCTTCTCGAGCCGCCAGCAAAATGGGTGCAACCGTGGGGAGGAGTTGTTCCATAAGTTCATCAATTGCATCCATGCCCATTATCTCGACCAGAAAGAGGTCTCTTTCTATGCGAACGAGCTTTGTATCTCTCCCCGTTATCTCTCCACTATCACCCGGCAAGTGGCGGGCGAGTCGGCGAAGACCATTATAGACCGGCATATCATATTGGAGACAAAGGTGTTGTTGCGTACCACGGAAATGACCGTGCAGGAGATAACGAACCACTTGAACTTTCCCAGCCAATCCTATCTGGGACGGTATTTCAAGAAGCATACGGGGGAGTCACCCATAGAGTATCGAATGAAAAGGAAGTGATACCACTTACTGCAAGGCGGGTTGCAGTAAAATAGCCATGAGGTTTTGTCCTTATAAAGCTGTGGAAGCTTTTCCCGTTTGCCCTTGATCGAACGTATCCGTGATTAAGGTAAGAGCACCATCTCCCGTCACGTTGCAAGCCGTACCGAAGCTATCTTGCAAAGCGAATATCGTAAGCAATAATGCCGTTCCCGCCTCGTCGAAACCTAGGATAGCGATGATCAGGCCCAATGAGGCGAGCACCGTACCGCCCGGTACGCCGGGAGCGCCGATCGCGAAGAAACCAAGCAAGATGATAAATACGAACATCGTCGTGAAGTCCGGCATGCTGCCATATAATATTTGCGAGACGGTCAATACGAAAAACACTTCCGTCAAGATAGAGCCGCATAGATGGATGTTCGCAAACAGGGGGACAGTCACGTCAATTACTTCCTCTCGCAAGATCTTGCTTTTCTTGGCGCAGGTCAAGGCCGTGCCCAAGGTGGCGGCGGATGACATGGTGCCTAAGGCTGTCAAATAAGCGGGTCCGTAGTATTTCAATACGCCCCAGCTATTTTTCCGGGAGTAGATCGATGCGACTACATACAGTAAGGTCAACCAGATGTAATGGCAAATGATGACAATCAACAGGACGGATAAAAAGATAGGCAACTGCTTTGTAATCGCCCCCTCATAACTAAGGACACAGAAATTTGCGGCGATGAAAAGCGGCAGGACCGGCATCAAGACCCGTTCTACCAATTTAAGTACCATGTTCTGGAATACTTCCAGCAACCTCTCCATCTCCTCGGATTTAACCCATGCGGTAGAAAGTCCCAGCATCACGGCCAATACCAATGCCGACATAACGCTCATCACTGGCGGAATCTCTAGATTAAACAACATGGGAGGGATGTCTTTTAGACCTTCCGAGGCGGTTTGAATATGCAAATGCGGTATTAATTCATAACCCACAACGGCGCCAAAGGTAGCGGCGCCAACCGATGACAGGTATGCGATACTAAAAGCGAATAATAAGACTTTGGATGCGTTGCTTTTCAAGCGGGCGATAGAAGGCGCCACGAATCCTAGAATGATCAACGGAACCAAGAAGAAAATAATCTGTCCCGTAATTTGTTTTACGATCATGACCGCTTTTAACACAGACTCGTTTACGGCAAGCCCAACCAGAAGTCCGATCAAGACGGCCAGTATCAACCGTACGATCGTGTTGGAAAGAATCTTTTTCAGCATATTCGGATGTTTTTATTTTTCAATGACAGCAAATATAAGATATTTTCTTGTGTGAATGGGTGAGTGGACAATTTTGATTACTTTTGTTTGATGAAAACAAGATCGTTGGTTTGTATTTTATAATCAAGTAATATGAAAAACATGAAACAAGCTTTACTGGTAGCGGGTTGTTTATTGGCTACCACTACGTTATTTGCCCAGACTGAGAAAGGGGACTGGGCTCAGTTTGGTCGTTATGCGGAGGCTAACAAGACCGTGAAAGTTCCTTCGAACGTGGTATTTATGGGGAACTCCATTACAGACGGATGGTGGCCGGCGGATTCGACTTTCTTTATCCGGAATAACTTCGTAGACCGTGGGATCAGCGGACAGACAACCTCGGAGATGCTAGTTCGTTTTCGCCAAGACGTTATTAACTTGAAACCGAAAGCCGTGGTGATCTTGGCGGGAATCAATGATATCGCTCACAATAACGGTGTGATCGCCTTGGAAAACGTGTTTGGGAACTTGGTCTCTATGGCAGAATTGGCGAAGGCAAATCATATCAAGGTGATTTTCTGCTCCGTATTGCCGGCTTATGATTTTCCTTGGAGACCGGGTATGCAACCGGCCGATAAGGTTATCCAGCTCAATAAATGGATCAAGGAGTATGCGGATAAGAATGGTTTGACATACGTGGATTATCATTCCGCCATGAAAGATGAGCGAAACGGATTGCCCGCTAACCTGTCGAAAGATGGTGTGCATCCTACCTTGGAAGGCTATAAGATCATGGAGAAGATCGTGCTGGAGGCCATTCATAAAACCGTGAAGTAAGCAGATGAGAAACTATTTATTGGCTTTATCTTGTTGTACGGCTTTATCTTGTTGTACGCAAGTGAAAGTTTCCGAGGTATATACGGCGGCGGCAGAGAACTCTTTACGTGCTCCGGCCGTTCCTTTGGTCACGATCGACCCCTATACAAGCGCATGGTCGTTTGCCGATCAATTGAATGATGAGTCGGTACGGCATTGGACCGGCCGTGATTATCCGCTTCTAGGCGGTATACGAGTAGATGGTAAGTCATACCGTTTCATGGGAATGGACGATATACAGGTGACCTCGGTGATCGGTATGGCCTCGGATGGCTTATGGGAGGCCGATTATACGATGTCTCAGCCTGCCGGCGATTGGTTCGCCGAGGCTTATGATCCGAAAAGTTGGAAGCGGGGAAAAGCCGCTTTCGGAACGGAAGATAATCCGAATCGTTCCACGCCTTGGTCTACAGGAGATATCTGGGTACGTCGTACGTTTGACTGGCCTTCGGATGAGCAAAAGGATGCCCTCTACCTCCAATATTCGCATGATGATAATATCGAGGTGTATCTAAATGGAAAGCAAATCGCCGTGGCAGGGAACGGTCTGGACTATGATTTGCTGAAAGAGATACCGGAAGCGGTGGCGGAGAGCTTGAAGCCTACGGGTAACGTGTTGGCCGCTCATTGCCGGAACAATGGGGGAGGCGCTTATGTGGATATGGGAATCATGCGGAAGGTGAAACGAGGAGATACGTTCGATGAGAAAGCGATCCAGAAATCCATGAACGTGATGCCTACGCAAACATTCTATACCTTTGAGTGCGGTGGCGTGAGTCTGGACTTGATTTTCACGGCTCCTTTCTTGCTGAATGATCTGGAGGCTATGACTTCTCCGTTTAATTATATAACCTATCAAGTCCGTTCCATCGACGGTAAAGATCACGACGTGCAACTATACCTGGAAGCCACGCCGCAATGGGCCGTGAATACGATCGATCAAGAGGTGACTTTCGAGAAAACGGAAACCCCTGATTTAATTTACCTGAAGACAGGAACAATCGATCAAGAGGTTCTGGCGAAAACCGGGGATGATGTACGGATTGACTGGGGATATTTCTATTTGGCTATCCCCAAGAAACCGGGAGTCTCCGCAACGATCGACGAGTATTATGCTACGAAGAAAGCTTTCATGACTACTGGTAATTTACCGGCTGGATCGCAAAGTCTCTCTTCGGATATGCGTGAGCAAATGACAGTCCTCGCTTATACGGACCCGATCGGCAAGGTCTCCAAGGAAACCGTCTCCGGACATTTGATGATCGGTTACGATGATTTATATTCGATCCAGTATTTCCAAGACAACCGGATGCCTTATTGGAAGCACGACGGAAAGGTGGATATTCATCAGGCGTTCGAAAAAGGGGAGGCTTCTTACGAGGATCTGATGCGGCGTTGCGGTTCCTTCGAT
Organism: Parabacteroides sp. CAG:2; assembly: GCF_000436315.1. Classification (NCBI taxonomy): domain Bacteria; kingdom Pseudomonadati; phylum Bacteroidota; class Bacteroidia; order Bacteroidales; family Tannerellaceae; genus Parabacteroides; species Parabacteroides sp. CAG:2. Next base: position 178,732 of record NZ_FR885305.1, on the reverse strand, counting down.
TCTTCTTTGATGAGCGAGACGAGTGCCGTAGGAGGGAAGAAATACGCCGAGCTATGCGCTATCGCATATCGGCAGGCGATCGCCGCCCATAAGTTGGTGACTGATAAGGAAGGGACTCTCTTATTCCTTTCGAAAGAAAATTTCAGTAACGGTTCTATCGGAACAGTGGATATTACGTATCCTTCCGCCCCCTTATTCTTAGTATACAACACGGATTTATTGAAGGGAATGATGAATCCCATTTTCTATTATAGCGAGAGCGGACAATGGAAGAAACCTTTTCCGGCTCACGATGTGGGTACCTATCCGGTTGCGAACGGTCAAACCTATGGTGGCGATATGCCCGTGGAAGAAAGTGGTAATATGCTTGTGCTAGCGACCGCTATAGCAATAGTGGATGGCAATGCTGATTATGCCGCCCAACATTGGGAGGTCTTGACTACATGGGCGAATTACTTGTTGAAGGAAGGCCTTGATCCGAAGAACCAACTTTGTACGGATGATTTTGCCGGACATTTCGCCCATAACACGAACTTGTCCATCAAGGCAATTATGGGAGTTGCCGGCTACGGAAAATTGGCGGAGATGTTAGGTAAGGCCGATATCGCTAGACAATATACGGAAGTCGCCCGTGAGATGGCCGCTAAGTGGGTGAAGATGGCGAACGATGGTGATCATTACCGCCTGACTTTCGATAAGCCGGGCACTTGGAGCCAAAAATATAATCTGGTCTGGGATCGCTTGCTGGGCTTGAATATCTTCCCAAAAGAGGTTGCCGCTACGGAAATGGCTTATTACAAGACAAAACAAAATAAATATGGTTTGCCGTTGGATAACCGGGAGGATTATACGAAGTCCGACTGGATTTTATGGTCCGCTTGTTTGACCGGATCGATGGAGGATTTCAATGCGCTGATGGTTCCGGTCTGGAACTACGCCAACGAGACGACTTCACGTGTTCCTCTAAGCGATTGGCATTTTACTTCCGATGGTACGCAACGAGGTTTTCAAGCCCGTTCGGTTGTCGGGGGATATTTTATGAAGATGCTGGAAAAGAAGCTAGGAAAATAATGTCATTCTAAGAAACGGAAGGAGGTCATTCCTTCCGTTTCTTAGTTTTGCGCATATGGATATTCACAGGGAGCGATGCCTGTGATCTTCTTAAATATAAGGCTGAAATACTGTACGTTCGGATAACCTAATTGTCGTGCTACCAAAGCGGGAGTATTACCGTTTTTCAGTAGCATTGTCTTAGCCACGCTCAATCGTTTGAACTGAAAATATTCCTCCAGTGTTTTGCCGGTCTCGAATCTTAACAGGTCGTTGAAGTAAGCGACAGAAAGGTCCAGTTCTGCCGTACAATATTCGGCGGTGGGTAGCTGGCCGTTCTCTAATTTACCGGAAATGATATACTCGTCGAGGAGCCTTTCCAATTTCTCCAAGATAGCCTTGTTCTTATTTTCCCGGGTAATGAACTGTCGCTCATAATAGCGTGTACAATAATCCAATAATAATTCAATGTGGCGGGATAGAATGGTACCACTGTGCGTATCGATGGCATGGTGAAGCTCGTCCTCGATGTTTTCCAGACAACACGTAACTTTGGCTGTCTCACGTTGAGAGAGATGCAGAGCCTCTTCTTTGTGATAAGCGAAGAAGGTATAGTTCTTAATAGGGTTGTCCAATGACGTGTGGAACAATAGGTCGGGATGGAACGCTAAAAGGTACCCTTTGTTGGGTAGCGTATTATTCTCGCTCATGCGGAAAATCTCACCGGGTGTAAGAAACACCATCGTAGCGTTGGAATAATCGTAATACTTACGTCCGCAACAATAGCAACCGTCCGGGCAGTCTTCTATCAAGAGGATCGCGTAGAACTCGAACTTTACGGCCTCTTGCTCTAGGTTCGGGCTCTCTAGATTGATGAGGCTTACTTGTGGGTGCAGCGTCTTGCATCCCAAGCACCGGTTACATTCATATACAGTCTTAATATCTAACATCTTCTTGAACGCCTTCTATAGATTCGTTGATAGACCGATCTGCGCACGGTATTCACTTGGCGTGTACCCTACCCGTTTCTTGAATAGCCGACAGAAGTGCTGCGGATATTGGAAACCGAGGGAATATGCGATTTGGCTGACTGTGTCCGCCGTGCCGGAGATACGTTCTTTGGCTAGCTCGATTACTTTCTCTTGGATGTATTCCTGCGGTGATTTGCCGGTTTCCTTCTTGAACATGTCACCGAAATAGTTCGATGAGAGGCAAAGCTTGTCGGCAAAGTATTTCACCGTAGGCAATCCGTCCTGTTCGGCGAGTGTACTTTCGAAATACTCATCCAACAGGTTTTCGAAACGTGTCAGCACATCCCGGTTTGTCTTGCCTCGGGTGATGAACTGCCTTTCATAAAAACGCATACAATAATTAAGCAGCAGTTCGATATGGTTTACAAGTAAGGTTTTACTATGTTTATCCACGCCATGTTCCAGTTCCATACGGATGATCTTCAGGCAATCCATCACGATAGATCTTTCTTCTTCCGAGAGATGCAACGCCTCGTTTACCTCGTAAGAAAAGAACGTATATTTCTTTATATTCTTTCCGAGTGACGTTCCACGCAGTAAATCGGGATGGAAAAGAATACCATGTGCGTTTACTTGGACTTTATCGGTTGTCGGATTTGTTTCCGCAGTTTGTCCGGGGGCGAAGCAAACGATCGTGCCTTCTTGGTAATCGTATGTCTGGCGTCCGTATTTGATATCGCAGGCTTTCTCTAGTTTTAGATACAGTGCGTAGATGCCGTAATTGAAGCGGATGAGATCTACACTACTCGTCGCTTTATTCAAATCTATGACACTGACAAGCGGATTTAGGGTTTCGAGGCCGTATAGTTTGTTATATAGGTCTACACTATCTAAGTTAAGTATCTTATCCATAAGCCGTACGTATTTAATCAATAATTCTGTACGCAAAAATAGAGGATAATTCATATATAGTTATAACCCTAATTACGGATTATATAACCATTGTTACGGATTATGTGTATTTACAGGCTTTCTGGCTGATTCCACAAAACCTGTAATTGAGGTCATGACATCCGTAATTTGTCTACAAAGGGATGCTATTTGAGCCTCTATCTTTGCCTTCGTAAAAATAAACAAGGAACGACATGAAGAAGTCATTAAGAGAATTATGTACGGCAATAGCCATATGCTTTTGCGCTACGGGAAATCTGTTCGCTACAGACAATCAAATTAATACCGATCATACAATGGACAAGAATTTGAATCTAATTAAGGAGTGGGATAAAGTATTCCCACAGAGTGACAAGGTGAGCCATAGTAAAGTTACTTTTCGTAATCGCTATGGCATTACGCTTGCCGCCGATATGTACAAACCCAAGCATGCGGATGGAAAATTGCCTGCTATCGCTATTAGCGGTCCGTTCGGTGCCGTGAAGGAACAATCCTCGGGTTTATATGCGCAGGAATTGGCAGAACGTGGATTTCTGACGATCGCTTTCGATCCGTCATATACAGGCGAGAGTGGCGGAGAGCCTCGTTATGTAGCTTCTCCCGACATCAATACGGAAGATTTCTGTGCGGCCGTCGATTTCCTTTCGACACGTGATGATGTGGATGCGGAACATATCGGTATCCTCGGTATCTGCGGATGGGGAGGCATGGCTCTTAATGCGGCGGCTATCGATACTCGTATCAAAGCGACCGTAACCTCTACGATGTACGATATGAGCCGTGTGAACGCTAATGGTTACTTCGATGCGATGGATGCCGACGCACGTTATGAATTGCGCAAGCAACTCAATGAACAGCGTACCGCTGACACAAAGAACGGCTCATACGCCCTTGCGGGAGGTTTGCCCGATACGTTACCCGACGATGCGCCCCAATTCTTGAAAGACTACTACGCTTATTACAAGACGAAGCGTGGTTACCACAAGCGTTCGCTCAACTCGAATGGCGGATGGAACAAGACCTCGGCTTTATCGTTCATCAATATGCCTATACTCTCGTATAGTGACGAGATTCGTAGCGCCGTATTGATTATTCATGGAGAGAAAGCGCATTCACGTTACTTCAGCGAGGATGCTTTCAAGAAACTGAAAGGTGACAATAAAGAATTGCTAATTATACCCGGAGCGAATCATGTCGATTTATACGATCAGATGAGTGTCATTCCCTTCGATAAGATTGAACGGTTCTTTGTAGAAAACTTTAAATAAGATTCATTATGCAACAGATAAAGGATATGGAATTTAGTGGTGAGCGTCCTTTGTTCGCCTCTCACGATTTACAATTAGACAATGTCGTTATTCATGCCGGGGAGTCGGCATTGAAAGGGTGTAGCAATATCATAGCCATAGGCTGTCGTTTTGAGGGTAAATATCCGTTCTGGCACGTGGATGGCTTCACCATCAAGAATAGCCTGTTTACCGAAGGTGGACGTGCTGCGTTATGGTACTCCCAAAATCTAGTGATGACGGATACACGGGTGGAAGCCCCAAAGATGTTTCGGGAGATGGACGGTATCAGACTGGAAAACGTACAACTACCCAATGCTCAAGAAACCCTTTGGCATTGCCGGAACGTGGAATTGATAAATGTGCAAATAGATCATGCTGATTATTTATTTATGCACGGCGAGAACATTAAAATCCGGAACTACGCTCAAAATGGAAACTACTCGTTCCAGTATTGTAAGAACGTGGAAATCCGTAATGCGGTCATCAACTCGAAAGACGCTTTCTGGAATACGGAGAATGTTACCGTATACGATTCCGAGATTAACGGCGAGTACTTGGGATGGCACTCGAAGAACCTGCGTTTGGTAAATTGCAAAATCTCGGGTACACAGCCGCTTTGTTACGCCCACGATCTTATGATGGAGAACTGTACGATGGCAGATGATTGCGATCTAGCCTTTGAATACAGTTCCGTGCAGGCGACTATCAATAGCCCGATCCGTAGCGTGAAGAATCCCCGTACGGGAAGCATCACCGCCGGAAGCTATGGTGAGGTAATCCTCGACGAGAACATTAAGGCTCCGGGTAATTGCCAACTGAGGCTATGGAATGAACGTACTTGCTTTTCCGCATAAAGAATATGAGATATAACTTCGATGAAATAGTGCCTCGTACCGGTACGAACTCCTATAAATGGGATAGCGCTGTGGATACGGATGTTCTACCGATGTGGGTGGCCGATATGGATTTCCGTACGGCACCCGTTATTATCGAAACCTTACGGCAACGTGTAGAACATGGTATTTTCGGTTATACTCGAGTACCGGATGCATATTACGAAGCGGTGACAGGCTGGTTTGAACGTCGGCATGGATGGCAAATACGAAAAGAATGGATGATTTGTACCTCCGGAGTTGTTCCGGCAATTTCTGCCGTTATCAAGGCGCTAACCGAGCCGGGTGATAAAGTACTGGTGCAGACTCCGGTTTATAACTGTTTTTTCTCGTCCATCCGCAATAACGGATGTGAGATTATCCGCACCCCTTTGTCTTATGCCCATGATACATTCACGATTGATTATGAGGATTTGGAGAAAAAAGCCGCTGATCCGAAGGTAAAGGTCATGCTGTTGTGTAATCCTCATAATCCCGCTGGAAGGGTATGGACACGTGAGGAACTAAGTCGTATCGGCAAGATCTGTATCCGTAATGGCCTAATAGTCGTATCAGATGAGATACATTGCGAACTCGTATTTCCGGGATATACTTTTACACCGTTCGCATCTATCTCAGAAGAATTCCTACGGCATTCCGTGACATGCCTGTCGCCTAGCAAGGCTTTCAATATCGCTGGATTACAAATCGCCAATATCGTGTGTTACGATGAGAACCTACGTCGGAAGATAGACCGGGCAATCAATATCAACGAGGTATGCGATGTGAATCCTTTTGGTGTAATAGCTACCATAGCGGCCTATAATGAGGGAGAGGAATGGCTGTCGCAACTGATCGATTATTTATGGCAGAATTACTTATACATGAAAGATTTTTGCGGGAAATATCTGCCGGACTTTCCGATAACCTTGTTGGAAGGCACTTATCTTGTATGGATGGATTGCCGTAAGTTAGGTAAATCATCGGAAGAATTGGAGCACTTGCTGATCGAGAAAGCGAAGCTATGGCTCAATGCCGGAACGATGTATGGAGCAGAAGGCGAAGGCTTCATGCGTTGGAATATCGCTTGTCCACGTTCCTCGCTGATAAAGGGGGTGGAGCTGTTCAGGGATTTTGTAGGCTGTGCCTGTTAAAGAATAGTGATGATAGAAAACGTGAGAAGGGGAAAACATCTATTGCTTTCCCCTTCTTTCATATATCTCTCACTAGATAAAAGATTCGTTTTACTCGATCTCGATGCTATGTTTTACCGGAGTAAGAATGAACGTGAACTCATAGTCGCCGTAAGGAATCTGGTATTCCGGGAGTGCGATAGTTCCCCAGCTATTTACACAGCCTAATCCCATCTGTACCTTATCGAGACAAAGGTTTGTCAAGTCGGCTTCCTCTACTTCTGGAGAGTGTCTTTGATCCTTTCGGGCACCGTCGTCCAAAGACTCTATCGTATAATGCAAAGCGGAAGCGGAGAATGGGGCAGAGGCTACGACCTCGATACCGTTGCCAGCCTCGTTCAGCATTTTCCACCAGCGGATATCCGATTTCGTTCCATTCTCTTGCGGACGGATATACGAATAGAATTGCTCGTCTACGGTCTGGCGGTAAATAGCCAAGTCCGCGTTACCCTTGCGGTCGATATAATTCTCCACGGGACCACGGCCGTAGTATTCGATATTCTCGAAATATCTCGGCATCGGCATTTGCATACCGAAGCGGAACATGGGGGATACCTTGGCATTCTTGTCTGCTGTCATTTTCTGGGTAACCTTGATCGCACCCTTGTTATTGATCACGTACGTCAAGTTCAACTTGGCGGATACGGTCGGCATATCGTAAACGGCCTCTACGATCACTTGCTTGTTCTCCATCCGTTGGTTAAGAGAAGTCAGCTTCATTTCCGGATTCTTCCATGCGGCGTACTTCTTCTGTAGGCCAGCTCCGAAATCATTGTCTGTCGGCGCACGCCAGAAGTTAGGAGTCAAAGCCTCTCCTTCCTTGATCATGTCTTGGCCGTTTACCTCGTATTTGATCAGGTAACCATTCTCACGGTTGAATTCGGTACGGAAACCACAACCTTCCACGATCAGGTAATTGGCGTCGTTATCTTGTACGGCTGGAGCCTTGGTTTCGATATTGGTTGTTTCCACGTTTTTCAAATCCATAGATGGAGCCTTGTACGGGTTCAACGTCAGCTGATCCTTGGCCACGGTATGTCCGGCGGGTAATAAGCCCTCACGGTTCTTCAGTTTATAAGATACATTCAGCAACCATTCCGTGCATTGGCAAGTCTCGCCTAGATCCAATCGGATCGTTGATGTTTGTTGGGGAGCTACTTTCAGGTCATCGACACGTCCGCTACGAACAACCTTGCCGCCTTTCAGCATTTCCCATTCCAGATAATAAGCGGAAAGGTCACGGAAGAAATTCTCGTTGTACACCTTGATCTCACCTTTCGACAGATCGCCGGGGGTTGTCCAGATATCTTGGTAATAATACCCCACCTCGTACATATGCGGGTTCGGAACACGATCCGGGCTGATCAAGCCGTTATCGCAGAAGTTATTATCGCTAGCGTCGAACTTATTGAAATCGCCGCCATAAGCATAGATCATTTTCCCGTTCTTGCCGGTCCAGCGCACGGATTGATCCACGAAGTCCCAGATGAAGCCCCCTTGATATTTCGGGTATTTACGGATCAAATCCCAATATTCCTTGAAACCTCCTTGAGAGTTACCCATGGCATGAGCGTATTCACATTGTATCAAAGGCTTTTGCATGGAGTTATCCTCGCTGTATTTAGCGCAATCCTCGTAGTTGTAATACATCGGGCAGAAGATATCGGTCTTTCCGTTCTTTCCGGCCTGTTCGTATTGTACGGCACGGCTGGGGTCTTCGTTCTTGATCCAGTCGTAAGCGGCCTCGAAGTTAGGACCGTATCCAGCCTCGTTACCCAAGGACCAGAAGATGATACTCGGATGGTTGAAGCCACGTTGGACGTTACGTTGGTTACGTTCCAGATGCGCTTTCTTATAAGATGGGTTCTTGGCTAACGTCTCCTCGCCGTATCCCATTCCGTGAGACTCTATATTGGCTTCGGCTACGACATAGATACCGTATTTATCGCAAAGATCGTACCAGAAGTTGTCATCGGGATAGTGGCAGGTACGAACGGCGTTCAAATTGAATTTCTTCATGATCTGTATGTCCTGTATCATGCGTTCGCGTGAAACGACATAACCGCCATCGGGATCCATCTCGTGACGGTTGGCACCCTTGAAAAGAACCGGTTGCCCGTTCACGAGTATCTGGGCGTTCTTTAATTCGATCTTACGGAAACCTACTTTTACGGGGATTACCTCGATTGTTTTGCCTCCCTCTTTTAAAGTAGCCCGTAAAGTATATAGATAGGGAGTCTCCGCAGTCCATTTGTGGGGAGAGGAGACTTCTATCGTCGTGCTGACCTTTCCGGAAGCGTTCAAGGATTGGGTAGTGACAGCTTTATTCTGGGCATCCAATAGTTCAAGCTCTACTGTACCTTTACCCTTCATGGTCAGGTTGACTGCCAACGAGCCATTTTGGTATTGAGCGTCCAGATCCGGAGTCACACGTATATCGGCGATCTGTTGCTTTGGGTTACGGGCGTATAAATAACAATCACGTCCGACACCGCTGTAACGGAAGAAATCTTGGTCTTCCAGATAAGTGCCATCACACCAGCGGAATACTTGGAAAGCAATCAGGTTTTTTTGTCCGGGTTTCAAGTAAGGAGTTAAGTTAAACTCCGCTTCCAGCTTGCTGTCTTCGCTATAGCCTACGTACTTCCCGTTTACCCACAAATACATATTGGAGGTAACGGAACCGAAATGGGCGATGATCTCTTTTCCGTTCCAGCTGGCAGGAACCATGATCTCACGACGGTAGGAACCCACATGGTTATTAACGGTAGGGACCTCGGGCGGGTTGTTCTTGAATTGCTCACGCCAAGCGTAACCAACGTTTACGTAGAGAGGATCTCCATATCCGTTCAGTTCCCATACACCGGGCACAGGCATATTGTTCCATCCTTTGTCGTTGTAATCGGTCCGCCAGAAATCGGTAGGACGAGCGTCAGCGTTCTTTACCCAAAAGAATTTCCAAGGACCGTTCAAGGTCATGAAGTTCTGGGATTGTTCCTTGGCGTCCTTCGCTGCCACCTCGGCGGTCTCGTAGGCGAAGAAATTGGCGTGCATCGGGGCACGGTTTACGGCGTTGACCTCGGGGTCTCGCCACTCATTCGACTGGGCTACCGCTGTGAAAGCCAAAGCGGCAAACAGTCCGGTCATAAGTTGTCTTTTCATGCTATTATATTTTTAATCTGCTTTACGGAATTGCAAAACTAAGAATAAAATTCCGGGTATGGCAATAATTCCGGCGGAAACTAACAGGGCGACACGTAAAGAATAGAAATCATTTAGCCAACCTATAAATGGGGCGATGGCAGCGAATATCAAGCGGATCACAAAGTTACGGATCGACAAGACCGTAGCCCGCATCTCCGAGAAGGTCATTTGATTAATGTAACCTTTCAAAATCGGTGTGGCGAAGCCCCGGACTATATAGAAAATGAACAAGATCGCTAATCCCCAATAAGTAAGGTTATAAGCGAGCGATATATATCCACCTACGATTATAAGTAGTATAAACGTGTTTGATTTACGCATCCCGAAATACCGCTCTACCTGATCAGAATAGAGGGCGGACAATCCCACAGTCAGATTGAGCACGGTCCAAATGACACCGTAATAGGAGGTCGGGGTTTCCAACTTCATCAATACGGGCTGCACGAACCATGCCATCGTTAATGTAGCGGCTCCGATGATACCGGAGAACATGATGTTATAGCATAGCTTACGGTTCGTGACCAAGGAATATTTCAAGATGCGGAGAATCTCGGAAACCGGGTTCTGCACCTTGCTCTTAGTATTGAATTCCTGCAAGGCGAACGCCGCTGGAAT
>NZ_FR885305.1:149549-168566 GCF_000436315.1 Parabacteroides sp. CAG:2 | reverse complement strand
GCTGGAATGCCGATAAAGGCGACAAACGCTTGGGCGTAAAACGGCAATCGCAAGGAATAGGCGGCCAGCAATCCACCGAATATCCCGGCGATGGCCTCGGCGAAATTACCGATCATCGTGATACGTCCCTCATACCGCAAATAAAGTTCTTCTTTTTTATATCGTACGGTTGTATCGTAGAGCAGCGCCGAATCCGCTCCGTTTACCAAGGTTTGCCCGGTTCCCAACAAAATCTCGGCGAAGAGAAATGCCGTGAAAGTGGAGGTGAAAGAATAACATAGGTACCCTCCAAAGAAAAGTATACAACCTAGAATCAAGCATTTCTTACGCCCCCATACGTCCGCCAGATAGCCCGAGGGAATCTCCAAAGTGACAGCGGCGACCGAGTAGACACTCTTCAAAATAAACACGTCTTGTAGTCCTAAACCATGATCCTCGTAGAATAGGACAATGATAGGCATTACGAGCGAGAACCATTTGGATAACTTGATCAGATAGAGAGCGAGTATATTTTGTTTCATATTTTTCAACGGGATTGCCCTGTCGTTTTTATTTAGACACGCGAATGTATGAATTCTTTGCCAATAGCCTGAACTTTTTTAGGAAGCTTCTGTTCTTTTTGAAAAAGGAAAAATATGGTATTCAATCAACTTGATATTCATTTACTGATTACGGCCATTTGTGTCATATCATCCGCCTTGATATGCTATACGATCGGGGTCTGGGGCGAGCGTTTCCAAGGACAGTTAAAAGCGTGGCATCTTTGGTTTTTTGTATTAGGACTTTATGCGGACGCTATTGGAACGGGCTTGATGGAGCATATCGCCCAACTGACCCATTTACATGATACGGTACATACCGTAACGGGAATTATCGCTATTTGCTTGATGCTGATCCATGCGATCTGGGCGATTTGGACTTACTTTAAAGGTTCGTTAAAAGCCAAACAGCATTTCAACAGATTTAGCATTGTTGTGTGGTTCATCTGGTTAATTCCTTATTGCATCGGTATCTACATGGGGATGTCTCTCCATAAATAGAGGCCATCGCTCATATATCTTGAGAAATAAATCGTACATTTGGTGATATGTTTACTATATAAACGAGGTGATCGCCCTCTACGAGCGTTCCGCCGAGATGAATCCATTCTCCTCGAAGTTCGATGCTTGGCAAGCCGGCAAATGTCAATTAACAGAAGAGGAGAAACTAGGCTATGAGCTTTTCAAGGAAAAAGGGCTATGTGCCGAGTGCCATATCTTGGATCCCGACGAACGGGCCGGGAAGGTGCTATTCACCGATCATACCTATGATAATCTGGGGATTCCCTCAAATCCGGGCAATCCATTCTTTAAGGTTTCGGCTCCCTATAATACGTGTGGTAAGGATACGATGGATCTTGGCTTGGGCTCACGACTGCGTGATCCGGAAGAATACGGGAAGTTCCGTGTGCCTACGCTCCGCAATATCGCTCTGACAGCTCCATATGGCCATAATGGATATTTCAAGACCTTGGAGGAGATCGTACATTTTTATAACGTAAGGGATGTAGAGGATTTCCCCCCGGCGGAATATCCCGAGACCGTAAATAAGGATGAACTGGGGAACTTAGGTTTATCTCAGGAAGAGGAGACTGCGATTGTCGCTTTTTTACGAACATTGACGGATTGCATCAAATAAAAATCAGTCTTTCCAAAAACTTTCTCCAGCCCTTGATAGTTTTCTTATAAAATAAAAAGAAGAGTTTAAACTATGGCGAAGAAAGTTGCGGACCAGTTAGTGGATACGCTGGAAAAAGCAGGCGTACGACGTATATACGCCGTGACAGGCGATAGCCTGAATGAGGTGAACGAGGCTGTTCGGAAAAACGGCAGATTGCGGTGGATTCATGTCCGTCATGAGGAAACGGGGGCTTATGCCGCTGCGGCGGAGGCCCAGTTGACAGGCGAGTTGGCTTGTTGCGCAGGTAGTAGTGGCCCCGGGCATGTACATTTAATTAATGGGCTGTATGATGCCCAACGATCCGGAGCACGGGTCTTGGCGATCGCTTCCACGATCCCTTCCCGGGAGTTTGGTACGGAATATTTCCAAGAGACAAATACGATCAAATTATTCGATGATTGTAGCTATTATAACCAAGTAGCCACTACGCCGGAACAATTTCCCCGGATGCTTCAAGGCGCTATGCAAGCGGCGATTTCATCATGTGGGGTCGGGGTGATCGGACTTCCCGGTGACTTGGCGGCAGAGAATGCTACAGCGGGTTTGTCCTCTACCTTTTCTTTTCCTACGCGACAACGGGTTTGTCCCGCCGAACAGGAAATCCGGGAATTAGCGGATTTGTTGAATAATGCGAAGAAAGTGACACTTTATTGTGGAATAGGGGCGAAAGATGCCCTTCCGGAATTGGTGCAGTTGGCTAAATTACTGAATGCTCCGGTAGCCTATTCTTTCAAGGGTAAGATGGAGATCCAATACGATAATCCGAACGAGGTGGGGATGACCGGTCTATTGGGCATGCCTTCCGGCTATTATAGTATGCATGAGGCAGAGGTGTTGGTGTTGTTGGGAACCGATTTTCCATACGAGGCATTCATGCCAGAGAGCAACACGATCGTACAGGTGGATATCAATCCGAATCGTCTGGGGCGTCGTGCCAAGATACAATTGGGGCTTTGTGGCGATGTGAAGGATACTTTGGATGAGTTGATTCCGTTGATTCACCAGAAAGAAGATGATAGTTTCTTGCGGGAACAGTTGGCTAAATATGAGAAAGTTCGGGAAAATCTCCGTTCTGCCGCCGCTGTCCGGGGGAAAGAAGAGAAGATACAGCCAGAGTACGTGATCTCGGTCGTAGACGAGCTTAGCTCGGACGACGCCATATTTACCGTGGATACGGGTATGACTTGTGTATGGGGTGCCCGCTATTTGCAAGCTACGGGTATGCGGAAGATGTTGGGATCATTCAATCATGGCTCGATGGCGAACGCCATGCCGCAAGCGATAGGGGCGGCATTGGCTTATCCCGGCAGGCAAGTCGTTGCGTTGTGTGGTGATGGAGGTATCTCAATGTTGTTGGGCGACCTTGCTACGATCGTGCAATACCATTTGCCGATTAAATTAATCGTATTTAATAACCGTTCCCTAGGAATGGTAAAACTTGAGATGGAGGTGGCCGGACTGCCGGATTGGCAGACCACGATGCTGAACCCGGATTTCGCCCGGGTCGCCCTTTCAATGGGAATGGCGGGCTACAACGTGATCAACCCCGACGATGTATTCCCCACTTTGCAGAAAGTGTTTAACGCTGACGGACCGGCCTTGGTTAACATCATGACCGATCCGAACGCATTAGCGATGCCTCCCAAGATTGAGTTCTCCCAAATGCTTGGTTTTGCCCAGACCATGTATAAGTTAATGATGGAGGGGCGAAGCAAGGAGGTCTTGGATACCATCGATACGAATCTAAAACATTGGAAAGATGTGTTTTAAACTCTCAAAAGAGCTGGATAACCGCTTTAGATTTCGCGCTTTGAATGGCAGCGTCCAATATCCGCACTACCATTAGGTTATTCTCCAACGAGGAAAGGTCCGTGGGAGGTACGTCAATCTCTTTACGGACAGCGGCTTTCAAGAAATAAAAGGAATCATTATAAGGAGCGTTCAAGGAAGGTGCTATTTCTTGGCGCTCCTTTCCGTTGGTATAAATTCGCATTTCCTTAGGCGTATCTTGGTAAATATATCCTTTGTCGCCATAGATATGCATATCTTTTCTACCCATCGGCCAACACCATGATCCCATGATCTGGACGGTTGCGGAAGGATATTCCACGATAATAGTTGCGTCATCGTCTACCTTGGGATAAAGATTCGGTTTATTCTGCCGTAGTACGGCGTATACGCTAAGAGGCTTTTCATCTTTCATGAGACGGGTGGCTAAGTTGGCTCCGTAACATCCAAAATCGATAACTGCCCCGCCGCCATTCAGCATGGGGTCGGTTAACCAGTCCGTGAACTCTTTTCCGCAGTTGATCTCGAAGGGACCTTGATGCCCGTCGTATACGTTGATACGATCGATCTTCCCGATAGCACCGCTGTCGATAAGGCGGAATGCCTCATGGTTGGTATTATACCACGTAGTCTCGTAGTTGGTAAGCAACAAGATATTTTTCTCACGGGCGAGCGATGCCATTCGGGTAGCATGTTCGTTATTGACGGCTAATGGCTTTTCTACCATAACATGTATGCCTCTCGGTGCGCAAGCCTCTACCACACGAAGATGGTCGTGGATCGGCTCGTATACGATGACCGCCTCCGGATGGGTCTTATCCAGCATCTCGCCAAGGTCCGCATAGAATAGGTTAGGATCCAGCTTATCCCGCAGACCGTTATGTTCCCGTAAGTAATCATCTTTCTCGGCGACTCCTACAATCTTGAAATCGCCTCTATCCAAACGGCTTATCACCTCCCATAGATGTCCGTGGGATACTCCTGCCACGGCCAGTCGCAAAGGCTCTCCATCTTGCCCTTTCGCCGTGAGAGTTAAGAACGTAAATGCACATAACATAAGTAAGTAACGTGTGATCTTGTGTATATTCATGATATTATCTATATATAGTTTTTACAAAGATATACGATTATTTCTTACCTTTGCAACCCATTACTTATTCAGATTAAGGAAAACAGTATAATTTAGAAATATAAAGAAATGGCAAAAGAGCTGAAAGAACTTACACCGAGAAGTGTAAACTATTCGCAGTGGTACCAAGATTTGGTAATTAAGGCAGATTTGGCGGAGAATTCCGCCGTGCGTGGTTGTATGGTGATCAAGCCTTACGGATACGCTATCTGGGAGAAGATGCAACGTATCCTAGACGATATGTTCAAGGAAACCGGTCATGTGAACGCTTATTTCCCCTTGCTGATCCCGAAGTCTTTCTTAAGCAAAGAAGCTGAGCACGTAGAAGGGTTCGCCAAGGAGTGCGCCGTGGTTACTCACTATCGTTTGAAGACAAATCATGACGGTACGGGGGTTGTCGTAGATCCGGCAGCTAAACTGGAAGAGGAATTGATCATTCGCCCGACTTCGGAGACCATTATATGGAATACATACCGTAACTGGATTCAGTCTTACCGCGACCTGCCTATCTTGTGCAACCAATGGGCGAACGTGATGCGCTGGGAGATGCGTACTCGCTTGTTCCTTCGTACGGCTGAGTTCTTGTGGCAGGAAGGCCATACCGCTCACGCTACTCGTGAAGAAGCGGAGATAGAAGCTAAGAAGATGCAAGAGGTTTACGCGAACTTCGCTGAGAATTATATGGCAATGCCAGTAATAAAGGGCGTGAAGTCTGAGAGCGAGCGTTTCGCTGGTGCTTTGGATACCTATACGATCGAGGCGATGATGCAGGATGGAAAAGCTTTGCAGGCGGGAACTTCCCATTTTTTGGGACAGAACTTCGGTAAGGCTTTCGACGTTACTTTCATCGACAAGAACGGCAAGAGCGACTATGCTTGGGCTACTTCTTGGGGAGTTTCCACACGTTTGATCGGTGCGTTGATTATGTCTCATTCCGATGATAACGGTTTGGTATTGCCTCCTCATTTGGCTCCGATTCAGGTTGTGATCGTCCCGATTTATCGTAGCGCTGAGCAATTAGCGCAGATCAGCGAGAAGGTCGCTGGTATCGTGGCTAAGTTGAAGGCGTTGGGTATCTCCGTGAAATATGACGACGCTGATAATAAGAAGCCGGGCTGGAAGTTCGCTGAGTACGAGTTGAAAGGTGTTCCCGTGCGTTTGGCTATGGGTGGTCGTGATTTGGAAAATAATACAATCGAGGTGATGCGCCGTGATACTTTGGAGAAGGAAACGATCACTTGTGATGGCATTGAGGAATACGTGAAGAATCTGTTGGAGGAAATCCAAGCGAATATCTTCAAGAAAGCGTACGATCACCGTGAGGCTAACATCATAAACGTAGATACGTATGAGGAATTTAAGGAGAAGATCGAGGATGGCGTCTTCATCATGGCTCACTGGGATGGAACCCCAGAGACAGAGGAATTGATCAAGAACGAGACAAAAGCTACGATCCGCTGTATTCCTTTAGCTGGAGATAAGACTCCGGGTAAGTGTATGGTGACAGGTAAACCGTCGGCTTGTCGGGTACTGTTCGCCAGAGCTTATTGATTGTTATGCTAAAAGATGAAATAAAATGAGGGATGCTTTAACCGAAGGGCATCCCTCTCTAAGAAAATGAGCTACCACGAATTTATACTTGTCGTTAACTTTAGTAGCATCATTATCTTGGTGTTATTGGCGATGTTGTTATTGATTGCCACTCGGTTTCGTGGCGAGAGTGGTTATGCCGCAGCGATTATCGTTCTTCCTAACATCCCTGTTTATATTTACAACATGAGCCGCATGCTTGGTTGGCATGATATAACGTTGTTCTTTTTCCCTATCAGTTATTCGGTCAATACGCTGTTGATGCCGTTGCTGTGGTTATTTACCCGCCGCAACTTTGATCTTGATCCTCGTTTCAAGCCTGTCCAATTGTTGCATTTTTTACCGGCGATTGTCTGTGTCGTTATCGTGTTATCCATTCCTATGCGGAAGCGTATGGAGAGTATACTTCATGAGGTCACCGGTGATGATACTTGGATCGGTGATTTTAACGCTGCCGTGATTACCTCGCAGATGATCGGTTATTTTGTCGCTATCTTTATTTATCTTTACCGGAAGAAGCAGTATATAAAGGATAATTGGTCTGATGCCGAATACATGCAAAAGGAATGGATTCCGAAACTTATGATCCTGTTCGCTGCCTTGTTTGTCACCGTGATGACCTGCTATGCGATTTGGCCTCGGACTGATGCTTGGTTGATACAGATATTGAATGTGATGGCGATGAGCTTCCTCGTCTATAATTTTATTGCTCATCCAACTGTTCCTTATATCCAAGGAACGTCACGGATGCTCGTTAAGGATGAGACGGTAGGGTTTCAGTCTATACCAGACGAGGAACAAATGAGAGATATATGTTCCCAAGTGAAAGAGTATCTGGAGACAACAAATGCTTTCCTGCGAAAGGACCTTTCCTTATCCATCTTATCGAGAGAGACTGGTATTTACCAAAAATTACTTTCTCGGTCGATCAACGAATACTTAAAACAGAACTTCTTCGAGCTTATCAACGAGATGCGAGTGGGGGAAGCCAAGCGAAGGTTGCTCCTGCCGGAGAATGCTGGTCATACGGTAGATAGCCTTTATGAGGAATGTGGTTTTCGGACTCGTTCCACGTTCTTCTTGGCATTTAAGAAGGTAGAGGGTTTGTCTCCCGCCCAGTGGCTTAATTCGGTAAAAAAACATACGGATCAATAAACGCAACAGCTAAAAAGAGTACATAAACTCTTTCCGGGTCTGATTTTATTACTATATTTGTGTCGCTATCGTCAGATAGCGGACATATTTAGACACTAGGAAAGTGTTTAGCTTCGTTCTCAGAGATAAAATCTGGTAAATTTTTCACGGGAGAATAAGTTGTACTCTTCACGTCATTGTTATATGCTATACGTATATGGACAAAGGGCGTGGGCTGTTGCTTATTTACCGTACGGGTTTACCAGAGCCTATCTCTTAAATAAGTTAATAGTCCCACGCTTTCCTCATATTAATACTATCCGGATCGGGGCTTACCGGATGTACATCTTCGAGGCATTATGAAAAAATATCTACCACGTTTCTCTTTCTTTTTAATGATTTTACTCCATTTCATCATGAAATCAGTCTGAATATACAGCTTTCGGACTTCTCTAAACATCTTGTTTTAGGTGATTCGGGAAATAAACACTCTCTTTGCGGTATCGATTGAATCTGTTTGTTTACTTCTGAAAGTATTTTTGTATATAAAGCATTTTTGTTTTATATGCATTTTATTGATGTGGATACTCTCGCTGATACCTTCTTGTCATCGAGAGGGAGAGGTTGGTCTTTCCCAAAATGATCAGGTGGGTATAGATAGTGTGGTCTCGGCCTGTCCGGACATCGATTCTTTACAATCATGTCTAAGGTATTTCGAGAGAACTGCAAATGAGCTGGGAGTGATACTCGCCTATAAGGAATTAGAGGTACGTTACCGGGAAGCGGCCCGTTTTAATGAGGCGATAGGATGCCACCGGGAAGGCTTGCGATTGGCTATGCAAAGGAAAGATACCTCGGAGGTCATACAGGCCTTGAATAATATCGGTACGAACTTCCGGCGGTTAGGTATCATGGACGAGGCCTCCAATTATCATTATAGGGCATTGTCGTTGTGCGAGAGACTGGGTGATAAGGAAAGCTATAAAGCAAGAAAAAACCGGACCATTTCCTTGAGTGGTATCGGAAACGTGTATCTAACATTGGAAAATTGCGAGATGGCCGACAGTATTTTCCGAATAGCGCTGGAAGAGGAACGTACCTTGGATAGTGATCTCGGCTTGGCCATGAACTATGCGAACCTTGGCTCTATCTTCGAGATGCGTGGCATGATGGATTCCGCTTTTGTTTATTACAATTATTCTATGGAGCATAATCGTGCGGCCGGGTCTGTTGTCGGCATTTCGCTTTGCCATAACCATATAGGACGCTTGTTCGAGAAAAAGGGACAATGGGATCAGGCGATACGCGAATATCGTAACGCATACGACCTTATGGTGGCGGACAACGATCTGTATCATTGGCTGGAATCGTGCCTGGCCTTGGCACGGGTGAATATCTACAAGGGAGATCTGCGAATGGCGGAGGCTTTCTTGGAGCATGCGGAGGGTGCCGCTAAGGTGCCGCGGGCGTGGAAGCATTTGTCGAGCGTGTATCATCTGGATTACTTGCGTTATAAGAAGCTGGGTGATTATAAGAATGCCCTCAACGCTTATACATCAAGTCTCGCTTATGCTGATAGCATGCGAAATACTGAGAATATGAACCATATACAGAACCTCCGTGTGGACTACGAGAAAGAGAGGAGCAACCGGAAGCTTTCATTGATACAGAAGAATTATGAGATGGGGCAGCGTACCAAGAATATTTTCCTGATCGCTTGCTTGATCGTACTCTTCCTTACGGTGGTAGCGATGGGCTTTTTATGGTATGCCTTGCGGATGAAGTCCCGCAATCAGCAGGTGATGCGGCGCATGGAGGAGGTGAGGGCCAATTTCTTCACGAATGTCACGCATGAGTTTCGTACGCCGCTGACGGTTATCTTGGGTGTGTCGGAAGAGTTGCGGAAAGGGGGAATAGGCGAGGAGGAACTCAAGACCGGGCTGAATATGATTGGACGGCAGGGAAAGAACCTGCTGGAATTGGTGAACCAATTATTGGAAGTGGCGAAAGTGAG
Organism: Parabacteroides sp. CAG:2; assembly: GCF_000436315.1. NCBI lineage: Bacteria > Pseudomonadati > Bacteroidota > Bacteroidia > Bacteroidales > Tannerellaceae > Parabacteroides > Parabacteroides sp. CAG:2. The sequence goes on along the minus strand of NZ_FR885305.1, from coordinate 159,192 downwards.
ATCTGAGATTGGCGATCCGGAATGGAGGACTGGAGATATCGTAGCTTATACGAGCATGATCGTGGAAGATAACCGGGCGTATGCCCGCCAAGGGCAGGTAGACCTTTGTTTTACTCCTTCGGAGACGATTATCAGCATGGATTTCGTGCCCGAGTATTTCCGGAGGATCATGGATAACTTACTCCGTAACGCTATCAAGTTCACGCCGAGAGGTGGGAGGGTTGTCGTGACGATGGAGTGTGTGGGGAGTATGCTTGTCACGCATGTGGCGGATACGGGCTGCGGTATAGCCGAGGAGGACTTGCCGCATATCTTCAAGGCTTTTTACCTAGGTGAGACCGGAGGGGCAGGCACGATGGGCACGGGGATCGGCCTTTCTTTGGTACGGCAGATGGTGAGGAGCATGGAGGGCCGGGTGAGCGTGAAGAGTACGGCCGGGGTTGGTTCTGAGTTTGTCGTGATGTTGCCATTGAGACATGGCGACTCCTTCTGGGAACGTTGGGTACCCGGCGAGGAATCTAACGATAACGCCTCTCATCCGGAACCGGACAAGACCGTGATACTGCCGGATGCGACGATGGAGCCGGATAGCACGTCTATGCGCCCGTCTATATTGATCGTGGAAGATAATGCGGACATTTCTTATTATATCGGCCGGCTGCTTAATGGTGCGTATCAAATAATATATGCGCAAAACGGAGCGGAGGGGCTGGAGATAGCGGCGGAGCAAATGCCGGACTTGATCCTCACCGACTTGATGATGCCCGAGATGGATGGCTATGAGTTATGTAGGCGGGTACGTGAATCCGAGGTGTTGAACCATATTCCGATCATTATCATTACCGCAAAATCAGGAGGAAAGGAACGTGTCTGTGGCTTAGAAGTCGGGGCGGACGCTTATCTGGAGAAGCCTTTCAATGCGGAAGAGCTGAATATCCGGATAACAAAGTTGCTGGAACAGCGTCGTTTGCTGCGTGAGAAGTATTCCAAGGCTATGCGTGAGGGGACAGAACTGAATGTAAAACTAAACCCTGCCGACCAAGACTTCTTGGCTCGCCTGAATGATTATATATATGCGTTGATATCCAACCATGGCTTGAACTCGGACATGGTAGACGATAAGATGTGCATGAGCCGATCCCAGTTGAATCGCAAGGTCCGTGCCATCACGGGCTACAACACTTCTGCCTATATCCTGCAGATGCGCATGGAGAGGAGCAAACGCCTCTTGGCCTCTACCGAGGAACTGATCGGCGACATCGCCCTTAAATGCGGCTTCGAGGATGCCAATTATTTCGCCCGCCTTTTCAAGCAGATCTTCAATGTAACGCCCTCACAATACAGGAAAAGCCTCATTCAATGATTCCGTGTAGCGGGTACTTCCGTGTAGAAAGGGGCTATGAAATTGAGAAATCCATATTTAACCTCATCATTGGGAAATCCGAGGGTATAGATATTGAATTCCGGATTGAAATCCTTGATGGTCAGATAGCCACTTTGGTAAATCACCGGGATAGGTCGGGTGGCGTCGGCTGTACATGGAAATATATTATAAACCAATCCGGGTACAATCCATCCTCAAGAATAACTCTTGTTTATAGAGCGTCTGTTACGATGGGCAACGTGACGTGCTTACAATGGGCATTATAAGGAGCTAATAATGCCCATTGTTATTCTTCCATAGATTCTATCGGAGGCGATTCGGCCAGCTAGCATTTCTAATCGACTGCTCTTTAATTAGTTAATTATTTTCAATGCGCAGATTCTCTTGGTTTGTCCTAGTGAAATGCGTCGATTATCCTATAAGAATGCGTCATTTCTCCTCACGGGCGATCGCTCTCGGGGCTAATTTTGCGAATAAAGAAATCGGACGTTTCACCAAATCTGGTTCGAGTATGGAAGAAGAAAAACACAAGAAGCCTTTGCTTTCTTATGAGGAGGTGATCGAGGTCATCGATGAGCGCATCTCGCGTGACGAGCCTGCCACTGCCGACGAGCGGATCAAACGTGTCGAGGAAGTGGCCGAGCAAATGGAAGAAGAACGTAAAAAAGGGATATCGTGCCGTAAGAAGGTTTCTCGCTTTTTTCGGAGATCCTTGATAAATCTGGACCGATCCATCAGAAGGTGTTTCGGTAAATAAATAGGAATGAATTATTAATCTAATGAATTAAAGGAAATGAAAAAGCTAGTATTTATTTTATCTGCCATGTTGCTCCTAATCGGGACAATGGACGTGCAAGCCCAATGGGGAAAGAAACTCCTCAAGAAAGCGGGTGAGAGTGCCAAACGGGCAACGGAGAGGAACGTGGAACGGAAAGTGGAACAGACCGTAGACAAGGCTTTCGAGGGAGCGGAGGATGTGGTGACGGGGAAAGGGAATAATAATAATGAAAAGGAGGAGCCACCAACAAGTACAAATTCACAAGGGAATTTTGAAACTATGGATGATGGGGAAGATGTGGCACAGCAGGAACAGCAACAACCACAGCAATCACTCGAAATGACGTATGCCAAGAGTGACTTCGTGCCGGGGGATGAGATTATTTTTGAGGATGATGTGACCCGGGAACAGATAGGAGAATTCCCCAGCCAGTGGGATTTATTAAAAGGTACTGTTGAGATCGCTCAAATCAATGGCGATAAGGTGATACTTTGCGTGAGTCAGGATGATCCGGTCATTGCGCCGCTATTCGATAATATGAAAAGTTATTTGCCGGAAAAGTTCACGCTGGAATTTGACTTTTGGGTAGGGCCTTTTACAAAAAAGGGAGATGATGAGCCGGAAAATTGCTATATCGTACGTTTTTACAAACCCGAATCGGGAAGTCGTGTTCAAACTATCAATCTTGACGACTGGTATTATAGTGCTTCAGACCATCGTACACGCCTAAGATGGGACTTTATTCCTTCCTCTGGGGAGAACAGCCGTAGCGGAAGCGATGACTCTTTTCGGACTATCCCGAACTCATGGAACCACTTCTCACTGTCCTTCAATCAACGGGCAATGAAAGTTTACATAAATGGTATCCGCTATGCCAATATTCCGAATACGGTAGCACCCGGACATTTTGACATACAGTTTTATAGAGGCGGTGGATATTTTACGAATAACACTTCCATCCGCAACATACGTGTCGCCAAAGGCGCAGTGCCATTGTACGACCGCATGATGAGCGACGGTAAGTTCATCACGTATGGCATCACCTTCGATGTCGGCAAGTCCACCATCAAACCAGAGAGTATGGGTGAGATCAATCGTATCGTCAAATTAATGACCGATAACCCCGACCTGAGATTCTCCGTAGAAGGCCATACCGATAGCACCGGCAACGAGGCTTCCAACCAGACGTTAAGCGAGGCCCGCAGCAACGCCATCGTAGGTAAACTGGTTGAACTGGGCATCAGTGCCGATCGCCTCTCCGCTTCCGGCAAAGGACAATCATCTCCCATCGCCGATAACGGAACGGACGAGGGTCGTGCCAAGAACCGGCGGGTGGAGTTTGTCAAGATGTAACGAATAAGTGAGCGATATGAAAAAGAAATTCTACATACTGATGTGCTTGGCGAGCCTCGTCTTGATGGTGACGGCTTGCGGCGGCAAGGAGAAGATCAAGGAGAAGCTCCGTGCGGCTACCGAGGCCGTAAAGGAGCGGAAGGAAGCGGCCGCCTCCGAAAAGGGGAGCGATCTGGAAATGGATAAACAAGGCGACAGGCCGGATAACGGTGCCTTTGTCGATCCGTCGCTCACGCCGGCCCAGCGTAAGGCGCTCGACAAGGAGAATCCGTGGTTCGCTCGCAACTTCCGTATGGAACTGACAGCTAAGTCAATGGGGAACAAGGTGAACGTGGAAATACAAAAGTCGGGCAAAATCCTTTATTACCATTTCTGGAACAACTCTGGCAATGTCGAGACGCTTATCCTGCTTGACGAAGGCGATTATAAGATTTACCAGATTTCGTCTAAAAACAAGGTGGCGCAGCTAAAGGCGACTTCCGACTCGGACTATTATGCGTTCTTTTGCGACAAGATAGGGAATGTGTATGGCATTGTCCATACTGCTCAGAAAGAGAAAAAGGTGGAACAGGACGATAGCTTTGTCCAGTCCAGCACGCAAGAATCTGTCGGGGTAGAGGACGTGCGTTGGGGCGGCTTCGATTGTGAGAAGATCACCCGTGTCACTGGTACCGAGAACGACCTGAGTGCCGGGATGAAAGCCATAGGAGACCTCTTTGGCACTAAATCCAGCATGGACAACTCGATTAAAGACTTGAAACATATCGAGACGACCGACATCGTCTGGATTGAAAAGAATAGCGGAGCTGTGGTACACCGCAAGTTCTCCGTGAAAGGAGGAGCCGGAATGGGTAACTATGCGGAACGGATGAAACCGCAACCCTCCGTCACGTTGCTCACCTTCTCGCCCGATCCGTCGTTGATACCGACCTCTCAGGAGGGCTATAAACTGGTGAAATAGGTATTCATATAATATAGAATGTATAACACGCTCAAATAAGAAAGCCATGAAGAAGCTATCGATTCTACTACTCAGTCTTGCCGCTATGGGAGCATTCGCTTTCGTCTTGCCTTCCTTGCCCACCGGGCAAAGTGGCGCTTATCCTACGGAAACGGCTTTTATGGCCGAGGCCGAAGAGATGTTCCAAAAAGGGAACAAGCTTTACGAGCAAGGCTATATGCTACAGGCGAACTACTATTACGGGCAAGCCGTGGTAGCCGTGGCCAGCCTTCGCTACGGGTTGAGCGAGCTGATCTACGTAAAACAGCGCGACGAGAGGGCCGCCGCCAAGAAAGCCGCCGAAGAGAAACAGCGCAAGGAGGACGAGGAAGATATGGAAGATTGGGGATGGGAAGATGAGGGAGGACTCCTTACTGCGCTTACCAACCTAATCGGGAAGCTGGATACGATGACCGAAAAACTGAGCCAGGAGCTTGTCAATATGGAATTGGATGAGGACAGCGAGCGGAGCGAGGCTTGGGACTTGTTGGCTACCCAAAGCATAGCGTCGCCTTACCCTTACTTCTTCGAGGCCATCTCGTGGGATTACAAGGGAAAGGAAGATAAGGCGAGAGAATGCTACGCCAACGCGATGTGCAACCCCGCTTTCCCGTCCACCGTATGGGATTTCTCCTATTGGCAGGACCTTACGAGCGGCGAGCTCAGGGCCATTGCCCGCAGGCTGCTCCCCAAGGAGGAGGAATACCGCAAGTATTTTCACCTGAGCACCTATAGCTGCCCGCACCATTACCTTAATTTCGACGATGACTACCTGACGGCGAAAGCCGCCGACACCTTGGTCGTATTACCCACGGCCGTGGGAGCGGCGCTCATGCTGTATGAGACGGCCGTACAGGCGAACCCCTTCAACGCACGCAATTTCGCCGGTGCCTCGTTGCTGAGCGTACAGAACGGCGATAGCGTAAAGGCCGCCTACTACCTGAACGAGGGGCTGCTGATAGATCCGGAGAATAAAGGATTGCAAACATTACTGAACGTATGGAAAGGAGGACACAAATGAAACGCATAGGATTCATATTTACCGTGATAACGCTATTCTGCTTGTCCGCTGTTTCCCGGGTGATAGCGCAATCGGATTGGAGCTTGATAAACTTCGACTTGATCAACCTGCCTTGCGAGCCGGGAAGCCATTCGTTGACCTATACCATGTATTACGGAGTCAACCCGTTTAAGGTTAAGTCGTTTAACGATATAGAGCGCCCCATCATCTTCGGGGGAGAGTTGGTCTGCACCAGATCCATCGACCTGAAAGAAAAGAAGGAGGCGGTAAACCGGGCCCTAAGCGACCTGGGCTGGAATTTCGCCACGCTGCGGCAAGTGATCGAAAGGGCGGCGCAAGCCAAGCCGAACGATATAACGAACGAGCAATTCTGGGACGACCTCGTGAGCATGAGCGGGTTGAACGGCCTGGCGGGAGACGCGTTGGCGCTGATCAGCGGCGTGAAGGATCGCGACAAGTATTACGAGGCGGAGAGGATACAGGGACGGCTCAAGAGCGAGGCGTACAAATACTTGGTGAATAAGACACTCAGCACGGTGGGTAAGATCTTCAGCCTGAAAGGGCGTATCGAGATCTTCTTGAACGCTCGAGAACGGGATAAGCAGAAATGGATCAACTGCGTGGCCGAGGACAATCTGGTCTCGCTCGCCCGTTTCTATCGCATCGCCAACAACCGCTTGTGGCAGATCGCGCAAACGAAAGGACAGACGTGGGTGCTGTGCATGAACGGTTCGGCCAACGCTCCTTTCTTTTATGAGGGAGAGATGTGCGTACAGCAATGGAAGATCAAGATGAAGCTGGAGAAGAGTTATCACGGGGCCAACGAGAAACTGACGGAGCAGCAGTTCTACGGGACTTTCGCTGGTGAGTACATCGGGTGGCTGGACGCCGAGGTGTTGTATGCAGAATTGGGATGCGCACTATTTTGTGGATAAGGAACTGCTACGTTTCGGACAAACAACGATCGTTGGAGACGCCCCGATGTTCGCCTCCGATATAAGGATAAACCAGTCGTATATGAAACTATGGGCGGAGAGCTGGGGCCTTGGCTTCAAGCACAGCACGAAACCCACGCAGGCCCACAACATATACCGCCTGCCGGTGAAGGTGGTGGTGAATATGCCTAAGAAACCGACCAAATCTGTTTACGCCAGCACGGAAGTATTCATGGGAGACAGGGAATGGATGCCGGGCGACAAGCCCCAGCCAGAGATCGAGACCTATTTCCAGTTGCAGCATAACGTGGCGGTATCCGGTACGGTCAGCGATGAGGGAATATCGTTCAAAGCCGATCACTACCTGAATTATTACGCCACGCGAGATTTCATCGTCATCGATGGGAACATAAACGACGGGCTTAGCATCAGCGGATTGGGAACGATCCCTTTCCGCAGCCAGGGTAGCGTGAACGACCCGATCCCCAAGGAGGGATTCGGAGGCAAGCCCGACGGGAGCATCCAGATACATATAGATCAAAGCTTGGATGACGTGGAGAAATGGGAGCGTATCCGATACGAATAGACGACAGAATATTCACCTTATAAACAAATACAACGATGAGAAAGATCTTGAACATCATGGCAATCGCCCTTGCGATATTCTGCAGGATACCGGTGGAGGTGCACGGCCAGAGTTTCTTGAAGAAACTGAAACAGAAAGTGGGCAACGTAGTAGGTACCAAGGATGATACCGCCGAGATAGGAGAGGAGCCTTTCGTCGGTGGAGATGGCGATCAGCCGACACGATCTGTCACCCCCACGGATAAGCTACAAAAACGTCGCACGGCTACCGCCACGTGGGACGAGATGATCGCTCCCAGCAGAGCCAACTCGCCGGAGGCCTTGCTGAACGAGCTTCCCCCGTTGCCTTCCGTCGAGAGCATCGTCTACCCGGAGGAAACCGCCCGTGCGACCTACTACCGCAAGATCGTAGCCGTGGATATGCGTATAACGGAACTGGATTCGATACATACCTGCTCGGACGAGGAGATGATCGCCCTCCGGGATAAGTTCTATGTAGAGTTGGCCGATATCAACGGGATTACGGTGGAGGAAATGAAAAGCTTGGAAGACCCGAACCTCCCCGAAGCGGAAAAGGAACGCTTGATCGAGAAGATGAAGAACGCCTTGGTAGGCGATACCCGGGGGCTTGAGGCCATGGGCGCCGATCTGGAGAAACGTGAGGCAGCCAAAGGAGGCAAGTTGACCAACGAGGAGAAGATGGCCTTCTTAGCGGAGAACCAAGGCAACCTGAGCGACCTAGGTTCCATGATGGAAAAAATGCAGGCGACGAACGAGAAAACGACAGCCTTCAACGCCAAGTTCGTCAAGCTGGAACAAATGACCGTGCAGCAAACCGAGAAGATGAAAAAGATACTACAGGCGAGCGATGGCGCGATCACGAGTTGCGAGAAGATCGCCGGGGAATACGAATCGGAATTAAAGACCCTCTATGCCCAGATCTATGAGACCGACGACAGCCAGAAGGTTGAGGAACTTTATGCCCGTGCCGACGAGCGGATGAAAAACTATCGCCTCCGTGCCGCCAAGCTCTGGCGCAACAGCCTGCAAACCCAATTGGATGGGGTAAAGGCCATGTATCCGGACATCGTGAAGTTGCAGAAAGAGATGATGCAGGAGGGAATCATCCCGGCCTGCGCCGAGAAACGTGCCTCGTTCAACGCCGTGACCAATTACACCAATATCTTGCACAAGGCGTATTGCGACTTCCCGCAACCGCGGGTGTTGCCGGTCTACATGGAGACGATCATTGAGATTCCCGAGGGTGAGCACCTGTTTTACGCGGAGAGTGGTTTCGCCACGTCGGTCGACGGCTTCTTGAACAACAGCCGCGTCTACACCGCCGACAATGCGGGCAAGAGATACCTTTACGAAAACGGCAAGAAGCGGGAACTGGGGCCGAACGATCCCGGCGATTTCCAAGCGAAAGGGGCACGGACGGAACCCACCTACGGAGCTTGGACCTCGGCTAGCGGCACACGCAAGGTGACCTACACGCGCGACGGATCGCTTACCCTGCATGACGGCACCTCCTTCTATCCGCTGGCTTTCAAGAAGGAGAGCGACAGGCTGGTGTGGATCATCGCCTCGTCTGCAGGTGTTGAAAAATGCACGTACAAACTATAGCGGTATTCCTCGTTGCGTTGTTGGCGCGAGCTCTCAGCGGATCGACCGCCTTGGCGCAGGATTACCAAAAGATCTTTGAAAAGGAATGGATAGAAGCTGATAAGTACGTGGCGGGATAACGGGAGGTCTGGAACTTGATCTTCCCGGAGTTCGGTATCCGGACGGAGTTGGCCGTGGCGGTTGTCTTCCCCGAATTGGTTCGTTACTCGGCCTTGATGGACTTTATGGAGACAACAGCCGTCAAGGCGCTTTACCAGCAAAAGGGGGTAAAGGGAGCCGATTTCTCCATTGGCCGCTTCCAGATGAAGCCTTCCTTCGTGGAGGATCTGGAACGACAGTGGATGCGAACGGAATGGCGACACGAGTACGGGATCTATTTCGATCTCTCCGAGACGTTGGAGGCCCACCGCATATGCGTACTCCGGCTGGACGACCGGAACTGGCAATGTATTTATCTGGCCATGTTCTTGAAACTGTTATACCGCCGTTTCCCGGAACTGGCCGAGGAGGAGGATATCGAGCAAGTCCGCTTTTGCTCCACCGCCTACAACGCCTCGTTTTACGGCACCTACGAGCGCATCCGTAGCAAAAGCGCCCGCCGCTTCTACCATACTGATTTCATACCGACTCCCGGAACGAAGCGTTACGCTTATTCCGAGATAGCGGTCTTTTATTACAAGATAGCTCTCTGACATGCTGGAATGATTTTTATTTCCCTCCCTTCAAATCGTTCCAGCACTATGTGAAAGCAAGACACAAACGGGGATAGATTCTGGTAGACCCGTCGGAGACTCCGGAAGCGCAGGGATTCCTTCCCTCTGGCTTCCGGGGAATCCGATTCCCGACACCGGCTTCCCCTTATGAAGTGACAAGAATTAAAGAAACGAACGATAAAAAGAATGACTATGGCCAATTACGGTAAATATGGATTCCTTCCCGCCATCGCCCTCTGCCTTCTTTG
>NZ_FR885305.1:91235-149462 GCF_000436315.1 Parabacteroides sp. CAG:2 | reverse complement strand
AGAGCGGTTCAATATCCTCTGGGAAGAGTATAATACGCTTATGGAGAATCAATTAAACACCGAGACGAAGCAAACACCCGCACAAATGCAAGGCGAATCGGGCGACGGTGGCCAGAGGGGAACGCTGGGGAGTCATCGACGAGCAAGACCATCGTGCGACGTTAACGGTGTCACACGTATGACATCAGCTGCCTCACACGTGCGACACCTAGAGCCTCACGCCTGCAAGACCGGCAACGAGAATAGAGAGAAATAACAATTATCACATTATCAACAATTTAAAACAAAACAAGATGGCAAAGTACAAGTTAATTAAGAAAGTGAATCCGCAGAAAAGACAGGAACCTGGCAAATGGTACGCGACCCCCAAAAGCGAGACCCCGCTCTCGGGCAAGGCGATGACGTGCGCCGCCACCGCCAACACCACTACTGCTCCCATCGAGATGGAGGCCTCGCTGGAGCTTCTGGCCAAGTTCGTGCCCCAACAACTCCAGCAGGGACACACGGTGAAGATACCGGGCTTGGGTACTTTTCGCCTCACCTTCAAGAGCGATGGCGTGGAAGATATTAACAGTTTCCGGGCGAACAGCATGATCAAGAACGTCCGGATCGTATTCACTCCCTCGAAAGAATTGCGGGAGAGCGTGCTCAGCGGCCTTACGTTCGAGGACGGCGGCGTACTGGAGGACGACATCAGCTACGCTTCTATAGCCGATTACCGTTTGCCCAAAGGTGTCCCGGAGGGCGGCGGAGACTCGGAAAGCCCGGGTGAGATTTAAGGTAACCATTAAAACAGGAACAGGATGAACATTTTCTCTTGCCATATACGCCGGATCGTGTTGTTGCTATTGGCACTCCTCTGAGTGCCGATGGCGACGCTACGGGCGCAGGAAGAAAAAGCGGACGGCACGAACCGGGTGATAGTATCCAAACAGGATATGCGGATAACCGTTCTTTGTCCGCAAGGCGATACGCTCGCCGTTTTTCCCATCGCTTGCGGACGCAATTACGGCGACAAGCAGCAGGAATGGGATTTCCGGACACCGGAAGGGCATTTCGTGATAGAGTCCGTGGAAGATACCTCCCTTTGGCCGCGAGACTCGACGAGGCAAGAAACTCCCGGCGAGATATACGGCCCCCGCTTCTTCCGCTTGAAAACACCCGGCTTCACGGGCATCGGCATACACGGGACCGCCAACCCCCAAGTGATACCCGGACGGATAACGATGGGCTGCATACGCCTCAGCAATGAGGACCTGAAAGCCTTCTCCCGGCTGGTGGACGTAGATACAAGGGTGGATATCCTGCCCGACAAAGGGAGAGAACGCGGCTCGCTTTCCAAGCTAGCCCGGGACGATGATTACTAACAACACTAAAAGGAATGGACATGAAAAGGTTAATCTTATTATTGATATGCGCGCTGTACGTAACGACGGCGGCGCAGGCGCAAATTTCTTTCTATGGTGAGTGGTGCCGGAAAGGGAGTGGCGAAAAGACCATCATGATCTTCGATATGAAGGAAAAGAAAGCCTACGTGATGAACGAGGCCCGGAAGACCTGCATGGTGATGGAGGAGATCGACAAGTTATCCACCAATAAGCTGGTGGGTTACGACTGGGAAGTGTCTCACTCTACCTCCCGAGAGTTTTTGGGCATGGAGGAGATAGACGGTAAGGAGTGTGCCCACTACTATGTCAAGAGCGAATCGATCTACAAGGATGGCGGCAAGGATGGCGCCGGCTATCACGAATGGATTTACTCGCCCATGAAGGTATCGAACTACAACGGCTGCATCGCCCACGACAATACGGTGTATGTGATGGACAGGACCATCGTGCTTCGCCGCGTCAAGATGGGGCCGCAACCGGCGCACCTCTTCCAAGTGCCCGAAGGGTATCAAATGACTGTGATGCCTGCCGGCGGCCTGCTGGAGATGATGACGGGGAAATCGTGCGAGGAGAACACCCAAAAAGTGGACGAGACACGCGATGCCATCCAAAAATCCAATGAGCAGATCAAGGAGCAACTGAAAGAGGTCAACGACAAGAGCAAGAGCGACGAGGAACGGATGAAGGCCTTGCTCGAGATGCTGGGCGGACAGAAGAAGAAATAGAGAAAAATTATTCACTTTAAAATAACAACGATTATGAAAACGAACATTAGATTTCTAGTTATGATCGCCGTTTCCTTGCTGACGGTATTGGGAATGAGCGCGCAAGAACCTTTCTTCCTACATAAGGAAGGCGTGAAACTGACTTACGCCGACAAGGACAAGAAAGGAAAGATCAACAGTTACACGGAGACTACCGCTACAAAGGTGACGGGAGACGCGGACAACTGCACCGTTACCTACTCGATGATGGTGATGGACAATAAAAAGAACCCGGTGCTCAAGCAACCGATGACACAGACATTCGAGGTGAAGAATGGCACGGTGACCTACGATCCCAAGTCGTTGGTAGGACAGATCATGGAGGGCATGCAAGTAACCGTGACCGGAACACCCTTCCAACTTCCCTCCAATGTCAAGGTAGGCGATACCTTCGGCGACTATACCATCACCTTGAACTTGGCCGGCATCAAGACCAATACGGAGGTGACGGGCGTGAAGGCCGTGGCCGAGGAAACCCTCGACGTGAACGGGACGAGTATCGACTGCGTCGTGATTGAGAACACTACCGTATCGAAAGTGATCGGTATCAAGCAGACCGCTATCCAGAAGATCTGGTATGGCCACGGCATTGGCCCTGTGAAGACAAACATGTATAACAAGAAGGGAAAACTGATGACAAGCCAAGAGCTAGTTTCAATAGAAGGATTGTAAACCATTAAAAACATACGTATCATGAAACAGACATTATTTACATTCATGTTCATCATAAGCCTCGTGCTTATGACGGCATGCGGAGGTTCGCCGGTAGATAAAGCCTTGGCAAAACTGGATGATGCCATTGAAAAGCTGGAGAAAAAAGGAGATAAGATGACCAAGGACGAGATGGATGCCATCATGAAAGACTTGGAGGAACCCGTTAGCGTATTGAACAAAACGATAGAAGACAACGAGGTGGGAGGTGTCACCAAGATCAAGATAATCGCCAAGGTGACGAAACTGACGGCGCTGGCCACGAAGGTCGGGATAAAGAATCTGGATATGGGAGATTTCTCGGATAAGGCGAAAGGAACTAAGAAAGAGTAAGGTGGTATGGGAGATATTTTAACAGGAATCGTAAAAGGCTTGTCCGGATTCATGCTGCAGGATGATCCCGACGTGAAGATATTCAATGCCCAGACCGAGATGAAAGAGTTCTCGGAAAGGGAGGGAAAGATCTATGCCCGTCTCGGACGGCAAGTATATGAGACGGATGGCGGCGAGAACTATCCGGAGATAAGGGCAGAGCTAGATTTACTCGCAGCCAACAAGCAGGCGGCGGAAAGCCGCCCTCGAACGTGCCGAGGCCGAGGAACGTGCCCGCCGGGAAGCCGAGGAGCAGGAGCATAGCTGCCCCAATTGCGGGGCCTATAATCCGGAGGGAACCAACTTTTGCCAAGAGTGTGGAACCCGTTTGACGCAACCCGTGCAACAAGCGCCTGCGGCGAAACGTTTCTGCCCGAACTGCGGCACGGAAGTTATCGCCGGGCATCGTTTCTGCAGCGGTTGCGGAACAAAAATGGAATGATGTATAACAGTTACTTTAAAGAAAGGAGAAATCATGGCTTTTTGTACAAACTGCGGGACAAATGTCCCGGATGGCATAAAATTCTGTACCTCATGTGGTACGCCGATGTCGGTACAGGCACAACCGCAAGCCCCGCCACCGCCCCAGCAAACCTATGTGCAGCCGCAACCTGCGCCTCAGCCACTACCGCAGCAGGCTTATGCCCCGCCATCGCAACCGGCTTACGCACAACCTCAACCGGGATACGTGGCTCCGGCGGGCGATCCGAACGCTCCGCTTCCCCCGGGAAGCAAGTATGAACCGATCACGACGGGTGGGTATATCGGTATCTTCCTGTTGATGCTTCTTCCGTTGATCAATCTCATCCTACTCATTATCTGGGCCTGCGGAGGCTGCCAGAAGGTGAACAAGGCGAACTTCGCCCGTGCGATGCTGATCATGATGATAATCGGTTCGGTCTTGTCGTTGCTGATGTTCTTCGCCGTACGGATGCTGTTCGGTAGCGAGATAGACAGCTTGATGGAAGCTTTCGGAGATCTACTCAAATAATAACAATACTAAAATTAGGAGGAAACAAATTATGGCATTCTGTGGAAAATGTGGACAACAAGTGAATGAAGGCGTGAGATTTTGCCCGGCCTGCGGATCACCTATGCAAATAGTTGCCGCCGAACCGAACAGGCAACAGACACCTCCGCCGGTACAACCGACCGATGCGGAATCAATGGCTAAGGCTACCCCCACGGCCGATGCCTTGAGCGACAAATTAAGTGGTATGAACAAGACCGCGGACCTGACCGACCAGTTCGATAAAGCCGATGTAGAGCAAAATAAGGTAATGGCTATCCTTGCTTATTTCGGGATTCTGGTATTGATCCCGATCCTTGCGGCCAAGGACTCGAAATTCGCCCGGTTCCATGCCAACCAAGGCTTGCTTTTATGCATCGCCATGTTTGGCTGGATCATAGCGGACTCCGTTCTGACCGCCCTCTTGCGGGCGATCCTATGGAGGGGATTGGGCTTATGGAGCATCTACTCTCTTTGCGGTACGGTATTGAACCTCGTTTACATCGTGTTTACGGTACTGGCAGTCATCGGTATCATTAACGCGCTGAACGGGCGAGCTAAGGAATTACCTATCATCGGTAAATACCGTCTGTTGAAATAGCATAATAACCCATAAATGTATACTTTATGACAGCAAAAGAGATTTTCTTCAAGACCCTGCAATTCGGTTGGATAAAACTAGGATTAGGATTGCTGAATATATTGATAGCCGTGCTGCTCTTCGCTATCTTGATGGGCATATCGGTCCTGTTCAATAGCGACGGAGTGGTAGCGATCATGTTTTTCATCTGGTTGGGACTTATAGGGGTAGTGAATTTCTTCTTGAATCACTACATCGGTTATCTCGTAAAAGCCGGGCATGTGGCCGTGATCGCGATGGCGTATCAAACCGGCTATGTACCTGCCAAACCCTTCGAGATGGGAAAGACGATGGTAAAGGAACGTTTCGGTACATCCAACGTGTATTTTGCCTTGGATAAACTTGTGGCGGGTTCCATTAAACAGTTACAACGTACGTTGGGACGTGTTACGGACAGTTTGCTCGGGGCGCTCCCCGGAGCTGACGGGATAAAGAGCCTCACCAACATGTTTCTCGATATCTCGTTGGGGTATGTGGACGAGTGCTGCTTAGGTTACACCTTTTACCATCCGGCTCAAAACCCTTATAAATCGGCGGCAGATGGTGTCATTATCTATTTTCAGAACTGGAAGACGTTGCTCAAGGATGCGGCGAAGACAACGGGGATGGTCATCTTATCGTTCGTGGTGGTTACGTTGATTGCGTTTATCCTCTTCGGTGGATTGTTCCGCTTGTTCGGCTGGAGCGGTTTCATGGCTTTCATTATTTCATTGTTGTTCGCCTATACAGTAAAGTATGCCTTTATTGATAGCTGGATCTTGGTGAAAATGATGAGCAGCTATATGCAAGTAGCTCCCGCCACGCAAGTTACTTTCGATCTGTATGGTAAGTTGAGCGGCTTGTCCGGTAAGTTCAAGGAGCTTTTCAAGAAAGGTAACGAGATGCCGCAACCGAATCCCACCGCTACTTCCGCAGCACAAGATCCTTTGCGACCGCAGATACCGGGACAGGTCTCAACGCCGGAAAGCCGCTTTTGCCCTCAATGCGGAATGCAATTAGCTCCGACCGCTACATTTTGCGGGAATTGCGGAGAAAGGTTATAGTTTTTAAGTTTAATCGTAAAAAATCAAGAATATGAAACGAGTATTATTTACATTGGTAGCCTGTTTAGTAGGTATTTCTTCATTGATGGCGCAATCATTCTCTCTTCCGGGGTATTTGTTTGGAAGATGTCCGGACTATAGTATTACCTATGACAAGAACGATGCGCAGGAACAGAAAGATGTTTATATATGCGATGGTAATAAAAGCGTGGTTCGTATAGACAGTTATAAATGGAACTCAAGTTCGTCTGATTGGGTATATGATGGCAAGACCGTGATGGAGAATGATAACCAAGGACGCACTTTGGTCGCTATCTCTTATTCGGCAGCCGACGTGGCAGGCGAGAAAACAGAATACACTTATACCGGAAATGGCTATGAGAAGTTCTCCGTCACTTCCTCCAGCTTTGAGGGAGGCGCATGGAAAGCCGAGGCGAAAGTGGATATAGAAGCCACTTTCAACAAAGATAAATATCCGGTCTCGATACTCATGACAGGTACGGCTGAGGGAGAGACGTTCAAGATGAAAATGGAGTGGTCTTACGATAAGAATGTCACGAAAACCTCGTCTTCCATTGATTTCGGTGGTAGTTGGATGCTTATGTCAGAAAGCAAGACGGAGATCGTGGACGCGGGAAACCCGATGATTTCGAAAAATTATCAGAAAATGTATTTCCCCGCTGAGACAAGCTGGGAATATTCAGGAAAGACACATGACTATTTCAATGGAACAACCTCTATCGCTCCTGTAGTAGAGGAGAACGAACTGAAACTTCATATTTATGGAGATGTGTTGGAAGTACAAGGAACGGAAAGCGGGATTTCTATTTATGCGATAACTGGAGGGAAAATGGCAGAGAGTAAGTCGAATCGTATTGACATCTCTCGCTTGCCAGCAGGAATCTATTTGCTAAATACAGCTAGAGGTTCTATAAAGTTTATTCATAAATAAGCAAAAGTAAGGTGCGCCTTACTGAATGTGTGAGGCGCACCTTTTTTATTTGAATCGTTTTACTGTCTATTAACTCAATCCCTCAATCATGCCATCCACGATATCGATCTTTCGGGCTTGCGGCTCTTTCGGGAGTCCCGGCATACGCATGATCTCGCCCATGACGACAACGATCATCTCGGCTCCGTTATTGATGATTACATCTCGTACTTTTAGTTCGAAATCTTTGGCGACCCCATAAGCTTTCGGATCGGAAGAGAATGAATATTGAGTCTTGGCGATACAGATCGGATAATGGGAAATACCCAAGCTTTCGATCTGACGCAATTTTTTATCGGCCAAAGTCGTATAAACAATCGAAGAAGCTCCGTATATCTTCTGGGCCACTTTTTGTACCTTCGTACGGATCGGATCATTCAGATCATATGTATATTGTAAAGGAGCGGAAGGATGATTTTCGATCGTATCAACCACTAAGCGGGCAAGCTCCGTACCCCCTTCACCGCCTTCGGCGAAAACGTTATTCATGGCGAATCCAACCCCTTTCTCCTCGCAATGCTCAGCCACTAACGCAATCTCCTCGTCCGTATCGGTAGCGAAACGGTTGAAAGTAACGATTACTTGCTGGCCGAAGCTCTTCATATTCTCAATGTGTTTATCTAAGTTAGCGAATCCGTTCTTTAATCCTTCGATATTCGGTTCCTTGATTTCTTTCTCCGGAACGCCACCATGAAGTTTCAAGCTCTGGGCAGTCGCTACGATGACTGTCAGTTTCGGTGAAAGCCCCGCTTTTCTACATTTGATATTAAAGAATTTCTCCGCGCCCAGATCAGCGCCGAAACCAGCCTCCGTAATCACATAATCTCCATAAGTAAGAGCCATTTGGGTGGCCGATATGGAATTACATCCATGGGCGATATTAGCGAAAGGACCTCCATGTACAAATGCGGGAGTATTCTCCGTTGTTTGTACAAGGTTCGGCAGTAATGCGTCTTTTAGCAATACGGTAATAGCTCCGGCTATGCCAAGATCATTTACCGTGAAAGGCTTATCTTCGTTTGTATAACCCAATAAAATATTTCCGACACGTCGTTTCAAATCCTCTATATCCGTAGCCAAGCAAAGGATCGCCATGATCTCTGAAGCGGGAGTGATGTCAAATCCGGTCTCGGTAGGGACACCGTTCGCCGAGCCGCCTAGACCCGATACGATGTTACGTAAGCTACGGTCGTTTACGTCAAGAACCCGTTTCCATTTGATCTCCTTCAATCCCTCGCAGGTGTTGCGGGTCTGATAAATATAGTTATCCAATAAAGCGGTAATCATATTGTGGGCGGAAGTAACCGCATGAAAATCCCCTGTAAAATGCAAGTTGATGTTTTCCATGGGAAGCACTTGGGCATATCCACCTCCGGCAGCACCACCTTTCATGCCGAAACACGGGCCAAGAGACGGCTCACGTAAAGCGACCACCGCTTTCTTCCCTATTTTATTCAGCCCTAAAGCCAGACCGATCGAAACCGTAGTCTTTCCGATTCCCGCTTTAGTGGGAGTGATAGCGGTCACTAAAATTAAATTATGCTGGTCCATTTGCTTTTTATCGATCAAATGGATAGGAACCTTGGCAATATACCTGCCATAATTTTGTACTTCCTCACGAGGGATACCTAACGTTGTCGCAACTTCCTTAATTTTACGCAAGTCTGTTTCTCTTGCTATCTCAATGTCCGATTTCATGTGCTTTATGTAAGTTTATATAGTTTGAACAAAGTAAATCTAATTTATTATAATAACAAAATGATACGGAACAAGGTTTTCCCCCTTTATGGAATAATAAGATTGTGTTATTTTGATATTTTTGTGCGAAGATGGCGAGGATCTTGCTTTTTGTGATAGCTGTCAGGCTTGAAATTAAACTTTTTGTAAAGTGAGCTTTGCAAAAATCATACGTTTTGCTTGTTGTACTTTTAAAGAATTATAAAATAGTCTTTAAAATTATTCATCTGTAATAATTTGATTAATTTTGTGATGTCACAACGATAAAAAGAAACCTAAAATGGTTTGAGTGTGATAAATTGAAACAGATAAGAGACTAATAACATTAGCAATATAATATGTAAATTTAAGGTTATGTCAACAGTAAGATTTAGTCAGGTTACATTTGCTACTAAATCGTGGGTAGCAGAAGCATGGGAAAAGATGGTAGTGGAATTGTTTAGCGGTCGTGTCGTAGCGGAAGTCAAACAATTGGATGAAGTATGTGAATCAAAGTGGGAAGTAGAATTGAAGAAGCTTCAAAACGAGGTTCATTCTTTATGTCATCATGCGATCCATCAATTGCTCCCGATAGCCGGCTCTTATCAACAGGCGTTACTGGATGACGTTGCCCAAGCCTATACGGTATACGCTCCGGAAGAAGCAGAGTCTATCTTCAACCGGGGAAACCAAGCGATCGAGGATATCAAAGGACATGTATCGGGTATTCGCTACAACGCTTGTAAAATGCGTGAGGCGAACCGTAAAGTAAGCGAGTTGGAAGATATGCACGCAAAAGCGGTCATGTACCATAATTCAGTGAAACCTTATATGGATACACTTCGTTTCCATATCGATCAGCTTAAGCATATATTGCATGTAGCGTAATAAGATGGGCTGTCCGGGTTTGGTTACTCTCCGGGCAGCCTTCTTCTTTTAGCGAGGTTGGATAATCAGTAGGGAGAAATAGGGGAAATCCTTGGAATGTATAGTGGCGATATCAGTAGTATAATATTCTTTTCTTGTTCCTACATTCTCGAAATAATGAAAAACCGCCTTATCCGCATACTGCCGGATACAAGTATGAATAGCCTCTTGGCAACCCGGTAATTTCATGATGACGATGATCATTCCATTTTCTATTTTTGCCGAAAGTTCATCGAACGACGCAGTCCCGGGGATTACGTTAATTTGCTCCTCTTGTTTTACGATATGTATCCCGGCCAAGGCACCTGCCGCTATAAATGCCGGAATTCCTGCGATTCGATCTACCGGGATTCCTGTTTCCTCGAATTTATCGTATACATATTGTATAGATGAATAAAAACCAGCGTCTCCCTCGGCGACGATCACGATTTGTTTCCCTTTCAAATATTCAGCTTGGGCATCCAGAAACAATTCGTTATAAGCGTTTAACGCATCTGTCCGTTCCTTACTCATTGGCAAAATAAACGGATGGATCAAGGATTCGTCTACCTCAATAGCTTTCAATATATCCGTCGCCCGAGATATGATTCCATGCTTGCCTTGTGTAGCAGGACAATAGATAATATCAGCCTTTTGTAATGTTTTAAGCCCTTTCAGCGTAATTAATTCCGGATCACCGGGACCTAATGAGACGAAGTGAATAGGATGATTCATGTGTATCTGTTTTTATTTGAAACGCAAAAGTCCTTAAAATTGTGGATGTATACAAATATTCTTACTACTTTTGTCACTGTAACAGGCTCCGCTTATCTCTTTTTCCGGGAGGCGGATTAAAAGGGAACCGGGTGAGAATCCCGGACAGACCACGCTGCTGTGAACTTTTAAACATTCGGACAATACCTTGGCCACTGGTTTTGTAATCGGGAAGGCGTCCTGAATGGAAGTAAGTCAGAAGACCTGCCGGTTCATAAATAAATGTTGCTGTCCCGTGGAGCAGGACGAGAGTAACTGTCAATGATCAACTGTCAATTAAACAAGGATTATGAATAAGTTTATAGCGGGTGGATGCTTGCTTTTATCGGTATTGACTTTATCATGTACTTCAGGTATCCGTGAAAAAGGAGAAATAGGGAAGACGGCTTCCGTAGAGCAATCTGCGTTCTCGCAAGAGCAGGTTAAGCCTTTATACGCCCAAGGATTCAAGCTTACCTATGCGGATCAATATCTCTTGGCTGATATCCAAGATCCTCAAAATGAGGAAAGCACCACGTTTCATTATGCGTTCGTGAAAAGAGGTGCGAAACCCACGGGGATTCCCGCTGATTATACGGTGATAGAGCTTCCTATCCGAAGCGTTATCTGTATGACTTCCCTGCAATTATCGAACTTTATTAAATTGGGTGCCTTGGATAGGGTCGTTGGGATTACCAGTACACGGCATTTGTTCAATAAAGAGATGAACGAACGCCTGAAAGAAGGTAAAACCGCTAAGATCGGTATCGAGGGGAATTTCGATAACGAGGTTATCATGAGCATGAATCCTGATTTGATCCTTGTATCGCCATTCAAGCGGGGAGGCTATGAGACGCTGAAAGACGTGGGTATTCCCTTGATTCCCCATTTGGGTTATAAGGAGACTACGCCATTGGGACAGGCCGAGTGGATCAAGTTCGTAGGCTTGCTGTTGGGGATAGAGAAAGATGGCAATGAGCGTTTCGCCACCATCGAGAAGAGGTATAATGAATTAAAGGAACTTACGGCGGATGGTAAGGTTAAAAAACGTCCGATCGTTTTTAGTGGCGAGTTACGGGGTGGAAACTGGTATGCCGTAGGAGGAAAGAGCTTCTTAGCGCAACTTTTCAAGGATGCCGGCGCTGATTATTTCTTGAAAGATGATGAGCGATCCGGTGGTGTTACATTAGACTTCGAGACGGTCTATAACCAAGCGGACGACGCTGATTATTGGCGTATCGTGAATAGTTTCCCGGGAACGTTCAGCTATGAGGCATTGAAAGAGCAAGATCCTCGTTATGAGGATTTCCGTGCGTTCCGGGAGAAAGGAATTATCTATTGTAATATGAAGAACACGCCGTTTTATGAGAGTATGCCGACAGAACCGGAGATCGTCCTAGCGGATTTGCTTCATATCTTTCATCCGGATTTATTACCGGATCATGAGTCGGTCTATTATTCTCGACTTAAATAAGGAACACTGATGAGACATTCAAATACCCTATGGATGCTGGCGATTGTCACGGCTATTTTTGTTCTAATCTTTTTGAATTTGGTGTTGGGGTCAGTCTCTATTCCTCTTCAATCGGTTTGGCATATTATCTGGAATTTAGGAAATGAGCCTATTACATGGCAGAATATTATCTGGAAATCCCGACTACCACAGGCATTGACAGCGTTGGTAGCGGGAGCTGGCTTATCCATCAGCGGCTTACAGATGCAAACCGTTTTCCGTAATCCATTGGCCGGACCTTCGGTCTTAGGTATCAGTTCGGGAGCGAGCATGGGTGTCGCTTTCGTGGTGTTGTTAAGCGGTAGTTTAGGGGGCGTTGCCTTGAGTAAACTTGGTTTTATGGGGGAGATCGCCTTATCGATAGCGGCCGTGATCGGTTCCTTATCCGTGATGGCGCTGATCGTGTATGTTTCCCAAAAGGTAAAAGGAAATGTCACGTTGTTGATTATCGGTGTGATGATCGGTTACGTGGCAAACGCCGTGATCGGTGTACTTAAATTCTTTAGCGTCGAGGAGGATATCCGTGCATACGTGATTTGGGGATTGGGTAGTTTCGCCCGTGTTTCCGGTAATCAGATGACGTTGTTCGTGATTCTTATGACAATCTTGATCCCTCTCTCGTTCCTGCTTATCAAGACCATGAACTTGATGCTTCTTGGGGATAGCTACGCACGCAATTTGGGACTTAATATCAAGCGGGCCCGTTTGTTGGTTATCACCTCGGCTGGGGTCCTTACGGCGATTGTCACTGCTTATTGCGGACCTATTATCTTCTTGGGGCTAGCCGTTCCGCATTTATGCCGGGCCATATTTCAAACTTCCGACCATCGGATTTTAATGCCTGCGGTCTTATTCGCCGGTGCGGCGTTGGCGTTGATCTGTAATTTGATCGCCCGTATGCCGGGGTTCGAGGGAGCGTTACCTGTCAACTCGGTAACCGCTTTAGTAGGTGCTCCAGTAGTGGCCTCAGTATTATTTAGAAAACGTAAGAATGAATTGAACGAGTAAGATGAAACAAGATACGATTCATATTAACGGACTTTCGATCGGTTACCATTCTAAGAGTAGTACAAAGCTGGTAGCTAAAGGTATACACTCTACGATCTATAGTGGTGAATTAACCTGTTTGCTGGGTGCTAACGGGGTGGGGAAGTCTACTTTATTGCGCACGTTATCGGCTTTCCAACCTAAATTAGATGGGGAAATATTGGTCCTAGGAAAAGATATAGATACTTATTCCGATAAGGAATTGAGCACCACGATCGGTGTCGTGCTGACCGATAAATGTGAGATCCGGAATATGTTGGTACGGGAATTGGTCGGGATGGGACGTAGCCCGTATACCGGCTTCTGGGGTAAGTTGAGCAAGGATGATAAGCGGATCGTGGAAGAATCCATCGCCCTTGTCCGCATTGAGGAACTAGCATCCCGCATGGTCCATACCTTATCGGATGGAGAACGCCAGAAAGTGATGATCGCTAAGGCGCTCGCTCAGGAGACTCCGGTTATTTACTTGGATGAACCTACAGCATTCCTTGATTTCCCCAGCAAGGTAGAGATTATGCAATTACTCCATCATCTAACCCGGAAAACGAATAAGACGATATTTATGTCCACTCACGATTTGGAGCTGGCTCTTCAGATATCGGATAAGATCTGGTTAATGGACAAAGCGAATGGTATCTCTACCGGTACTCCCGAGGATTTGGCATTGAGTGGTCATCTAAGCAACTTTTTCGCCCGGAAAGGGATTGTTTTCGATAAGGATACCGGATTATTCCGTATAGATAATCAATTCTCTCGACAGATTCGCCTCGTTGGACATGGACAGAAATACGCTATGGTGCGTAAAGGGCTCCAGCGAAACGGAATTTTGGCGAATCGGGAAGTGGAATCGAATATTTGGATTGAGACTGGCGATTTAAAGACCACCCACTTTATCATCCATGAGACTTCCGGCGGTACCTATATCACCCAAACGATAGAAGAATTACTTGCCTATTTTGATACTGAAAAATCATAACTATGAAATTTTCAATTCATAACTATGTTTTTCTTCATTCATTGTTATGAATTTTTTCCATTTACATCCATTGTTTTAAAGTAAGCTAGCTTCGTCGACTTTCCTGTAATTGCTTGAAAGATACATACAACTTTAATTCCACCATTCCTGTCACTCCTACGGCTGTGTGGAGTACAGGTGTTGTATATACCAACACATCTTCTCGCTTTTCAATTTCAGTTTGATCAAATGGTCCGGGAACAGCCACCCCTAATACTTGTCTGCCTTTCGTAGGGAATGGCTACAGACAAGAAGAATAAGCTTCCCATACAGATAATTTTTCTTGTTCCCATATAATTATTATTTAAAAGTTTTTAGTTACAAAAATAGCGGTTATTTGGGGTGTAGACTGTATCAATTCCACAGATATAATAACCAATTTCATCGGACGGTGAGAAACGTATGAAAGAAAAGGTTATCTTTGCAATCGAAGCCAAATACAATTGAAGATGAATGAGATAAAGAGAATAGACACTGTGCAGCAATACAACGATTATTTCGGTATGGAAACGTTGCATCCGCTGGTTACGGTCATCGATGCGCGAGAGGCTAATCCGGTACATTTCTGTCCGAAACTCTATAATTTGTATGCTATCTTGATGAAAGACCCGGACTGTGGTACTCTCAAATATGGTCGTAGCATCTATGACTATCAGCAAGGCACGATGCTTTTTCTCGCTCCGGGGCAGGTCATGGGGTCTGACGATGACGGTCAGTTGCATCAACCCGGTGGATGGCTGCTCGCTTTTCATCCCGAACTGGTACGTAACACTCCGTTAGCCCAATTCATCAAAAACTATAGTTTCTTCTCCTATTCCGCCAATGAAGCACTCCACTTGTCTGAACAGGAAAGGCGAACCATTATTGACTGCATGTGCAAAATCAGAGAAGAATTGCTCCATCCCATAGACAAGCATACGAAATCACTGATTACAGACAATATAAAACTCCTACTTGATTATTGTGAGCGGTTCTATGACCGTCAATTCGAAACGCGGGAGAATGTGAATCTTGACATCTTAGCCCGATTTGAGCAAACGCTGGATGATTATCTTGCGTCCAATCTTCCCATAAGTAAAGGTACGCCCACCGTGCAGTATTGTGCCGACAAGCTTTGCCTGTCGGCTAACTATCTAAGCGACCTTCTGAAAAAGGAAACCGGTGTTTCTGCGTTGAAACATATCCAGCAGAAGATGCTCGATATAGCGAAAGAGCGTGTATTCGATGTCACCAAATCCATCAGCGAGATATCCTACGAATTGGGATTTCCATATCCGCAACATTTCAGCCGTTGGTTCAAGAAAATGGTTGGGGTTACACCTAATGAATATAGACAAAATCGAAACAATTAGACATTTAAACCACGGATCGTAATATTGCGATCACGGTTTAGTCAATCATAAAGGCACGGACATAACGGCAAGATGTCTGCGCCTTCGTATTTCCTAGTCCTTATCAATTCAACGTCATGTAACAATATGAAGTTTGCATGTATGGATCTTTACACGGTTCCCCCGTCGGGAATCGTGCTACCTCGTGCGTGCCGTTTCGGACAGTAAGTCCTAAATGTTAAATGAGTAGTGAGATGTAAAGAGACAAACGGTAAAATAAACGATAATGTAAAATGAATCGAAAAACAGAAGTGATTGAGAATAAAGAAGTATGGAGAAAAAAAATGTCTCTTTCTTACGCAGAAAGAGACAACTCTCAGAATGACGGATAAATAGTATAAATTCTATCTTGGGGTGACTTGGTGACCGATTACAATATCTATCAAGATTATCATTATAAGCTGACGGTGAATATCGCCGGCCCTAATAG
This sequence comes from Parabacteroides sp. CAG:2, assembly GCF_000436315.1. Lineage (NCBI taxonomy): Bacteria > Pseudomonadati > Bacteroidota > Bacteroidia > Bacteroidales > Tannerellaceae > Parabacteroides > Parabacteroides sp. CAG:2. The sequence continues at coordinate 133,773 of NZ_FR885305.1, read as the reverse complement.
TGCCGACCTCCGTATAACGATAACAAACGGCAATGTGGCTGCCTTTGATGATGTGGACAATGTCGAGAATACCGTTAATTTTAGTGAAGAGAAATAGTATCCATTCTAAGGGCTGTGCAGGAATGTCTTGACGAATCTACCCTTTGGCATTCCTGCATGAACTAACGAATCTACCCTTTTGCATTCCTGCATGAACTATCTTAAATAAATGAGAATAACTTAGAGGCAATCGAGGAAATGAGCTTCTTGCATTTCTTGCCGATTGTCTCTTAAAGCCATCACCTTATTTTTTTACTTCTTTGTCGGGTGGAAGAGCTGCGAACCAAATTGTTCAACATATTATCGGAGGCCCTGTCTATTTTAGATACTGATATCCGGCCAAGATAGATCTCGGTAGTCCGTAGGGACATATGTCCTAAGGATTGACTGATAATGCCGATTTCCGAATTCGCCTCCAGCATCATGGAAGCCCAGCTATGCCGCATCACATAGGTAGTGAATGGCTGTTCGAAGTGTAATTGCTCTCCCATTTTCTTTAAGTGGCGGTTCACTCTCCGAAGCGCGGACTGAGCCGTGACTTCTCCCTCTCCGCTGATTTTCTCGTGTAAGAAAGGGAATATCCACGGGTTATTGAAACGCCGATAAGAGAATATGATGTTCTTTATCTCGGGGGTGATCTTTACTTGCATCGCTACGCCAGTCTTGCTACGTACGTAGTGGATATAATCATCGTTTATATTGCTGTGTCGCAAATTAAAGACATCCACGAAGCACATACCTCTAGCGTAAAATAAGAAAAGAGCCAAGTGAAGGGCCGTACAGGCGTGTGGGTTTTTGGGCCGCTCAAGAGTCGCCAGATTTTGTAGGTCGAGGCTTGGCAAAGCCCTTTTCCGGGTGGGTGGGACCTTTATCTGCAGGCCGGAGAACGGGCTTTCTCTCGGAACATCCATTTGTTTATCTTGGGCGATCTTGTTGTACATTGTCTTTAGATTACGAATGTAGAAGTCCAAACTACCCGGTTTCAAGGGAGCCTGTTTCCCGTCTTCCCCTTGCATCAACCATAAAAGATAGTGATGAAGAAAATCGGTCGTTAAGTCGGCAAATGTAAACTCCATTACCCTCGGACCTAAAAAGGTGGATAATTTATTCCCAGCGTTTCTTCCTTTCCCCTCATCGATTTTACTATTGATCAATTCTTCTATACATTCCTGTAGCAAAGGGGAGTTGTCTGTTGTTTCTATATTCATATGATTACTATTTATGGATATAGAATAACAAAAATAGAAAAGATTGGTTTTATCAAAACCTCCCCTTACCAATTGTGGTAGAGGAGGTTTTGTTTTATTTATAGTTTATTTGAAAGCTTTCTCACTAATTCCGTCTCCATCGAGCCTCAATCGCTCCATATAATCCGGAACGGTACGGCCTAACGCTTTATCTACGTATAGTTTAGCCAAGTATTGAGCGAGCATGAAGCCGTGACCTTGCAAACCGACGAATAGTCCGTTATCCGGATCGATAATGTAGCGAGGCTCTACATAATAACCGGACCATGTGGCTTGTACGGGTACTGTGGCTAACGATGGAATCCAATCGCAGAACACCTCGGAGATGATCTCCATGAAACGACGGGTATTAAACTTCAACTCATCAAAGTTGCTGATCTCCGCTTTAGCGTCGACAGCGGGGGAGGCGCAAGCGATAATCTGTCCGGTCTCGGCGAATTGCTGACCGTAGACAGCGGAGAAGTCGTTACGTTTCCGGCGGTCTATCAACATATCGAGGATATCCCCGTTTTTACCCAGATTCGGTAGGCGATGGGTAATCAACGCTTGGTGCTTGACCGGATAGAGGCCGGTGTAAAGACCTAGCATGCGGGCGAAACGCTCGGCGCTATAACCGAGGGCGTTCACGAAATGATCGCATTCGTATTCGATGTATCGCTTATCATGCGTATATAATAAGACGTGATATTTTCCACCGTTTTTGTGTACTTCCACTAGGTGTGTGTCTTCCCAAACCTCACCTTGCCGCTCTTTGCCTTTGTTTCGTATAAAGTCTATCACACGCCCCGGGGTAGCTTGCCAACAATGCTGGGAGATTTGTGCGGCGAAATAGGTGTTTTGATTCGTGTTGAAGTAGGGGGACACCTCTTTCTGGAAGTCTTTCTTGTCGATCAAATAAGCGTTGGACCAACCGCAGGAACGTTCCAGATCATTGTAGGTAGCCTCGTCGTGGGCGAACGTGATATAGCGTATCTCACAGTAATGGATATCGTATTCTTTTTGTGTCTCCTCAAATATCGTTTGGTTATTACGGGCGATCTCCGCTAATTCGGGGATCGAGAACGCTGGACGGCCACCACCGATATTGCGCCATGATGATCCTCGATCCGCATTAATAAGCACGGTCTTTTTACCGGCTTCCGCAAAATAACGGAACAATGCGCTACCACCTATACCTCCGCCGGCGATTAAGACTTCCGTCTTACGAACCTGCTTTCCAGAATCTACTTTATAGGTATCCGCTATCTGACGCTGTGGATACATTTCCCCTAGGACGAAGCGGGTAGATAGGGGAGCACGGGGGGTAGCGTCGCCTACCAGTTCGATACCTTTTTCCCTTAGTTTCATGCGTAGGCGGGGTATGCAGCGTTTTCCACGGCATGGCCCCATTCCTAGGCGGGTGATATGTTTTACCTCGTCGACGGAGATATATTTACGATCCCCAATGGCGGAAAGTAGCTCGTCCAAAGATACGTCCTCGCAATGGCAAACATAGGTCTCCGACTCACACTCCGGTTCTTGCTTGAAGTCGATCTCCTCCGGATAGTTTTCTTTTACGATGAATCCTGTGATATTCAATAAGGCATCGTTTTCCATTCCTGCCGCTTTCACACGGGCCACGTTTGTTTTTGTCGGCATCTTTAATACTTTCTCAATGATACCTTCGCCTTGTTTCTTCCCGTTATCATCGACGAGCCACACCTCGGCACCTACTTCCACCTCGTATTCTACCGGTAAGAATAAGTTTTGCTTCCGGGTATCGTAGCCGAAAATAGCCAGCCCCGGACAATGGGATACGCATTGCATACAGCCGGTACATTTTTCGTAATTGATCTCGGGCGTTACGCTGGTGGAGCTTTTGGTGATCGCCTTTTGAGGACAAGCGAAAGAGCAAGGGTTACAAGCGAAACCGTATAGGCAATCCAAGCGAACGAAAGGGCGTTGGGCTTGACGCTCGGGAGTGGGCCTTGGGGACTCTTCCTTGATGCGGATCGGATGTTGCTGGGAGTCGATGTATTCCTTAGATATTTGTAAGTAATCGTTGTAGTTGAAACGTACGCCTAGCTCTTGGGCGATCTCATAAGCGGCTTGCTTTCCTCTTAGTACGGCGGTAGTACCTTCTCCGATTCGTACGGCATCACCTACGCCGGCACAACGTTTTCCAAATGTATATTGGCCTTTGGTTAGCAATTGGTTGTCGGGAATCAATCCTGTACATATATTAATAACATCAATACCATCAATCACTTTCTCTGTTCCCGGGATTGGCTTGAAGTTCTCGCATTCGCAGACAACCGCGCCGGTGATACCTGTCCGATCCTGGTTTGGAATGGCTTTCAAAAGCATATGAGAGGTATAAATAGGTATGCCAAGGCGGCGAATTCGATTCGCTTGTACCGGAAATCCACCTTCATGGGGCATCGCCTCTAAAATAGCCTTGACTTTCGCTCCGGCTTGCATCAATTGGTAAGACGTTAGGTAACCTATATTACCGGCGCCTACTGTCAATATGTTTTTGCCGAGTAACGTGAATTCAGCGTTCATCATTTTCTGTACGACTGCCGCTGTATAAACTCCGGGCACATCATCATTCTCGAAGGTCGGCATAAAAGGAACCGCACCAGTAGCGACTATCAAGGCTTGAGCTTCTACATAGAAATTTTTATGGTTAAGCATGTCTTTTACGGCAATACGCTTATTTTGTAGGATATCCCAGACCGTAGAATGTAAGAAAATACCAGAGTGGTCGTCTCCGGCTAAAGTTTTCGCTATATCGAAACCACGCATACCGCCAAAGCGCCGCTCTTTCTCGAAAAAGAAAAATGCATGGGTTTGCATCAAGAATTGACCGCCAATCTTATCATTGCTATCGATTACGATGCTGTTCAAGCCTAGCTCTTTTAAGGTTTCCCTACAAGCTAATCCAGCGGGGCCGGCACCAATGATGGCCACATCGGTTCGATAGATCTCTACCGGTTCTTCTCTGGGTTCTATTTGGGAATCTGTCGTATAATTCTGTACTGTTATTTCCGATACTTCCTTTACATTGTCTACTTTCGTAATACAGATACGCTTTACTTCTCCGTCTACCAGCATTTCGCAGGCGCCACATTTACCGATACCGCAATTCAACGAACGGTTGCGGCCATTTACGCTATGACTGTGTACTGGATAGCCGGCCTGATGTAAGGCGGCGGCGATGGTAAAACCCTTCATTCCCGTTACGGGTTTGCCATTGAATAAAAAAGTGTGTTCTCCCTCTTGTGGAATTGTTAAAATAGGATGATTAACGATTCTTTCCATAATTGCTATTGATTTAATTGGGCTAAAATTACGGATATAATTGGATAAATGTCCTAATTTTACTTGAAATCTATTCATAAAAAAGCGATTATCCCTAAATATTTAGGAGTAATCGCCGTGTTTTACTTGAAATTTGTCGTTTTGGGTAACCGCTCCACCAACCATAGCGTCGGAAGCGCTTTCATTTAATGTTAATCCTAGTGCGCTAACGATAGGAACCGTTAGAAAAGTGTTCCTCATCCGCTTCCGCATTCATCCGGAAGGCAAAGAGCATTATCATAAACAATAATATAGAAAGTAACTTCTTAATCATGCCTCAAACCGATCAATCATCATTTTTATCTTTGTTTGTAAAACAATTTGCAGCTTGAAATGTTTTATATTCAAACAGTCGATAAAAAGAAAAGCTCTCAGCCTAAAAGAAATTACTGGTGAACCTTTTCAAACAATCTTCTGTTATACTATAAAATGACTCAGAAGTCATCTTGATAGTAGTCATCGTATAATAATTTGTTAGTAGTATTTGTTTTTTCATATAAGTAGAGTTTGTTATTTGTTTGGTCCGCATGTAGCTGTGAAGCTGGATGCGGATTTTTATTTGTTTCCGCATGGAATCCATATGTTAATGCTAAAATATAAGATGTTGTGTGTCATGATTATCTGTAGATAGGCGAAATTCGGCATATCCGTTGTTCTATATCTATTGATTACGTTAATATGAATAGATTGTTTAATTAAAAATCTTATCCGGATTCAGCGATCCAAGAGGTATATGTTGCGGAAAAGACTGAAGGTAAACTCTTTAAAGTGATTTTGGTAATCGAAGGCAAGGAGGCTATCGCTATCTTTAATGAAAAGGGAGAAGAGATGAAGTAGTTATTAATGAATAGGATAATCCAAGATAGAAATAAACTCTATATTTGTCCCAATAACCGTATGCAATGAGCGTCTACCACTTTTCAGGTAGGCGTTCTTTTTTTCTTCTATTCCCATTCTCCCTTCCAAATGGGAGATCATTGTACTTCGACACTACACTGGCGATTCAAGTCCAGATTTTTTAATTAGCTTGAGAAAGAGACTGTTTTTTGAATTTCGCTATTCATTTATTGTTTATCAATAAATATTTATTACATTTGCAACGTCGTTTAAAATTAACATCATACGTCATGAAAAGAATTTCAACAGCATTTCTTCAAACAGTTATTGTTCTTATCGGTATTGTGGCACTTATTATTTTGATTTGGTTTCCCTTAACTGAGGGACGAGCCACACACCTAGATTTATTTAGTACTTACGCTGATCCATTTATCTTATATGGATATGGAGCGTCAATCGCTTTTTTTGTTGCGTTGTACAATGCTTTTAGGTTGCTCGGTTATATTGGGCAAAATAAAGTGTTTTCAACAAACTCTGTAAAGACTTTGAAGAACATAAAGCATTGTGCGATCTTACTAAGTATTTTAATCGTGGTGGCAGGACTATTTATAAGGTTGACCCATAATACAGAAGATGACCCCGCAGGTTTTCTTGCCATTTGTATCGTAACTACTTTTGTCGCTATCGTAGTTGCGACAGCCGTGGCTGTATTTGAAAAATTATTGCAAAATGCGATAGATATGAAATCAGAGAATGACTTAACAGTTTAATTATGCCTATTATTGTAAACTTAGATGTAATGATGGCAAAGCGGAAGATTTCTTTGAACGAACTTTCTGAAAGAGTTGGTTTGACATTATCTAACCTTTCTATCTTAAAAACGGGAAAGGCGAAAGCAATTCGTTTTAGTACCCTAGAGGCAATTTGTAGAGCATTAGACTGTCAGCCAAGCGACATTTTGGAATATGTAAATGATGAGAAAAAAACAACATAAGGAATCAACACTTTGATGCGGTTCAGTCTGCTTATTAGTATAATACAACTTTATGTAGTGCCTAACTCTTGTAAGAGTTTGTTATTTTTGATCCGCATGTAGCAGTGACGCTGGATGCGGATTTTTATTTTCTGTTTTATTTTGGCTATTGAAATTCATCAAAAGCATAAACATTATGATCTTTAATCTGGTTGTAATAATATAAGGTATTAGTTTAAGGCAATATATCCACTTCCGCTTCACCTGTGAAGGCCGAGCGGTTTGGTTTTCTAACTTTACTTCATGGCGTTTAAATTCTGTTCATGCAAGACTTAAGCGCCATTTTTCTGTACTTTCCCTTGAAAACTTTATGGGATCTACTCGGTATCTTTATTTTCAGTCTCTAGTTCCTTGATCTCTTTATTCAGAAAGACAGACAGAACTGTTCTCAGCACGACTATTCCACCTAAAATGGCCAATTCATTAAGTGTTGGTTCCAATACTGTTTTTAAGATATCTGACGCTATCAAAAATTCTAGTCCGAGAAGTAAGTATGTACCGAATGCAGCTCTTAGTTTTCTTATGTTAGTAATGGAATAATTACCAGTAAGTCGCTTAAGTTCATTTCTGAAAAATGAGATGACTCCGATTAATGCACCATAGGTGACAATCAGAAGGCTTGTCACACTTATTATAGTCGCTAAGGTATTTAAAAAACCAGTAAGCATAAATAGACCATTTTACAACCATAACATAAAAGGCCTATAGAATGTTTGTTGGAAGGCTCGCAGGTATGGTAGGTTTTCGGACTCACACTTTTACACGTATAGGATCAATCATGGATAAAAAACAATCCGGTAGTACAAAACTTGCCGGGTTGCTGTCTGTGTTATTCCAGAACGTCAAAAAATCCCCAATATTTTCACTTGCAACAAAATGCGCATCAAACATAATCTTTATTATTTGAATATCAAAACAAATCTATTAAATATTTTTCTTTTAAGCCTATTTTTATTGTTGCAGGATCATCTGATTTCTTTTTAAGGAAACTACTTCCTATCTAATGGCAATGAACTTCAATGATCTCATTTAGATTAGTGGTATATAATTTAGAGATGTGTTCATTTCCCATTTTTGCTATTTTATGTAAAAGAATTAAAGATGAAAATCTGTCTATATGATTTGTTTATTTGATTAAATATATTATATTTGTAGTAATAAAGATTATGGAAGACCTTGAATTAATATCATTGTTGAATGAGTGTAATAAGATGAGTGTTCTTGAAGTGAGTAATTATCTTTTAGGAAAAATGGATTATTTGTCACGTATAAAAAGTGATAAGTCAAATAAGATACTAAAGTATATAGAGTCTTTTGTCTGGATGATAAATCACGCAGGTAACCGTAGGCCAAGTTATGTCTCTGATAAAGATTATGAATTGATGCAAAAATCATTTGCGATTATTTATAGGAATAGTATTATCCATTGAGTAGAATCGAAAGTCTTTTTTAACTTTAGGCAAATGACTCTAGGCTAAATTCTTTTGATTTAGCCTAGAGTCATTGATAGTGTCGTAGAATCTTTAATGATTACAAACCTTTGTAATATCTACCGTGAAACCATTTTCGACAGGCATGAATTTCCCCTTTTGTTTCAGAAATACGATTAACTCATCCGCATCCATATTTTCCGCCGAACAAGTATAGAAACGCTGATCCTCACCAAAAGTCTTAACGATCGCTTCTTTTAAAGAAGCTTCTGAATAACTATTACCCTCCATCATATGAAGGACTTCGTGTGCATGTAACTGTTCCATAAATCAAATTACTTAATTATCGGATACAAAAATAAGGGGTTTATCCGTATAAAGGTGTAACAAATGTGACACCCTTTCAACTTCAGGCTTTTCTAAACAAAAATTAATCAAACCTGTTTAAATGATAGGACGTCTTATTTTTTAATAACTAAAATATATCACAATATGAAACGTATATTCTTCATGACATTGTTTGTCGCATTAACGACAATCACATATAGTCAAACGGATGATAAAGGATATGAGGAAGGCAAATGGGTACTGAAAGGTGTGACAGGTTTGAACTTGTCGCAAACGGCGATGTCGAATTGGTCGGCTGGCGGTGAGAACTCTGTTGCCGGAAATGCGTATCTGAATGGGGCATTAACACATAAAAGCGGTGACTGGTTATGGGTAACCAATCTCGCTCTCGATTACGGATTATCAAAGACTAAATCGCAGGGAATGAGGAAAAGTACCGATAATATAACCCTGTCTACCCAATTAGGATATTCCACCAATAATGTATGGTATTATACGTTGATGGGAGATTTAAACACCCAGTTTGCCAAAGGATATAATTATCCGGATAAGACACATTATATATCGAACTTCTTTGCGCCAGCGTATTCGAATATCTCCGTAGGTATGGAATATCGTCCCAAAAGCAATTATTCGGTTTATCTTTCTCCGGCTTCCACGAAGATGACTTTCGTGGAGGATGATTACCTTTCCGAGTTAGGAGCTTTCGGGGTCGATCCGGGAGATCGCTTCAGAATGGAATGGGGAGCTTACCTGAAAGCTCGTGCGGAATTAATCGTGATGGAAAACGTGAACTTGATTACTACAGCTGACTTTTTTACTCCTTATAGCGATCAATTCGGAAATATCGATGTCAATTGGGATGTATTGATAAGCATGAAGATTAATAAATTCCTGTCCGCTACACTCAATACGACGCTTAAATATGATAACGACGTGAAAACTTTTGAGGATAATGGAGAGAAACGGGGGGCGAAGGTCCAGTTCAAGGAAATATTAGGCATAGGTGTCGCCTATAATTTTTAAGTGGCATTTACTTGCAGAAAATTCATAGTTATGACTACTTTCACTCATAGCTATGAATTTTTTTATAACTATGACTTTTTCTTGTAGTAATGATAACGCTCCAACACTTCCCGCACGTAATTATATGTTTCTGAGCCACGCAAGTATCCATGCTTGCAAACAGGATCGTTATAATACTCGGGATCATTTTTCAAACGAATATATTCCGCTACATTATTATCCCATTTATTGGGATCTTTTCCATATTTTCGGGCCAATCGCTGCGCATCGTAAATATGTCCGATCCCAGCGTTGTAAGCCGCTAGGGTAAACTTGACTTTTTCTTCAGGATCCGTAATCTCAGAAAAACCTTGACGGAAGCGCCGTAAACAATCTACTCCCGTACGGATTCCCGTATCCGGATCTTTCAATTCATGCGGGGTGACACCTAATGCCTTCGCCGTATTTGGCATGATTCCCATAAGCCCCTCGGCACCGGCCCACGATACAACCGTAGGATTGAAATGAGACTCTTGATAGGAAATAGACGCCAGCAGCTGCCAATCCCATCCGATGTTTTTCGCATGTTTCTTGAATAAAGGGTCATACGGGGAAATATGTCCATTCTTTACCTCCGGAATATCTGCGGTAAAAGGTCGCTTGCTTAATTCAAAGTACCGCTTAGTAACTGCCTTGAAAGAATGTTTACCCGTTTTATCGGAAGCCCATTCATCGATGGCCTTCGCCAAGTCCGGACTACTTTTCCTTACCACCCATGAAGAGCGTTGGGGAAAACTAACCTTTAGGTCGACATTGATATTCCAATAATAAGTCTTGTTTAGGCGGGCGGTGTTATCATCGCTGATCGTATAGGGAATTTCGCCCAAGGAGACCATCTCGATAAGATCTTCGGTAGCAATGGAGTCATTTTCCACTTTTTGGATATGGATTCCTCCGCCGAGTTCCTCATCCAAGTTCTTCAGTCGTTCGGAGTATTTGGTGTTAGGCTTTACGTAAACATTCTTATCGATTAATTGAGTGACATCGGTAAGAAGCTTATCGCCTTTATTGGCCCGTTGTATCAATACTTGACTGGAGATATCCTCCCGGCCGCAATAAATGACCTCTTGTTTCAGCTTGTTATTGATTGGGATAGGGTAGGCTACAACATCGGCCTCGCCGGCTTCTAGCATCTCGATCAGGCGGGCAGGATTCTCGGCGACCTTGATGTTTAATTTCAAACCTTGGCTCTTGGCAAAATCGTTTATCAGATCGTATTCGTAACCCATGGGTTGCATCTTATATTGGAAGTAGGAGGTAGAACTGTATAAAGTCACCGCCGTGATCTCGCCTTCCGCTTTCAGTTGCGGTAAATCCACGAAAACGGAAACGTCCTCTTTCTCCTCTTGTTTGTTACCGTTGCAACCATACAAGAAGAACAAAAAGAGCAGAAAGGGGACGTATTTCCTATACATTATATTATATGTTTATTTTTTCTCAAGCAAAACCACGTTCTCCACATGATGTGTATGAGGAAACATATCGACCGGACGGACTTTCTTGACGGAGTATTTCACGCTCAACAAACTCAAATCGCGGGCTTGCGTAGCAGGATTGCAGCTAACGTAAACGATACGTTCCGGCTCGGCGAAGAGAATAGTGTTGATCACATCATCATGCATACCGGCACGTGGTGGATCGGTAATAATAACATCCGGACGTCCGTGTTGGTTTATGAAATCCTGCGTAAGGATATCTTTCATATCACCGGCATAAAAAAGCGTGTTCTCTATATGGTTCAAGGCGGAATTCACTTTTGCGTCCTCGATAGCCTCCGGTACGTATTCGATGCCGATAACCTTCTTTGCTTGACGAGAGACGAAATTTGCGATCGTACCCGTCCCGGTATATAAATCGTACACCATCTCATTTCCGGTAAGACCCGCAAATTCTCTAGCCACTTTATATAGATTATAAGCCTGTTCACTGTTTGTCTGATAGAAAGACTTAGGACCTACCTTGAATTGAAGCCCCTCCATCTCCTCGATGATATGATCTTTTCCCTTGAATACGAGAACTTCTTGGTCGGTGATCGTGTCATTACATTTGCCGTTGATGACGTACATCAAGGACGTGATTTCCGGGAATCGTTCCGCCAGATGAGATAATAACGCTTCCCTGCGCTCTACATCCTCATGGAAGAAAACCAATACGACCATCAAATCACCAGTGGATGCCGTACGGATCATCAACGTACGAACGAATCCCTCTTGGTTCCGTAAATCGAAGAAAGGATATCCCTCATGAGATAGGCAATATTCCTTGACGCAAAGACGGATCTTGTTCGATATATCATCTTGCAACCAACATTTATGGATGTCCAATACCTTATCGAACATCCCCGGTATATGAAACCCGACACCATTCATGCAATCGAAAGAAGCACCGGACTGGATCTCTTCCTCCGTAAGCCATTTCTTGTTTGAGAAAGTAAACTCAAGCTTGTTCCGGTAGAAAGTCGTGCGCTCGGAACCTAAGATCGGAAGTTTCTCTTCCATCTCGACTTTCCCGATGCGGGTAAGATTATCGTAGACCTGTTTTTGCTTATAGTAAAGTTGTTCCTCATAGGGAAGATGTTGCCACTTGCAACCTCCACAGACACCGAAGTGCTCACAAAACGGCTCCGCACGTTTGGCCGAGTACTCATGGAAATATACAGGTTTCCCCTCCGCATAACTATTCTTCTTACGGGTCAGTTGAATATCAACCACGTCTCCCGGAGCGACGAAGGGTACAAATACCACCATATCGTTCACTCTTGCGATAGCCTTGCCCTCGGCGGCTACGTCCGTAATGGTTACCTTTTCTAATATAGGCAACTGTTTCTTCTTTCTTGCCAATGTCGTTAAGTTTTAAATTCGCTTCGCGAAAATACTTACAATTCCGCTAAGAACAAAGAGCTTCGTTCTATATACTTAAATGAGTCCGGCAAACAGTTCTCGTTATTCTATCAAGATTGATGAAGATATGATTATGGACAGAAAGGGATGTATAGTATGTGTTTATAAATCAATATATTGCAGTTTCTTAAAATTTCTTATAAGGAAAACTTTTGTTTTGCTATAGAAAAACTTTAGTTCCACTAGGGAGAAACTTTAGTTTCATGCTGTAGAAACTAAAGTTTCTTCAGCAAAAAACTCCTGAGTCTTCCTATTGGAAATAAATAGACAAATAAAAGAAAAAGATCATATATTATATGTAAGGGGCAAAGAGATAGGCGGGAAATCCGATGGGAAATGGAAGCGTCAACAAACTTCCGCACGCAAATGTAAGCATTTGCTGGATATAAATGGTAAAGAATAGTTGTAAAACATGTAAAAATCTTTAACGCTATTCGTGCTTGCAAAGTAGAAATAGCATATATTTGCAGCATTGCAAAGTTGAGATAGCAATATAACAGTTGAAATCAACAAAACTAGAATCTAAATTCAATACTGTCGAATATGGAAAGAAAAAGAGTTTACACGTTCGGAAATGGAAAAGCCGAAGGTAAGGCAGATATGAGAAATCTGCTGGGTGGTAAAGGCGCTAACCTTGCCGAGATGAATCTGATTGGTGTACCGGTTCCTCCGGGATTCACGATTACAACAGAAGTTTGTATAGAGTATTACGAGTTAGGCAAAGATAAAGTCGTAGAGTTGCTGAAAGCGGATGTTGAGAAGGCGATCGCTAATATCGAAACGTTAATGAACTCTAAGTTCGGTGATGTTGCCAATCCTCTGTTAGTTTCAGTTCGCTCCGGTGCCCGTGCGTCCATGCCGGGTATGATGGATACGATATTGAACCTTGGCTTGAACGACGAGGTAGTGGAAGGATTGTCTCGTAAGACGGGCAACGCTCGTTTCGCTTGGGACTCCTACCGTCGTTTCGTTCAAATGTACGGAGATGTCGTATTAGGTATGAAACCGACAAGCAAAGAGGATATCGATCCGTTTGAGGCGATCATCGAGGAAGTAAAGAAAGCGAAAGGCGTTAAGTTAGATAACGAGCTTGACGTTGAAGATTTGAAAACATTGGTCTCTAAATTTAAGGCAGCCGTTAAGGCCCAGACCGGACAGGATTTCCCGACTTGCGCTTATGAGCAATTGTGGGGCGCTATCTGTGCCGTGTTCAATAGCTGGATGAATGAGCGTGCTATCCTGTATCGTAAGATGGAAGGTATTCCAGACGAGTGGGGAACGGCGGTTAGCGTACAAGCCATGGTATTCGGTAATATGGGCGATACTTCCGCTACAGGCGTTTGTTTCTCTCGTGACGCGGGTAATGGTGAGGACTTGTTCAATGGCGAGTACTTGATTAACGCTCAAGGTGAGGATGTTGTAGCAGGTATCCGTACCCCGCAACAGATTACGAAGATCGGTTCACAACGTTGGGCTGAACGTGCCGGAATCTCAGAAGAAGAACGTATCGCTAAATATCCGTCCATGGAAGAAGCCATGCCGGAAATCTATAAGCAATTAGACGCTATCCAAGAGAATTTGGAAGATCATTATCGGGATATGCAAGATATGGAATTTACCGTACAAGAGGGTAAACTTTGGTTCTTGCAAACCCGTAACGGTAAACGTACCGGTGCCGCTATGGTGAAAATCGCTATCGACTTATTGCATCAAGGTATGATCGATGAGAAAACAGCGTTGAACCGTATCGAGCCGAATAAATTAGATGAGTTGCTTCACCCTGTATTCGATAAAAAAGCCGAGAAACTGGCGAAAGTGTGGGTAAAAGGTTTGCCGGCTTCACCGGGTGCCGCTACCGGACAGATCGTATTCTTCGCTGATGATGCCGCTAAATGGCATGCCGATGGCAAAAAGGTTGTCATGGTCCGTATCGAGACTTCTCCGGAAGACTTGGCCGGTATGGCTGTCGCCGAAGGTATCCTTACCGCTCGTGGAGGTATGACATCTCATGCCGCTGTTGTAGCTCGTGGTATGGGGAAGTGCTGCGTATCCGGTGCTGGTGCCTTGAACATCGATTATAAGAATAAGACTGTAGACGTTGATGGCGTGACTTTGAAAGAAGGTGATTATATCTCTATCAATGGTACGACCGGAGAAGTCTATGTCGGGCAGGTTGAGACAAAAGCCGCTGAGTTATCGGGTGATTTCGAGGAGTTAATGGCTTTAGCCGATAAATATACAAAATTGCAAGTTCGTACAAACGCTGATACGCCTCACGACGCTTCGATCGCTCGTAGCTTCGGTGCCGTTGGTATTGGCCTTTGCCGTACGGAGCATATGTTCTTCGAGGGTGAGAAGATCAAAGCTATGCGTGAGATGATCTTGGCCGAGGACGCTGAAGGCCGTAAGAAAGCGTTGGCGAAGATCCTTCCTTATCAGAAAGAGGACTTTAAGGGTATCTTCAAGGCTATGGCCGGATGTCCTGTTACCGTTCGTTTGCTCGATCCTCCTTTGCATGAGTTCGTTCCTCACGATTTGAAAGGTCAAGAGGAAATGGCTGAGACTATGGGCGTGTCCGTTAAGGAGATCCAAAAACGTGTGGAATCTCTTTGCGAGCATAACCCGATGTTGGGTCACCGTGGTTGCCGTCTAGGTAATACATATCCGGAAATTACGGAAATGCAGACTCGGGCCATTTTAGGTGCCGCTTTGGATTTGAAGAAAGAAGGTATTGAGGCTAAACCGGAAATCATGGTACCATTAACAGGAATCTTATATGAATTCAAGGAACAAGAGAAGGTGATCCGTACCGCGGCCGAAGAGCTATTCAAGGAAGTTGGCGATCG
Organism: Parabacteroides sp. CAG:2; assembly: GCF_000436315.1. Classification (NCBI taxonomy): domain Bacteria; kingdom Pseudomonadati; phylum Bacteroidota; class Bacteroidia; order Bacteroidales; family Tannerellaceae; genus Parabacteroides; species Parabacteroides sp. CAG:2. Next base: position 118,686 of record NZ_FR885305.1, on the reverse strand, counting down.
TATCGAATTCAAGGTAGGTACGATGATCGAGATTCCTCGTGCGGCATTGACAGCGGATCGTATCGCTTCCAGCGCCGAATTCTTCTCATTCGGAACGAATGATTTGACTCAGATGACATTTGGTTACTCTCGTGACGATATCGCTTCCTTCTTACCGGTTTACTTAGAGAAGAAGATTTTGAAGGTCGATCCGTTCCAAGTACTAGACCAAAATGGTGTAGGACAGCTGGTTCGTATGGCAACTGAGAAAGGTCGTGCCATCCGTCCGGATTTGAAATGTGGTATTTGCGGCGAGCATGGTGGTGAGCCTTCTTCCGTTAAGTTCTGCCATAAAGTTGGCTTGAATTACGTATCATGTTCACCTTTTAGAGTGCCCATCGCTCGTATCGCGGCGGCGCAAGCGGCTCTAGAAGACTAATCAAGGGGTTGATTTTTAATAGTTTAAGCACACGATAGGCAGGAGGGTGGATTGAGTGATCAATCTACCCTCTATTTTTTTATAGTCATATGGTATAATCTTATATATCAGGATATTGAAGTGGAGGGGAAGGCAACAAAACGACTAGTTTAATCGTTCGTTTTAATTAGTCGTTTGCAAATATCGCAAAAAACATTTACTTATGAAAGTCAAAAAGACTTTAGAATATAATTTTGATGCGGTTTTTGGGGTATTTTACTAAACCTATATGTTCCCTATAAAATAATCGATATAAACGACTAATTAAAACGAACGATTAATTCATTCGTTTTTTATGGTTAAACCCTCTTTTTGCATAAATATAATGAGAACGGATATATATGAAAACGACATTAGGCATAGAGTTCGAGCCTTTTTTTCCTCAGATAAGTCATCGTGCCAAGATCGGCTGCGCAAAGTATGATTTGTCCACTGGGGAAGGAGTGGCAATGGAACAATGGTATCTGAATATGGGTGAAGTTCCGGGAACTCCATTGAGCCAGATAGTAGGCATATATTCCAATGTCAAGCCAGAAGACCGTGAATGCTTGAAAACTTCCTTGAGCCGACTTGTCCACGGAGAAACTGATCATGATCAAGGGGAAGTCCGGGTCAGGGATGGCGAGGGATGGAAATGGGTTCGTCTGGATATAATGGAGGCGGGTCTGGAGAAATCAAGCCCCATCCTATTACTGATGAATTATGATATATCTGAACTGAAAGCGATGGAAGAACGAATGCTGAAGGCCGAGAAATCAGAGCGTTTGAAATCCTCCTTTTTGGCAAACATCAGCCATGAGATCCGCATGCCATTAAACGCTATTGTCGGATTCTCTTCTCTTTTAGGGGATGAAGAGGATGGTGAGCTAAGACAAGAGTATATTAATCTTATTCAGACCAATAATGAGTTATTATTGGGTATCGTTAATGATGTATTGGATCTGGCTAAGCTCGAGTCTGGTACCATGACCTTTGATTTCATGGAATTTGATCTAAGACAACTTATTGTAGAAACGGTAGCTTCTTTCCAGATCAAAGTACCGAGAGGGGTAGCTTTGACCTATCCGGCATCTTTGGATTCCTTTTTATTACGCTCCGACCGTATCCGTTTGAAACAAGTTCTTGGCAATTTTATAACAAACGCAATTAAGTACACCTCTATAGGTAGCATCATCTTGTCATATCAAGCCATGGAGAACGAGGTTCTGTTATCCGTGACCGATACGGGGGAAGGAATGTCGGAGGAAATAAAACTTCATGTGTTCGATCGTTTTTATAAAGGACGAAACCAAAAGCAAGGCATAGGGCTTGGACTTTCTATCTGCCAAAATATAATTGAAAGGCTGGGAGGGCGTATCGGTGTCTCTTCTGAGCAGGGAAAAGGCTCTTGTTTTTGGTGCACTTTACCAATCTTTCCCCCAAAAGATACCTATTAAATAAAGAAAATACCGTATATTTGTTTTTGAAAGAGAAACGAAAAAACAATTTCTACGTATGGAGCGGTATTTAATTATAAAAACAAGGGATGAGTTGTTGCGCATTAAGATTGGTCAGATCCTTTATTTTGAAGCAGACAGGAACTATACGAAACTATTGTTGTCAAATGGCATCCAATTTACCTTCGCTATAAATATCGGAAAAATAGAAGAGATCTTAGAGAAGCAGGTCGCTGGTTGTAACAAGATATTAATGCGTGTCGGAAAAAGTCATATCATAAATAAAAATCATATCTTACAAATAAATCTCCCTAAGCAGCGTTTATTATTATTGACGGAAGAGGGTAAGCCTAAAGAGTTGGTAATATCCAAGGATCCGTTGAAAGTGCTGAAAGATAATCTTGAGAAGGAGATGGGAAAGCCTCAAGAGGAAGAGGAAAAGGAATAAGATTATGATTATAAAGATAGGAAAAGCAAAAGACAACGATTTTATTGCAAACGATCCTCATGTAAGCCGCCATCATGCCCGTCTGATACGTGAGGATGGTGGCAACTTATTATTGGAGGATACGGGATCTACTAACGGTACGTTCGTGAATGGTGCCCAGATCGTAAAGAAACGTGTTACTCCTACGGATCATATTCGCTTGGGGGATAGCTATGTATTAAATCTTTCCGAGGTGCTTAAATACAATAATGATTATAGCGATGAATTTGCCGCATTGAAAAAAGTCTACGATGATTATATTCAAGCAAAAGTTAAGATTCAATCCTCTAATCAGTTTAAGACCAGATTATTTCAATCCTTACCATTTGCTTTGCCCGGAATAGTGGGGGTCGTGATAGGCTTCTTAGGGAAAGGTAGCCCGGAGCTATTCGGCATCAGCCTCCTGATAACGATTTGTGCCCCTACGGTAGGAATCTATCTAGGAGCCAAGCAGTCGGCCAAGATTCCCCAGCAATTGCAGGATATCGCCAATCAATTTAAGATAGACTATGTTTGCCCGAAATGTGGGACATTCTTGGGTGAGATCCCTTGGGAATCATTGAAAAACCGAAAGCAATGCCCAGTTTCTTCCTGTAAGGCCAAATGGGTGAGAGAATGAGCCTTTTCTTTTCGTATAGTAAAACAGCCTCTTTTGTACATGAAACCCAAATGTTTGATTATAAGAGAGAATAACAAGTTTATTAATCCATTGCTTTTTGTACTTTTGTTTTCGGAATATTAATATATTAGGAACAAAGGTTATGCAAGAAGAGGAATATACATTCGTAACTTTAGACGGCAATGACGTCATGCCAGCGGATGCTGTCATAATAGACGTGGAAGGAGGAGGTGTCGACCTAGGCGACGCCATAGTTATAGACGATAGTAGCATCGAGTCTTTCGATCATTCAGACTTTATAACATTGGCGGACGATACGGTTATGCTTTCCGATACAGATATGATGGATCTGTACTCTACGGATATGGATGGCGCAGATATTTCGTTTATCGTATGATCGCAGTTAAATGTCCACATTGCCATGTAGGATTAAAGGTAGCCGAGGGGAAGATTCCCCTCGGCATTACCTCCTTTAAGTGTCCGAAATGCAAAGAGCCTATTCCTTTGTCCTTATTATCCGAGAAAAGTAATCATCAGGAAGTCGATTCCGATACGATTTTAGTGACACCTGTCAAGACTGGAATCGGCAGACTGACGGTTCTTCCAGACGCCGATACACCTGAACAAGCGTTTCCTCTTCACGAAGGGAAGGTTGTCATTGGCCGGAAGTCGAACGCCTCACAAGCTACGATGCCAATTATCACGTCTGATCGCACGATGAGTCGCGAGCATATTTGCATTGAGGTGAAAAAAGATTCAAAAGGTGGATATAAACATTTCCTTACTGACAATAATAGTAAAAACCATACGTTATATAATAACAGTTACCTAGAGAATGGCGAGGTGGTCGTGCTCAATGATAATGACGAGATTATTATTGGTCGCACCGTCTTACGTTTTAATGAATAAAACTCATTTGTTATGATTATAACGATCGGTAAGCCATGTGCTATTACGGAAAAAGGAGGCAGATCGAATAACGAGGATTCCATTTACCCGCTTTCCGAACAAGTGACCCTTGACCAAAAATTGTTTATGGTTTGTGATGGTGTGGGTGGAGCCGAGAAAGGGGAGGTAGCCAGCTCATTAGCTTGCGAGTCCATACAAACTTTCTTTTCTACGTTCCTAAAGGATGATCCCACGCCTGAGTTTATCCATAAAGCCGTACATTATGCGGAAGTCTGTTTCGACTCCTATGTTCAAGAGCATCCGGAAGCGATGGGTATGGCTACTACGCTCACCATGGCCTATATCGCTTCTTCCGGAATCGTATTGGCTCATATCGGAGATAGCCGGATCTATCATCTGAGGAAGGGGGAGATTTTATATCAAACAGAAGATCATTCATTGGTAAATTCGTTGGTTAAATTAGGTAAGATCACTCCGGAAGAAGCGTTAACCTACCCCCAGCGGAATGTGATTATCCGGGCTATACAAGGCACTCATACTCCAACAGAAGCGGACATTATTACCTTGAACGATATTCAACCCGACGATTTCCTCTTTCTTTGTACGGACGGGGTTCTTGAAAGACTGAAGAATGAAAAGATCGCAGAGATATTTAATAGTCGTTTATCTGTTCCGGAAATAAAGGACGCCCTCATGGAAGCCTGTGACGGCAAGACCCGGGATAACTTTTCTTTTTATATCATACCTATTCAAAAAGTGGAAGATAGCATGGGTTTTAAGCAAAATATTCTCTCTTTTCTTTATTCTTTTATATAAATAACGTACTTTTGGCAGATTAAATGGAATTATTCAAGGTTATGAATCTGCCAGACGGACATCTTCTTCAAAACGGAAAATACAGACTTACTCATGTGGTTGGTCAAGGTGGTTTTGGCATAACCTACAGAGGAGTTTGGTACACAGAGGTTAAAGGATCTTTAGGTACCGTAAAGACGGAGGTCCCTATCTGTGTCAAGGAATATTTCTTCAAGGATTATTGTTATAGAGAACCCGGTTCCCAAGCCGTAAAAGTACATTCGGAGACGGGAAAGGTCTTATTTAACAAGTTCAAGGAAAAACTGATCAAAGAGGCAAAGATCCTATCGGAAGTTCACCATCCCTATATCGTAAACGTGTTGGAGGTTTTCGAGGAAAACAATACGGCTTATATTGCCATGGAGTATATTTCCGGCTTCTCGCTAAAATATATGCTTGAGAAAAACGGGATATTGCCCGAAGCTACGGTCCTTAAATATGTACGGCAAATTGGCGAGGCGTTACAATTCGTTCATGATAAGAGTATCTTGCATCTGGATATCAAGCCTAGCAATATCTTGATCGATAAGAACGGGAACGCCCGCTTGATCGATTTCGGAGTCAGCAAACGTTACGATATCGAGCAGGAGGAGACCAGCACTACGATGTTAACCCTTTCCAAAGGATTCGCATCCATAGAGCAATACGATAACGAAGGAATACAAGTATTCTCACCCCGTCCGGATATTTATTCCTTGGGAGCCACGATGTATAATCTGTTAACGGGAACAATCCCTACAGAATCTATACTACGTGCCGCACGTCCTTTGCGAAACTCCTCTGAAATCAATGCGGCGATCAGCCCGAAAACAGAGGCTGTTATCATAAAAGCGATGCAAATCATTCCTGCGGATCGCTTTGAGACGGTGGGCGAGATGTTGGCGTCTTTGGATTTTTCTCAAGCGGAAAAGGAAGTTCAGGTTGTCCCAAGTCCATCTCCCGAGATTGTGAATGAGGAAACAACGGTGGTTTATTCATCACCTGTAGATTCTAAATTAGTAGGATCGGATGATGAAGAGACTGTTGTCAATGTGGCTAATCCACCTGCCGTGGAGCCAATAACAGAAAAGAATAATTCCAGAAAGAAAATAATTCCTATCGGAATCGCTATATTTGTCGTTGTAGGATCCGCTACGGCTCTTTTAGTGCATAGCAATAGGCCCACAAAAGAGGTTGTCGAGAGTATTGATTTACCTTCAGCTGTGGAGCCGGATAGCAATGTCTCAAAAGAAGTAGAAATGCCAGATCACCCGGTTCTACAAACGGAACCTCCTATCTCTGAGATAAAGGAAGCGGAGAAACAAGAGCCTAAAGTGGAAGAGAAACGACCTATGGAAACAGAGCATACGATAGAAGAGAATGTTCTCCCGGATCAGCCATCGGAAAATGAGATGAATGAGAAATATAACTCGTTAATCGCCTCCGGTAAGGAAAAAATGGCCAAAGCTGATTATTCGGGAGCTAAGAAAGATTTGTCGGAGGCAAAGGATACGAAACTTACGGAAGAGGTAGTCCGGTTGATCATCGCTTGCGATGAGAAAACCGAGGAGAAACGTATAGCGGACAAAAAGGCCCTGTATGAGGAGAAAATGGCTTTCGGACGATATAAGATCGTACGCAAGAAGTCAAATAACAGATACGGGGCGATCGATTCGAAAGCCGAGGAACGTATTCCTTGCAAATACCTAAGTGTCGGTATCGCGGATAACGGCCGGGCATTCGAACGGGAAGACAATTTGTTTGATATTTATAATTCTGACGGATCATTGATTAGCGAAGGCCTTACTTATTATTGATTGTAATATTATGAACAACTAAACATGTATTTACCTATTATATGAAAAGACTTTGGATATTGATGATATGTGCGGTATTTCCCCTCGGACTGCTGGCGCAACAGCGTACGGAATACAACCGTAAGGGAGATGAAGCGATGAAACGTCTTGATTATAGTGACGCTAAAATGTGGTACGAGGAAGGCGTATCGCAATGCGACGCATACAGTATTGATCAGCTGACTACGATTTGGCTTTCCAACGAGCGAATGCGGCCTTCCATGCGTAGCTTGATGAATAAATGTTTAAACTGCCTGACGGTCAAAGCTACGGAAGATGATCCGGATGCCATCTCTAAATTAATCATTTATTATTCGGAAGGTATCGGAACCCCTAAAAGTGAGGAGCTAGCAACCTATTGGAAAGAATACCAAGAGATGTTGTTAAAGCCGGCGGAACCGGAGGCCCAACCAATAGATTCCGCGGCGGTATCCCCTAAGAAACGAATGGAGTTTTTCGCGGGATACTCGTATTCGATCGAATCTCCTTATGGAATCACGGTAGGAGGTATGGGGCAACGCTTCGGTTGGTATGTCCGTTTCAAGACGAATATGTCTTTTATGAATTATACGGACGAATGTAATAACCAAGGGCAGATTATTAAGTTCTCTAATTCGGAAGGGGAATCTTATGAGCTTAATACAGGTAAATCCTCGAAGACAAATAGTATAGCCGGAACGGCCGGTTTAATCGTAAAATGCTTTCCGTGGTTATATGCCTCCGTTGGTTTGGGATATGGTGAAAGAGCTTTACTACATTCGTTCACGACCCATTCCTATGAAAACTACGACAGTACACGAGAGGTATGGTGCCGGAATATTGATTCCTCATACAAAGGGGTCGCTGCCGAGGTTGACTTGATGATGAAAATAACGAACTCTGTATTTATTAGCGTTGGATGCAACACGGTTAATTTTAAGTACTTGGATCTAAACGCTGGCTTAGGTGTATTCTTTTAATATTGATTATTTATGAAACATATATACTCACTCTTCTCTATTCTATTTGCGGCTTTATTAATGGCCGGATGCGTGAATGATCCGGATATAGATGGTGGCATTCGAAACGCTAAAAAACCGTCTGTTAAGACAGACGAGATATTGAAGTCCACGGCTAGTTCAGTGACAGTATCGGGGGAGGTCCTGCAAGAAAACGGCGCTCCCGTGACAGAGGCCGGTTTTTGTTGGAGCACGGAATCTACCTTTACTGTGATAGAGAAAAATAAAAAAGCCGTATCCAAGCGTAAGGTAAAATATGAGGCTACGATCGAGGGCTTAACCAATGATCTGGATTACTATATCCGGGCCTATGCGATCAATGCGGTAGATACCGCTTATGGAGAGATTTTACCTTTTAAGACGAAAGATGGATTAGGAAGCGTTAAGACCTTATTTCCAGTCAACGTGATGTCTACTTCCGTTCAATGCGGAGGTATGATAACCAAACAAGGAGAAGCCGAAATCGAGGAAAGGGGTATTTACTTAATGCTGAATCCGGAGCCTTCAGCATCTGACTCCACGATTCGTATAGACATGGAAGCCGATTCGTTCTATTGTACGATCTCCGATTTAAAACCGGAAACTACCTATTACGTTAGAGCTTACGCAAAAAGTAAATATGGTGAGTATAACGGGGCGAAAGTCGAGACCTTTAAGACTACGAATGGTCGTCCTGTATTAGATGATAACAAATTCAAGAAAATAGCGACAGAGTTTACCTATGCGGAGTTCTCCATGGAAATAATAAGCGAGGGAGATTCTCCGATCACGGCATGTGGTTTCTGCTTTAGTACTGATAAATCACCGACAATAGAAAATGGGGATACGATTATTTGCGGAGCGGGTATCGGAGAATTTGCCGGGAAAATCTATGATATGCAACAGCAGAAAGGGTATTACGTACGTGCTTATGCGACAAACGCTTTAGGTACTACCTATAGCGCAGGCGAAGGTATCCATACGATTCTGGAAAGTGAGTTGCCTACAGTCAATACAAAGGAGGTGTCTACTATTAAAAACGGTACCGCATGGGTAGGAGGAGAGGTCTTAGCCGAAGGTGCCTCACCGGTTACAGAGGCTGGTGTATGTTGGGGAACTAGTCCTAGTCCGGCCTTTGGTAATTGTGAAGGAGCGGTAGCTCTTTCTTCCGGTACACAAGCGTTTACGGGTACGATAAAGGAATTGAGAGGAGGCACGAGCTATTATTTAAGAGCTTACGCTAAAAATAAGAATGGTATCGCTTACGGAGAGGAAGTTCGCTTCCAAACTCCGGATATATTTGGAGTAGGGGCAAGGTTTGAGGGAGCTTTCCGGATACCGGGATCTACCTCTTTCTGTACCTTGGCTAATAGCACGGGATTCTTATTAGGCGGTGACACGGGTAGGGAATACACCGATGAGTTTTGGGGATATATGACCTCTAAGAAAGAATGGTTGCCCTTAAGGTCTCAGCCTGAGAAATTATCGGGCCAAGCATGTTTCAGTATCGGATTTGGCCTATGGACTTTTGGTGGTTTAGATAACACGGGAAAGATATGTGACAGTTTATATGTATACTCCACGTCCGATAATTCTTGGAGCGCCGTACAAACAGACCAGCAACGGCCTAAAGGTATGTATCGGGCGGCATGTTGCAGAATGGAAGATCAGGCGTTCCTCATAGGTGGACGTAGAGGTAACGAACTAATCGATGAAGTCTGGACTTATGAACCGAGCGCTTTCGTTTGGAGCAAGAAATCTAATTTCCCGATTAAACAATACGGCGGAATATCCGTTGTAATTGGTGACCGTATATATGCCGGACTGGGGATTATTAATAAAGCGGATCCTTCTTTGGAATATACGACACAGTTTTGGTCTACAGACAAGAACGCTGTAGCTTGGGAAAAGGAGGCTTCGTTCCCCGGAAGGATGCTTTTATGTGCTATCGCTTATGGTAATTACGTATATGGCGTAGACGGGGACGGTTATATTTGGCGCTATGATCCGGACTCTCAGAACTGGAGCCAGAAATCCCAGTTACCAGCGGCTAACAGGTCTGTACATTGCATGTATGTCTTGGATAATTATATCTATATCGGTTTGGGCAATGCCTCTAACTCATTAATCAGTTACGATCCTACTTGGGATAATTAAAGATGAATAGAACAGCGATTTTAGAACAGATACAGAAGAACGTAGAACGGCTGTCGGCTCCTGATCTACCGGAATACAAATATATCCCGTTGCATCAGAAGCCATCGCCTTCAGTCGCTACGTTGCATGAGATCATGCGCCTATTACGTACGGTTATCTTCCCCGGATTCTTTGGTACGGAACAAGAGGCTCAATTAGGCTCTATCCAATATTATACGGGAGTCTATTTGGAAAAGATCTATGATCTCTTGCAAGAGCAAATATATAATGGACTTTGTTTTGAGGTAGAGCGTTGTTGTGATTCCAAGGACCGGGCTTCCGAGATCTCGATCGCTTTTATTAACCGGATTCCTCATATCAAATATTTACTGTCCACCGATGTAAAGGCCATCTTGGATGGTGATCCGGCAGCCAAGAGCGTGAGTGAGATTATATTCTGTTATCCGGCGGTCTACGCGCTTTTACATCAACGGGTCGCTCATGAATTATTCGAGCTAGGCGTACCGGTACTCCCGCGTATCATTACGGAAATGGCACACTCGCAAACCGGGATCGACATTCATCCCGGGGCGCAGATCGGAGAATATTTCAGTATCGATCATGGAACGGGTATTGTCGTGGGACAAACCGCCATTATCGGAAACCATGTCCGCCTTTATCAAGGTGTGACGTTAGGAGCTAAGAGTTTTACGCTGGACGAGGAAGGACTTCCGATAGATTTACCCCGTCATCCGATCATCGAGGATTATGTGACCATTTATTCCAACGCATCCATATTAGGACGGATCACTATTGGCCGAGGATCTATTATCGGGGGTAACATCTGGCTCACCCATAGTGTACCTCCCAATTCCAAGATATCTCAATCACGTGTCGAAGAAAAATTCACGGAAATATGATATTATTTGAAAGAGATTCCGTATGTTTGTGCAAATGACATTACGGTGTTTTCCTTAAATAATAGAATATGACCATGAACAAAGTAAAGACATTAGATGATCTCAAGAAAATGCGTGAATCTCTTCGTGCGTCTTTGGATCTGCGTGAAAAAAGCAATACCCCTGATCAGCTCGTACAAATTAAGGTTTCTATGGCCACTTGCGGTATAGCTGCCGGAGCCAAGGAGATAATGAGTTATTTTATCGAGGTTTTAGACCGGCAGAAAATCGATGCGTTGGTAACTCAAACCGGATGCATGGGCTATTGTTATGCGGAACCGACTATCGAAATCAAGCTTCCGGGTCAGGAGCCGTTGGTATTCGGTTATGTTGATAAGGCAAAAGTAGAAGAGATCATAGATAAGTATATCCGTAAGGGTATCTTGGTAGACGGCATCATTCCTGTAACTTACACCACCGTAAAACCCGAATAAGAAATTTAATATCTTACATAAATGGCACAATACACGAATTATATATTGGTGTGCGGTGGCACAGGTTGCCGTGCATCACAAAGCGAGCAGATCATCGAGAATCTGAGAGCCGCCGTCGAGCAATACGGATTAGAGGATACACAAGTGATCCGTACCGGATGCTTCGGTTTCTGCGAGAAGGGTCCGGTGGTTAAGATGATCCCCGATAACACTTTTTACGTACAAGTTCAACCATCGGATGCGGACGAGATCGTACGGGAGCATTTGGTAAAAGGCCGTAAAGTGGAACGGTTACTTTATATGAATCCAGAGACCCGTGAGCTGGTTCCGGACTCCAAGCATATCAGATTCTATAAGAAACAGCTACGAATCGCCCTTCGAAATTGTGGCTTTATCAACCCTGAGAATATCGATGAGTATATCGCTCGTGACGGCTATGTAGCGTTAGGAAAAGCCCTTGTGGAAATGACTCCCGAGGAAGTAATCAAGGAAATCATGGATAGCGGTTTACGGGGTCGTGGGGGCGGTGGTTTCCCCACAGGTTTGAAATGGCAGATTACCCGTAAGGTACAAGCACCTCAAAAATACGTGGTTTGCAATGCGGACGAGGGTGACCCGGGCGCTTTTATGGATCGCTCCATATTGGAGGGCGACCCGCATTCGATTGTGGAGGCTATGGCGATTAATGGATATTGTACGGGAGCTAGCAAAGGTTTGGTATATATCCGTGCCGAATATCCGCTAGCCGTGGAACGTTTGAAAATCGCCATACGGCAAGCGAAAGAATATGGATTGCAGGGCGAGAATATATTTGGGACTGATTTCTCATTCGATATCGAGATCCGGTACGGTGCCGGAGCTTTTGTTTGTGGAGAGGAGACTGCTTTGATCCACAGTATGGAAGGTTTGCGAGGCGAGGCTACCGTAAAGCCGCCGTTCCCTAGTGAACACGGGTATAAAGGTTGTCCGACCAATGTAAATAACGTAGAGACTTACGCAAATATCCCGGTGATCTTGTTAAGAGGCGCTAAATGGTTCAGTAGTATCGGAACGGAGAAAAGCAAAGGAACAAAGGTGTTCGCCTTGGCTGGAAAGGTAAACAATGTGGGGCTGATCGAGGTTCCTATGGGTACGACTTTGCGTGAGGTTATCTTTGGAATTGGGGGAGGTATCAAGGATGGAAAGAAGTTTAAGGCTGTGCAAACTGGTGGCCCGTCAGGAGGTTGCTTGACTGAAAAGCATCTTGATCTTCCTATCGATTATGATAATTTGCTTGCCGCTGGTTCCATGATGGGTTCCGGAGGTATGATCGTCATGGACGAGGATGATTGTATGGTAGCCATGGCTAAGTTCTATCTGGACTTTACGGTCGAGGAATCTTGCGGTAAATGCGCACCGTGCCGTATCGGTAATAAACGCTTACATGAGATATTGCAGAAAATTACGAGTGGAAACGGAGCCGAAGAGGATTTGACCCGTCTAAGGAATCTGGCGATGGTGATTAAGGATACCGCTTTATGCGGCTTGGGACAGACTTCTCCGAATCCGGTTTTATCTACGATGGATAATTTCTACGATGAATATCTGGCGCATGTCCGGGAGCATCGTTGTCCGTCTCATCAATGCCGGGAACTTACTCAATATTTCATCAATCCGGAGAAATGTAAAGGATGTACGCTCTGTGCCCGTGTTTGTCCGGTGCATGCGATTACAGGTGGACGGAAAATTCCTCATATTATCGATCCGCAAGCTTGTATCCGTTGCGGTACCTGTATGGAGAAGTGTAAGTTCGGAGCGATTTATGTCCACTAAATTTATTTATAAGCATGGAAACAATTCAATTAATCATAGATAATAAAGAGGTGGAAGTGCCGAGAGGAACCACCATTTTAGATGCGGCAAAAAGTGTAGGTATCCACATCCCGACACTCTGTTATATGAAACTGGAGGACTTGCACTACGAGAATAATCCGGGAGCTTGCCGTATTTGTGTCGTAGAGATCGAGGGACGTAGAAATCTAGCCCCATCCTGTAAGATGGAATGTACGGAAGGCATGGTCGTACGGACACATACCCCCCGGGTGATGAATGCCCGTAGGACGGTGATGGAGCTGATCCTCTCGAATCATCCGGCGGAATGTCTGACATGTAGCAGCAACGGACATTGCGAGTTACAAAAGATCGCACATGACTTAGGAATCCGTGAGATCCGGTATAAGGGAGAGATGTCCACATTTACGATAGACCGTTCCCCTTCCATTGTGCGGAACATGAACAAATGTATCATGTGCCGCCGCTGTGAGACCATGTGTAATACGATACAGACAGTTGGCGCCTTGACTGCCGTGAACCGTGGATTTAACGCGGCCGTATCGACTGCTTTTGAACGGGATATGGCCGGAAGTACCTGTTCGTATTGTGGACAATGCGTATCCGTCTGTCCTGTAAACGCGCTTAGCGGACGTAATACGCAACAGCCGGTCTTGGACGCTTTGGCCGATCCTACTAAAATTGTTATCGCCCAGACAGCGCCGGCGGTTCGCACAGCGTTGGGACGTGATTTCGGGTATGAGCCGGGTACATTGGTTACAGGCAAGATGGTTTCAGCTTTGCGTCAATTGGGTTTTGATTATGTATTCGATACGGACTTTGCCGCCGACTTGACCATTATGGAAGAGGGTACGGAATTATTACATCGCCTAGGTAGTTACCTAAATGGAGACAAAGAGGTGAAAATACCGTTAATGACGAGTTGTTGTCCGGGTTGGGTTAGCTTTGTGGAACAACATTTCCCCGAGTTACGGGATAATTTATCTACAGCCAAGAGCCCGCAGCAAATGTTCGGAGCGATCGCCAAGAGTTATTTCGCCGAGAAGTTGGGAGTGGACCGTAAGGATTTGGTAGTCGTATCTATCATGCCTTGTTTGGCGAAGAAGTATGAGGCTAGCCGCCCGGAGTTTAGCGTGGAAGGTAATCCCGATGTAGATTATTCGATCTATACCCGTGAGTTAGCCCGTTTAATCCGTTATGCGAATATAGATTTCAATGAACTGCCGGATGGTGAGTTCGATAGCCCGTTGGGTGAATCTACCGGAGCGAGCGTGATCTTCGGTACTACCGGCGGTGTTATCGAGGCCGCTTGCCGTACAGCTTATGAATTATATACGAAGAAAAATCTGGATAAAGTGGACTTCGAGGAGTTACGCGGGCTGGAAGGTATTCGTAGCGCTACGATCGATTTTAATGGGACTCCGGTAAAGATCGGTATCGCTCATGGTCTGGGGAATGCCCGCAAATTGATCGAGGAGGTGAAGAACGGTACCTCTCCTTATCATGCGATCGAGGTGATGGCTTGTCCGGGAGGCTGTATCGGCGGTGGTGGACAACCGTTCCACCGAGGCCGTATGGAGGTACTTCGCCGGCGTGCTTCCGCTCTTTACCGGGAAGACGCTAACAAACCGCTTCGCAAGAGCCATGAGAATCCGTATATCCAGCAATTATACAGCGAGTATTTGGGAGAGCCTTGCGGACCGAAAGCCCATAAATTACTGCATACCCATTACATAGATCGTAAGGAAGTAATCGGTATGTATATAGAAACCGAAAAAAGTAAATAAGCCATGAATGAGATACATTTGCCTAAAACAAAAGTAGCGGAGCTACATGCGATATGCGCTGAACGCAACAACGATCCCGGGGAGTTGATCAATATCTTGCACGCCGCCCAAGGCTTGTTCGGATATTTACCACCGGAAGTCCAACAGGTTATCGCCGCCGAATTGAATATCCCGGTCTCAAGGGTATATGGCGTAGTTACTTTTTACTCATTCTTTACGATGACCCCCAAAGGGAAATACCCCATCTCTGTTTGTCTGGGAACGGCCTGTTACGTGCGTGGCGCAGAAAATGTTCTGGAAGAAATGCAACGTCAATTGGAAATAAAGGTAGGAGAGACTACACCGGACGGTTTGTTCTCCTTGGATTGCTTACGCTGTGTCGGTGCTTGCGGATTAGCTCCGGTGGTCATGATCGGCGGGAAGGTCTATGGAAGGGTTACTCCCGAGAAGGTACGGGATATACTTTCCGACTACTATCTGAAAGAGCAATAAGATACGAAAACACAAGCGGTCACATAAGGTTTTACGTGACCGCTTGTATAAAATAATGCGAATAATCGTATTTTCAGAAACGACTGATCGAACCGCCACCCCCGGAGCTTCCACCTCCCCAAGAGCCGCCACCGCCGCCTCCGCTAAAACCTCCGAAACCACCACCGCCACCCATAATAATAGGGCCACCTCCTCCTCGGTGTATGCGGTCGATGGTACGATTTTTTTTCTCTGTATACCCGCAACTCTTACAGCGGTATACATCTTCGGCCAGACCTTCCGAGAAACGAGTCGCTTCCCGGATCACCTGCTGCCCCATATACACAAAGGTTTTCTTTCCACAACGGGGACATACCTTCGGACGATACTTTAAGTATGCGATAAACGCCGAGAAACCGATCATCCCGATAATCCCCACCACGAATATCCACATAAAATCATCATCGGACGAGGAAGAAGAACGGTTGCCAGTCATGCCTGCCCGTTCATAGTCGCTGGACATTAAATACTTGGTAACCGCCATGACTCCTTTCAACATGCCGGCGCTATAATTCCCGGCCTTTAGATCGGGCATCATATACCGCTGCTGGAGCCGGTAGCAAATCGCATCGGGGAGGACACCCTCGATACCATATCCCGTCTCGAAAACGACCGAACGTTGGGAAGGTTCCGTCACCAACTGGATCAATAAACCATTATCCTTGCTCTTTTGTCCCAATCCCCAATGTTTGAATAAATCCGTAGCGAACATCCGGGCATCCTGATCCCCGATGCTATTCACGGCAACGACAGCTACCTCGATACCGAGACTATCTTCCACTACATTTAATAATTGATTGATACGTGCCGCGTCATCCGGGGTAATGATACCATCCGGATTACTGACATGGTTCAACCGGTTGGAAAGACGTACGTTCGGAATGGTCTCGATCGAATAATCCTTTGCCGCGAAAATAGAGGAGGCAAAACCAACCAGCAATAAACTGATCCATAAAAGGCTTACCGGACACTTGCGTCTAGATCTTATATTCTTTATCTCACTCATTCAGCGAATGGCTATTAGAATTCTACCTTAGGAGCCTTTTCCGCACCGGATTCAGCGGCGAAATAAGCTTTCGATTGGAAGCCGAACATTCCGGACAAAATATTGTTCGGGAATTGGCGAATATAGGTATTATAAGACTGAGCTACCTCGTTAAAACGTTTACGCTCTACCGAAATACGATTTTCGGTCCCTTCCAATTGCGCTTGAAGCTCCATAAAGTTTTGATTCGCTTTTAAGTCTGGATAACGCTCTAAAACAAGCATCAAACGGGAGAGGGCATTTCCTAACTCACCCTGTGCGGACTGGAATTTCTTCAAGGATTCCTCCGTAAGGTTAGAAGGATCAATCGTAGTCTTCGTCGCCTCGGCACGAGCGTTGACCACACCTTCTAAAGTCTCTTTCTCATGTGCGGCGTATCCTTTTACCGTATTTACGAGATTCGGGATCAAATCCATACGGCGTTGATATTGGTTCTCAACTTGACTCCATGCGGTTTTCACGCCTTCGTCTTGAGTTACCATATTATTATACACGCCTTTCACCCAAAAGAATAATATCGCTACGATAGCGATGATAATCCATACAACTTTGTTCTTAAACATCTTTGCCTTATAATTTATTGATTATACATAATGAGACAAAGCTATATAAAAAAATCGGATTATCCACATAGCGATTGGCGGCTGCTTATAACTGCGATTGTTAGCTGCTTATAATGGGCATTGTAACATCCTTATATTGCCCATTGTTAGAACCTCATACTGGGCATTATAGGAAGGAGCTTGCCGCAATGCTGCGGATGGAAGCCTACCGCATAGATTCTATTTATCTTCCCATAGATAAAACTGATCAATGAAATCCAAGGCTTTTAGGGTACATGTAAGTGAATTGTTCTATATTTGCACTTAATAAATCTAAATAAATATAGTTATGCGTAAAACAATTTATGCTAAAATGACGGCATTACCGGTAGGACTCTGCGCTTTAGCCTTTGCGGTTACCTCGTGCGGTTCTTCCGAATACAAGAAATTTGCCGACAATGAAGGTAAGCAAGTGGCCTCTATCCTGCGGGAAAACGACTGTTTGGCCTGCCACTCTGAAAATGCGCCTCTGCCATTTTACGGTAATTTACCGTTGATCGGTCCCGTAGTACAGGCAGACATGAAGGAGGCCGTTCACTATGTGGACTTGACTGCTATGGTGGAAGCCTTGGAGAACGGGCAGCCCGTTTCAGAGGTTGATTTGGCGAAGGTGGAGAATACGGCCCTAAGCGGCTCTATGCCCCCGGCTAAGTATTCCCATATGCCGATGCACTGGGGAACCAGCCTTGACGACAATGAGAAAGCGGTGATCATCTCATGGGCGAAGAATGTCCGTAAAGATCGTTTCACGACCGAAACCGTAGCGGAAGAATTTAAGAATGAGCCTCTTCAGCCTCTAATGAAGAGCTTGCCTACAGATCCGGCGAAGGTAGAGTTGGGTTTTGCCCTGTATCATGATACTCGTTTGTCTGCGGACAATACGATCTCTTGCGCTACTTGCCACGGATTGAACACAGGTGGTGTAGACCGTAAGCAATATTCGGAAGGTATTAATGGACAGTTCGGTGGTGTTAACGCTCCGACCGTATATAATGCGGCGCTTAATTTCGTTCAATTTTGGGACGGACGTGCGGCAGACCTAAAAGAGCAAGCGGCTGGTCCTCCATTGAACCCAGTGGAAATGGGTTGTACCTCATTCGACCAGATTTGCGAGGCTTTAGCGCAAGATAAGGATTTCACGAAGAAATTCACGGAAGTGTATCCGGAAGGTTATTCTCAATCTACGATCACGGACGCTATCGCTGAGTTTGAGAAGACCTTGCTTACGCCGAGTCGTTTCGACAAATACTTGATGGGAGATAAAAACGCGCTTACAGCGGAAGAATTAGAGGGTTATCAACTATTCAAGGACAATAAATGCGCTACTTGTCACGTTGGTGTAAATGTCGGTGGTCAATCTTACGAGTTCATGGGTATCAAGAACAGCTATTTCGATTACCGGAATACAGGGTTGACGGACGGTGATAACGGACGCTATGCCGTGACTAAGAAAGAATCCGATCGTCATAAGTTCAAAACCCCGACACTTCGTAACGTGATGCTGACTTATCCGTACATGCACGACGGAACGGTAGCCTCTGTAGAGGATGCGATCCGTATCATGCATGAGTTCCAGATCGGAAAGGAGATCAATGATGTAGAAGTTGAAAAAATCGTTGTTTTTCTAAGGACTTTGAACGGAGAATATAATGGAAAAATGCTTCAATAATTGATTAAAAAAAGGTACATGTCCTTCCGCTTGTTCTACATATTACTTATATTTGCCGCAGTTAAGTGTGGAGAAGGAATATGGGCACAGGAGGAAGGACTTGCTTCGTATTACCATCATCGTTTCCACGGCAGGAAATCATCCAGTGGAAGGGTTCATGATAAAGAAGAATTAGTCGCCGCGCATCGTACGTATCCTTTTGGTACTTTTTTAAGAGTCACGAACTTGGAGAATATGAAAAGTACCATTGTATGCGTAACGGATCGTGGACCTCGTTATAGAAAACGAATCATTGATGTATCAGCGAGCGCCGCCGAGATATTGGATTTTATCGATAAAGGTGTCGCTAAGGTACGGATAGAAGTCGTTCCCGGCCCCTTAGACCTCCGCTATCTGGACTTGATCTATCCTAAGATTCCTTATCTGGATATAGATTATTTACGTCCGGATCCACCTTATAGGGTGAAATTCACGAAATAAATTTAATATAATGAAGCAAATACTTATCACCGGGGGCGCCGGCTTTATCGGTTCTCATTTATGTGCCCGTCTTTTAGAAGAAGGAAATGAAGTAATTTGTCTGGATAACTATTTTACGGGAAGTAAGGAGAATGTGATTCCTCTGCTGAAAAATCCACATTTCGAGTTGATCAGGCATGATGTTTCTATACCGTTCCAAGCCGAGGTCGATGAGATTTATAATTTGGCATGTCCCGCATCTCCAGTTTATTATCAAATAGATCCGATACAGACGATCAAGACATCCGTGTTAGGAGCGGTCAATATGTTAGGTCTGGCAAAACGGGTGAACGCTAAGATATTACAAGCATCTACCAGTGAGGTGTATGGAGATCCCATGATACACCCGCAGCCGGAAAGCTATTGGGGAAATGTCAACCCGATAGGGCCTCGCTCTTGTTATGACGAGGGCAAGCGTTGCGCCGAGACCTTATTTATGGATTACCATCGCCAAAACAAGGTTCGCATTAAAATCATCCGCATCTTTAATACGTATGGGCCTAATATGAGTACGAACGATGGCCGTGTCGTCTCTAATTTCATTATACAGGCATTACAAAATAAGGACATTACGATTTATGGGGATGGAAACCAAACTCGTAGTTTCCAATATGTAGACGATTTGATCGAGGGGATGATTCGCATGATGAATACCTCGGATGATTTTACCGGCCCGGTAAATATCGGAAATCAGGGAGAGTTCTCGATGAACGAGTTGGCCAAGATCGTGATCCGTTTGACAAACTCCTCCTCTAAGATCGTATACCGCCCGTTGCCGGGAGACGATCCCAAGCAACGTAAGCCCGATATTACGTTGGCCAAAGAGAAATTAGATGGGTGGGAACCTACGGTTTGTTTGGAGGAAGGATTAAAGAAAACAATATTATACTTTAAATCTCTCTAATAAATTTCTAATTTGGCCTAAGAGTATTCTAACTAAATATTCATAAGCGATAAAAGAGTGACTTCTACCTTTGCGTAAAATTTAACGCAAATGGACAGACGAGTCACTCTTTTACTTTTTTTATCTCTTCTTTTCTCTGGGGCGAAAGCCTCTGTTGTCTCCCTCTCCTTGAAAGAGTCCGAGCAACGTTTCTCTGAACACAATCTGGAAGTGATAGCCGAACGGTATAATATCGATATAGCCGAGGCCCAAGTAGTACAGGCCAAACTTTTCGAGAATCCCGTGGTCTCTTTGGAGCAAAATGTTTATAACCGGTTGAACGGACGTTACTTTGATTTCGGGAAACAAGGGGAAACGATCGTAGAGGTGGAACAGTTGATCTATATTGCCGGTCAGCGAAACAAACGTGTCCGTTTGGAGAAAATCAATAAGGAAATGGCCCTTTACCAATTCGAAGAGGTATTGAGAACCCTCCGGAGCGAGTTGAAGGAGAAATTCATAGCGCTTTATTTCACCCAGAAATCCCAATCTATTTACGATCGTGAGATTGATTCATTGGCTCATCTGTTGGTGGTTCTCAAGGAGCAGAATGAGAAAGGGAATGTTTCTTTATTAGAGAAGTCCCGTATCGAGGCCCTATTACTCTCTTTACGGCAAGAGCGGAATGATATCGCCAACCAAGTTATCTCCCTTCAAGGAGACATGCGGCTTTTACTAGGAATATCCGGCAATGATACCTTCGAGCCGATATTCGATGAGTCTGTGTTGAACCAGATCGATATGGACTCCGTTCCTTTCTCTGAATTGACCTCTTTATTATACGAACGTCCGGATCTTAAGTTGGCGCAAGCAAGCGTCAAGGCTTCGGAGGCGGACGTGAGATTACAACGTTCCCTCGCTTTCCCGGAAGTGAGCGTAAAGGGTACGTATGATAAGGCGGGTAACTTTATCAATGATTATTGGGCGATCGGCTTGAGCGTCTCTCTCCCTATATTTAACCGGAATCAAGGGAATATCAGGGCGGCGAAAATATCCGTCGCTCAAAAGGCCCATAAGGAAGAATACGCCCGTCGACAAGCCGAGAATGAATTATTCACCAGCTATGCCCGGTTGGAAAAGGCGATTCAGCTCTATCGTTCCTCGAACTATGGATTGGAGAAGGATTTCGCCTTGATTATCGAAGGCGTGAACTTGAATTTCCAAAAACGGAATATCAGTCTCCTTGAGTTTATCGATTATTATGAGACCTACAAAACAACCTGCCTGCGACTTTACCAAACTCAAAAAGAAGTGTTACTGGCCTTGGAGGAGGTAAATACCGTAACGGGTAGCCATGTATTCAACTATTAAAAGCAAATCAAATGATATGAATAAGCATCTAATCACATGCATCCTTTTAGTACCCTTGGTATGTTCCTGCGGGAAACAGGCGACCACCTCGGTCGATACCCGGGAACCTTTACTATTAAATGACAGTTTACAGGAGATTATAACACTGGATACGGTTCGTGACACACCATTAACCAACGAGTTGTTGCTCAATGGCCGTGTCAGTTTCAATCCGGAGCGAGTGGCCCATGTGTATCCGATGTTTGGTGGAAATGTCACCTCCGTTCATGCGGAAGTTGGCGATTACGTAGGGAAAGGAGATGTCCTAGCAGTGATCCGGAGCGGCGAGATCGCTGATATCGACAAGCAGCGAAAGGAGGCCGAGCATCAACTGGCTATCGCTAACCGTAACTTGGAGGCTACCCAAGATATGGCCCGGAGCGGTATGGCTTCCGACCGGGACTTCCTGCAAGCCCAGCAAGAGCAAGCCGATGCCGATGCCGAGACCAAACGTATTCAAGAAATGTATTCCATTTATAACATAACAGACCCATCTACCTATGTGGTGAAAGCGCCGGTCTCCGGCTTTATCATCGATAAGAATATAAACAGGGATATGCAGATCCGTTCTGATCAAGGGGAGGAGATGTTTACCATTTCCGGTCTCGACGATGTCTGGGTGATGGCCGATGTCTATGAGGGAGATATCAGCAAGGTAAAAGAGGGGGCAACCGTTCGTATCACCACTTTGGCCTATAAGGATATGGAGTTTACGGGAACGATCGATAAGGTCTATCATATGCTAGACCGAGAAAGTAAGACCATGAGCGTAAGAGTCAAATTAAGGAACGAGAAGTATATGCTTAAACCCGGAATGTTTACGAACGTATATGTACAGAGCGCGGTAAAAGGAGAAAGTATGCCTTGCGTAAACGCCCATGCCGTGATTTTCGAGGATGGTAAAGAATACGTTGTCTATGTCTCGAAGGAGGAATATTTGCAAATGCGTGAGATCTCGGTGTATAAGCAAACCGAGAAGTTCTGTTACCTGCGATCCGGCTTGAAGGATGGGGATCGGATCGTAGATCGGAACGCTCTCTTGGTGTATAACGAATTAAAGTAACCAGACGATATGCACACATTCATAGATAATATCATAACGTTCTCCCTCCGGAACAAATTCTTTATCTTCTTCTGTACCACGATCGCCGTAATCGCCGGTATCACCAGCTTTATCCATACGCCGATCGACGCGTTTCCGGATGTGACGAATACGAAAGTGACGATTATCACCCAATGGCCGGGCAGGAGCGCCGAGGAGATCGAGAAGTTTATCACGATCCCGATCGAGATCGCCATGAACCCAGTACAGAAAAAGACGGATATCCGGAGCACGACCCTTTTCGGTCTTTCCGTCATCAACGTGATGTTCGAAGATAAGGTGGATGATTTCTTCGCCCGCCAGCAAGTTTATAATCTCTTGAACGACGCCGACCTGCCGGAAGGGGTCACGCCGGAAGTGCAGCCCTTATATGGTCCGACCGGCGAGATCTTCCGCTATACATTACGTAGCGATAAGCGTTCCGTCCGGGAATTGAAGACCTTGCAGGATTGGGTGATCGAGCGGAAGTTGCGGGCTGTACCCGGTGTAGCGGATATCGTCAGCTTCGGAGGAGAGGTAAAAACTTTCGAGGTTAGCGTCAACCCGAATCAACTGATCAGTTACGGGGTAACGACCTTGGAACTTTATGACGCTATCGCAAAAAGTAATATCAACGTAGGCGGCGACGTGATCACGAAAAGCTCGCAAGCCTATGTCGTGCGGGGTATCGGCTTGATTAACGATGTAAAAGAGATCGAGAACATCGTCGTAAAAAATATCAATGGCACGCCAATCCTTGTCAAGCACTTGGCTACCGTACACGAATCCAGTCTTCCCCGCCTAGGGCAAGTGGGCCGCATGGAGGAAGATGATGTCGTACAAGGCATCGTTGTCATGCGAAAAGGGGAGAACCCCGGCGAGGTAATCGCCGCCTTGAAGGATAAGATCAAGGATATCCAACAAAACGCCTTGCCGGAAGACGTGCGAATCGTATCGTTCTACGATCGTGAGAATCTGGTAGATCTGGCGGTCAAGACCGTAACACATAATCTGGCGGAAGGTATTCTGCTGGTAACTTTCATCGTATTAATCTTCATGGCGGACTGGCGTACGACGGTGATCGTGTCGATCATTATCCCGTTGGCACTCCTCTTCGCCTTTATTTGTCTCCGGGCGATGGGGATGAGCGCCAACCTCTTATCTATGGGAGCGATCGACTTCGGTATTATTATCGATGGCGCCGTCGTGATGGTGGAGGGGCTTTTCGTGGCATTGGACCGGAAAGCCCGTGAAGTAGGCATGCCCGCTTTTAATTTGATGAGTAAGATGGGTATTATCCGTCATACGGCGAAGGACCGTGCGAAAGCGGTTTTCTTCTCTAAGCTGATTATCATCACAGCCTTGGTCCCGATCTTCTCTTTCCAGAAGGTGGAAGGAAAGATGTTCAGCCCGCTCGCTTATACCTTGGGGTTCGCCTTGTTGGGAGCATTGATCTTTACGTTGACATTGGTACCCGTCCTATCTTCCATGCTATTAAAGAAAGAGGTGCGTGAGAAACATAATCCGTTCCTCGCATGGATCAATCGGAAGTCGATCGGTATTTTCGACTGGTGCCACGCCCGTAAGAAGCGAACGATCACGTTCGCCACGTTGGTAGCCGCCGTAGGTATCTGGTGCTTCACCTTGTTGGGCAGCGAGTTTCTCCCGCAACTGAACGAGGGCTCTATTTATATCCGTGCGACCTTACCGCAAAGTATATCTTTGGATGAATCCGTTACGTTGGCCAACCAGATGCGCCGGAAGCTGGCGGCTTATCCGGAGGTTCGTCAGGTCTTATCGCAAACCGGCCGGCCGAACGATGGCACGGACGCGACAGGTTTCTACAACATCGAGTTTCATGTGGATATATATCCCGAGAAAGAGTGGGAAAGCGAACGCTCGAAAGCGGGCCTGATCGAGAAGATGCAAGAGGATCTGGCGATCTATCCGGGCGTGGATTTTAACTTCTCGCAGCCTATCTCGGACAATGTAGAGGAAGCGGCCAGCGGCGTGAAAGGTTCCATCGCCGTGAAAGTCTTCGGTAAAGATCTATACGAGTCGGAGAAAAAGGCGGTAGAGGTTTTCAAGGTCTTGGAGACCGTAGACGGTATCGAGGATCTGGGCGTTATCCGGAATATCGGCCAGCCGGAGCTACGGATCGAGTTGAACGAGTCTCGTTTAGCCCGCTACGGCGTGGCCAAGGAGGATGTACAATCCATTATCGAGATGGCGATAGGAGGTAAGAGCGCCTCCCTGCTTTATGAGGACGAGCGTAAGTTCAATATCATGGTCCGCTACGAATCTGCTTTCCGCCGTAGCGAGAATGAGATAGGCAAGATACTGGTTCCGGCAAAGGATGGTTCCATGATTCCTATCCGCGAGCTGGCGGATATCCATACGATTACCGGCCCGTTGATTATCTACCGGGATAACCACGCTCGTTTCTGCGCCGTGAAATTCTCGGTCCGGGGCCGCGACATGGGTAGCGCCGTGGCTGAAGCCCAGCGGAAAGTGGAGAGGCAGGTAAAGCTCCCCGAAGGCTATACCTTGAAATGGACCGGAGATTTCGAGAACCAACAACGGGCTACCAAACGCTTGGCCCAAGTCGTCCCCGTAAGTATAGCGATCATCTTCGTGATCCTATTCGTCCTTTTCGGCAACGCCCGGGATGCCGGACTGGTCTTATTGAACGTGCCTTACGCCGCTGTCGGAGGTATCTTGGCCCTATTAATCACGAATTTCAACTTCTCGATCTCCGCCGGTATCGGCTTTATCGCCCTCTTCGGTATCTGTATACAGAATGGCGTGATCATGATATCGGACATCAAGAATAACCTGCGGGAGAGGCATCCTCTGGAAGATTCGATCAAGATGAGCGTGAAATCAAGGGTACGTTCCGTATTAATGACCGCCTCCATGGCCGCTATCGGCCTGCTTCCGGCCGCCTTGAGCCACGGTATCGGATCGGAAAGCCAGCGTCCTTTGGCGATCGTGATCATTGGCGGATTAATAGGAGCTACGTTCTTCACCCTCTTTGTCTTTCCGTTGATGGTGGAGGCTTTTTATCGACGAATGCTTTATGATAAGAACGGTAAATTAGTGCAACGTAGGTTGTAATTGCTATATTTGTAGCAAGAAAGTCCGGAACTATTAGGGAGGGCGACTGGAGTTATTATGCGAAAGGATTATACTTACTGATCTTTTCACGGCTGTGAAAAGATCATATCACAGAGGTGAAACGATCGTATCACAACCGTGAAAAGAACGTTTCACCTCTGTGATACGATTAGCATCACCCTAAGTACGCATTATTAATGATGGACATTCTTATTAATACATACGATACAATGGCGAAGATATTATTAGTAGAAGACGAGGTAAACATCGCCTCTTTTATAGAAAGAGGCTTGCGGGAGTTCGGACATGAGGTATATGTCGCTTATGACGGTGCCGCTGGTTGGGAACTGACACAGAAGAACGATTTCCAATTGCTGATTCTGGATATTATAATGCCGAAGATGAACGGCCTGCAACTTTGCAAACAGTACCGGCAACGGTTCGGTTACCATGCTCCCGTGATCATGCTGACCGCCTTGGGAACCACCGAGGATATCGTTAGCGGGCTGGATGCCGGGGCGGATGATTATCTGGTAAAACCTTTCAGCTTCCAAGAGCTCGAGGCCCGCATAAAGGCGTTATTACGTCGATCGGGAAACGAATCCGTCCATATGGCTCTTCGGTGCGGGGATCTGGTCTTAGATCCTCCAAGCCATCGGGCTATACGGAATGGGCAGGTCATCGATTTGACCGTAAAGGAATATAGGCTCTTGGAATATTTCATACAGAACCAAGGAACGGCCTTGAGCCGGATGAACTTGCTAAAGAATGTCTGGGACAAGGATTTCGATACCAATACGAACGTGGTTGATGTCTACGTGAATTATTTGCGCACGAAGATAGACAAAGACTTCGAACCTAAGCTAATCCATACCGTGGTGGGTGTGGGCTATATGATGGAAGCATGAAGACAGGAAACAAGATCGCTCTCTTTTACTCGGCCATTACCATAGGCGTGATAGCCGTCGTGACGCTTGTCTTCTATTTGGTTTCCACGAGCTATATCTCTCGCCTGTACTATTCTTACCTGACGGAAAAAGCCTATGCCACGGCACAGAAGCATTGGGAGAAGGACGAGACCGACGACGAGAGCTATGCCCGTATCCAACAGCGTTACGAGGAAACCCTTCCCGTCGCTACCGAGATATTGCTGAACGCCGATAGCTTGGAGACCCGGCAAGTACTGTCCCGTTATCTGGACGCCACGCAGGTGAGATCTCTATACCAAGAGGATATCGTTCACTTCAAGCACGATACGCAAATGGGAGCGGCTTTGTATTATCCGGACAACGAGGGGAATTTCATCGTGATTGTCCTTTCCGGGAATCAGTATGGGATGGATATCCAGCATCGGATCGGCTGGCTGTTGCTGGGATTGATATTGGTTAGCTCGGTATTGATCTATTTTGTCGGCAGACTATACGCGACCCGGATGGTAGACCGGATCGACGCTGCTTACCAAAGCGAGAAAGCGTTTATCAGCAACGCCTCGCATGAGTTGAACAATCCACTGACAGCCATTCAAGGCGAATGCGAGATCAGCCTGCTGAAAGAGCGCTCCCCGGAGGAATACCAAGCGGCATTAAGACGTATCGCCACGGAGACGAGCCGTATCATACAATTGATCAAACACTTGCTGTTCCTGTCGCACGGGGATAAGGAGATCCAGAAAAGCGCGATGGAGACGATCTTCCTAGCGGACTTCTTGATGCAGTTCTCCTCGGCCCGGATCTCATTCTCCCCGGATAATTTCTCTTATATGATCCGTGCCAATCCCTATTTATTGAAGATAGCGATCAAGAATATCTTGAGCAACGCCTGTAAGTATTCGGACGATAAACCGGTAGAGATGCGGCTTCGAGGCAGTGTCTTG
>NZ_FR885305.1:11208-91182 GCF_000436315.1 Parabacteroides sp. CAG:2 | reverse complement strand
CTGCATTCCTCCCGAGGAGTTGAAACGAATCTTCCAGCCCTTTTACCGGGCGAGCAATACCCGGGAATACGCCGGGCATGGTGTCGGGCTAAGCCTCTCGCTACGCATATTGAACACCTATGGAGCGAAGGTGAATATTATTTCTGATCTAGGGGTTGGGACGAGCGTGGAGATCGACTTTGGGTAGCCGTCAGGTATTCTTTAGCCGGACCTGTTATTTCGACAGACTCCGGCGTTACCCCTACCGCCTCTTCCGAAGATATAAGTCCGCGATCTACCAAGCGATCCAGTATTACCCTGTAAAAATCCTCATAATACGGCTTCAACCGCAACCCGTCGAAGCAATAGCGGACCTGTTTGGGCTTGGGGATAATACTGGCCATAAAAATGCACTCGGCAAGGTTTAATTGGGAAGGTTCCTTCGCGAAATAATAACGTGAGGCCTCGGCGGCTCCATAAATCATGGGACCCCATTCGGCGATGTTCAGATAAACCTCAAACATCCGCTCTTTAGAGGTCAGATGATCGCTCTCGATCAGCCATACGATTAACATTTCCTCCAGCTTGCGGGCGATCGTCTTGTTACGGCTCAAGAATACATTCTTCACCAATTGCATGCTAAGCGTACTGCCGCCACGGGCGAAACGTCGTTCCTTGATATCTTGTATCAACGATTCCCGGATAGCGCTTGGAATAAAACCGTTGTGATAAAAGAAGCCGGCATCCTCACTCTGCATGATCGCTAAAGGAAGATAACGGGATACGGCGTTGAACGGGCGGAAAGAGGGATTCGCCGGACCGATCTCGAAAGAGCGTACCGGCTCGCCTTGCTCATAGACCGTATATTCAAATGGCTCATTCATCTTCCGCAAATCCGTATTCCCATAGGCAAGGATCTGGAAGTCCTTCGCTTTCAAGGTAGACTCCAAGATCAAGCTGTCTACCTGTCCGAAATCCAAATCCAATCGGAAATGATAGGAGAGGGTACCTTCTGTTCTCAGGCCTTCCAGATTGTAGAATAAGCCTTTAGGCAGGGAGGAGAACAGTTGATCCGCAGGGAAATCTCTTTTATTCACAGAGGCCGTGATTTGCCAACTGGTATCTTTAACGATCTTCAGATAAGGATGGAAATCCAGATGATTAAACCGGATATCACTGACGCTATCTAATTCGATATAGTTCTTACCGATGTTTGTCCGGAAGTGTATAGAGCCTTTATCCAGTAAGACCGTGTCCGGAGATATACGCTCTTGGTGGATGGTAAGCCCGCTCACATAGGCGCTTCCGAGTAAGGATTGTATGTCTTCTTCTATTTTAGGTCCCTTAAGCTCGAAGGCCAAGGTGTCGAAACGTACCGATGCCCCCCAACGATATTCCAGAAAAGGAAGAGGAATCTTCGTATGCTCGTCGGCGTAGAGACGGGCTTTCACGAGTCGCTCCTTATCAGAGAGAGAGCCTTCGCAAATCCATTCGCTACGAACTCCGTTCTCCGTGCTATTTATATGCGTAGAGAATTGATTGTTAGTAAGATTGAGTTCGGGTATCTCTAGTATTAGTTCATCTCCTTTATTACTATAAGAAACACATAAATCATGTACCAAGGCATTTCCGGGCAATAAATTGAAAAGGAGACTAAGGGAGCGTTCAGCCTTGCGTGCGTAATCCTGTTCCTTATCATCTACAGCTGTTTCCTCTGGCTCACCTAGGTGATTCGATGGTTTATAAAGGAAATCAAAATTAGCTCTCTCTCCCTTCTTAATAAAATGAATATGCAAATTATCCGCTTGTACACTCTCTATGGCAGGGGTAAGTAGCAATAATCTGCCAAGCTCCAGTTTCGCTTGAAGCCTGTCCGCATGTATCAACGTATCAGCATCAATCGGGATAACGGTCAATCCCTCCATACGTACGGTACTCAGCCCTATCAACCGGATATTATCATAGCGTATGTCAAGATGATGCCTTTCGGCAAGTTTACTCAATTTATGTCCCGCATACGCCCCTAAGATCAGGTCGATGCCCCAAAATGCCATAAACAAGAGAAAGCCAATAAAAATAAGAACTGCTATAAAAGATCTTTTATGGGATTGATTCATGCTCATCTATATTGTTACCCAGCGGACAAAAGTACTATAATTAAACGAATGGATTTCTTTTTCGATAAACAATCAAGGGCTTAATTTAGTTATATTAAAAAACTAAAGTTATATGGCGTATAAGATTGCGTTTTTTGGTGCTAAACCCTACGACATCGCTTCTTTCGATAAGATCAATGAGCGGTATGAGTTCGATATTCGTTACTATAAAGGACATTTGAATATCAATAATGTCGTCTTAACCCAAGGGGTAGACGCTGTATGTATTTTCGTGAACGACACGGCTGATGCCGCCGTAATAGACGCTTTGGTTGCCAATGGCGTGAAACTGTTGGCGCTTCGTTGCGCCGGTTTTAATAATGTGGATTTGAATGCCGCCAGAGGGAAATTACCGGTCGTACGCGTGCCGGCCTACTCACCCTATGCGGTCGCTGAATATACGTTGGCCTTGATGTTATCGTTAAACCGTAAGATACACCGGGCATACTGGCGTACGAGAGATGGCAACTTCTCCTTGAATGGCTTGATGGGATTTGATATGCATGGCAAGACCGCCGGTATTATCGGTACCGGAAAGATCGCCAAGATATTGATTCATATCTTAAAAGGATTGGGGATGCGTGTATTGGCAAACGACCTGTATCCGGATGAGAAATTCGCCAAGGAGGAAGGGATCACCTATGTCTCTTTAGACGAGTTATACAAAGAGTCCGATATCATTTCCTTGCATTGCCCGTTGACTGACCAGACTCGTTATCTGATCAACGACGATTCGATCGCCAAGATGAAAGACGGCGTAATGATTATCAATACGGGACGCGGGTTACTGATCCATACCAACGCCTTGATCGAGGGATTGAAGACCAAGAAAGTATCCGCCGCTGGATTGGATGTCTACGAGGAGGAAGGAGACTATTTCTACGAGGATAAATCGGATAAGATTATCGATGATGATGTCTTGGCCCGTCTACTCTCGTTCAACAATGTGATCGTTACTTCCCATCAGGCGTTTTTCACGAAAGAGGCTCTGCATAATATCGCCGATACTACCTTGCGGAACATCAAGGATTTCGAGGAAGGCCGTCCCTTAGTGAACGAAGTGACCAAGTAAATTCTAAAAAGGAACTATTATTTATCGCTGATTTATTATATTTTTGTGGCCATTGCTTGGTGGGAACCCAGCAATGGCTTTTTTAATTCAGAGGTATATATATGGAAATAGATAGTCAGACAGGTTTGGTGTTGGAAGGTGGCGGAATGCGTGCCATATTTACGGTGGGAGTATTGGATTATTTTATGGATCATGATATTTGGTTTCCTTATACGATCGGAGTATCGGCGGGCGCGAGTAACGGAATCTCGTATGCTTCCCGCCAGCGGGGACGCTCTCGTTTTAGCAATATCGACCTATTGAAGAAATATAATTACATAGGTCTTCGTCATTTCTTACGGGGAAGGGGATATATCGATCTGAATTTCTTGTTTTATGTCTATCCGGATTTGTATTATCCGTTGGATTACGATACCTATTTCAAGTCCAAGGATCGGTTCGTTATGGTCACGAGCAATTGCTTGACGGGTAAAGCGGAATATTTCGAGGAGAAGAAAGATAAGAAACGTTTGGTGGATATCTGTAAAGCATCTTGCACATTACCGATCCTCTGTCCAATTACGTATGTAGACGGGATACCGATGGTCGACGGAGGCGTATGCGACGCTATCCCTATCCGACGGGCTATCGCCGACGGCTTCTCCAAGAACGTCATCATCCTTACCCGTAACAAAGGCTATCGGAAAGAAGAGAAAGATTTTTACCTTCCCGGCTTTATTTATAACAAATACCCGGCGATCCGGAAACAGTTGCGACTACGATACCGGCAGTACAACGAGGTCTTGGATTACATAGACCAACTGGAGGCCGAAGGAAAAGCCTTCGTCATCCGTCCGCAAAGCCCGATTAAAGTCGGCCGTACCGGAAGCGACACAAAGAAACTGGAAGAACTATATGAGGAAGGCTACAAATGCGGAAAACAAATCACTCAATTGTAGAGACGGGGCATGCCCCGTCTCATCCCCTCAAAACAGTATTTTATTTACAACCTTGCAAATCCTTACTTAACCGCATAGCGCAGAAATTAGGACCGCACATCGTACAGTACTCTCCATCCGTAACAGCACTCTCCTTATAATACTGTAAAGCCCTTTCCGGGTCCAAGGACAAATTGAACTGGTCTTTCCAGCGGAAATCAAAACGTGCCTTGCTCAACGCGTTATCACGTACTTGAGCGCCGGGATGCCCTTTCGCCAAGTCAGCGGCATGCGCCGCTATCTTATAAGCGACCACCCCATTACGCACGTCTTCCTTATTCGGCAATCCCAAATGCTCCTTCGGCGTAACGTAGCAGATCATGGCCGTCCCATGCCAAGCGATTTGCGCGCCACCGATAGCCGACGTGATATGATCGTATCCGGGAGCGATATCGGTCGTCAACGGGCCCAGCGTATAGAACGGCGCTCCATGGCAGGCATACTGTTGTTCCTTCATATTCTCATGGATCTTATTCATGGGAACATGGCCCGGGCCTTCGATAATCACTTGCACGAACTGCTCCCAAGCTATTTTCGTCAGTTCTCCCATCGTGTGAAGCTCGGCGAATTGTGCTGCGTCGTTCGCGTCATAGATAGAACCGGGACGAAGCCCGTCTCCGATAGAGACCGCCACGTCGTATGCCTTCAGTATCTCGCAGATCTCGGCGAAATGCGTGTACAGGAAGTTTTCCTCGTCATGAAGCTGCATCCATTTGGCCATGATCGATCCGCCTCTGGATACGATCCCCGTCAGGCGAGTCGCCGTCAGCTCCACATGCTTGCGCAACAAACCTGCGTGGATCGTGAAATAATCCACGCCCTGTTCCGCCTGCTCGACCAACGTATCCCGATAGATCTCCCAAGAAAGATCCTCTACCTTGCCATTCACCTTCTCCAAGGCTTGATAAATAGGAACCGTACCCATCGGAACCGGACAGTTACGGATAATCCACTCGCGCGTCTCATGGATATGATCGCCGGTAGAGAGATCCATCAACGTGTCGCCGCCCCATTTACAACTCCATATCGCCTTCTCGATCTCCTCGTCGATACCGGAGGAAAGAGCGGAGTTACCGATATTGGTATTGATCTTTACCAAGAACTTCTTACCGATAATCATCGGCTCGGCTTCCGGGTGATTGATATTCGCCGGGATGATCGCGCGACCGGCGGCGATTTCCTTGCGGACGAACTCCGGCGTGATATACGACTTCAGTCCCAAAGCCTCGATTTGCTGGTTCTCACGAATCGCCACGTACTCCATTTCCGGAGTGATAATGCGCTTCTTCGCATAATACATCTGGGTGATATTCTTACCCTCTTTAGCCCGGAAAGGCAAGTATCGCTTGGGGAAACGCAGGGAATCCAGAGTCGCGTCCGCCAATCGCTCACGACCATAAGCGGAAGTCAATTCCGGCAATTGAACCACATCCTTACGCTTACCGTACCACTCCTCACGTATACGAGGAAGTCCTTTAGCGATATCAATCGATATCTTGGGGTCGGAATACGGGCCGCTCGTATCGTAAACGATTACCGGATTGTTCTTCTTGAAGATTCGTTCTCCATGCTCATCCAAGGTTACCGTGTCCAACAATTTAATCTTACGCATACCAACCTTGATCTTATTGATCTCGCCCGGGACATAAATCTTTTCCGAGGACGGATAGGAAATACGCATATTCTTTTTAGTAGCCATATGTATTTAGTTTAGTACTTATTGATTTCCTCTATAAACCGGCGGGTTTCCTCCACGGGATCGGGGGCATTGATAATCGCGCCCGAAACAGCGATTCCGGTTATACCCGTCTCCATCAAAGGGCCTACGTCTTCCAGCGTAATACCACCTATCGCAAAGATAGGAATATCGATGCCAGCCTCCTTGCATTGAGCGATTATTTTACGATAACCATCCAAGCCTAAGATGGGACTCAAATTCTTCTTGGTACCCGTAAAGCGATACGGCCCTAGTCCGATATACGAGGCGCCTCGTTCTACGGCCAGCCGGATATCCTCAAAAGTATTCGCCGTAGCCCCGATATAGAAGATGGCATTGGAATCTAACTTGTCTCTCAGTACTTCCCAAGCGATATCCAAGGGCATATCATTCTTACCCAGATGACAAGCCGTAGCGCCACATGTCACGGCAGCCTCCAGATCATCGTTTACGCAGAAATCCACGATTCGCTCACATTCTTCCGCGCAGATAGTGGCACATGTACGTACGGTATCCTCATAAATCCCATCCTTCATGCGCAACTGTATCCATGAGCACCCTCCTTGGATTGCCATGCTTACCTCGTCGCATTCCGTATATTTAGGCGTACGATGCGTTATAAACATCAAGCGATTGTTTCCACCAAAAGGGGGGCGTAATCCGGTTGTTCTCCGACCGACTCTTCCATTCTCATCATATCCGAAATAATAATTTAAGGCCATACTTGTAATCGTTTGAATTGTTTTATGAGTTGATCCGCAACAAGAAGGGAGGGATCGTTTCCCCAAAGGGCCCCGAGAACGGCGACACCGCCGAAGGGGATATCTTTTAATTTCGTTATTGTCCGCGGGCAGATTCCTCCCAAGGCAATCACCTTATCATCGATGATGCCCTTCGCGTTTCGCAATCCATCTAAGGAGAATCCGCTACCATATCCTTCTTTGGATATACTCTGAAAGATCGGGCTAAGGAACACATAGTCGCATACCGGTTTATACTCGATAATCTCTTCCAGACTATGGCAAGAACGACTTATACTACCTTTATATAAAGGTGGAGCTTCCGGGTTCCTCTTGTTCAAATGGACTCCTCCTAAAGCCCTTTCTTCTGCCAAGGTAAACCAATCATGAAGAACGATCCTGTCGTAATAAGCCGGAGAGATCTTATCCAATAAGCCCTCCAATTCATCACGTTTACAATCCGGTTTACGTAGATGTAAACGAGACATTCCTTCTGCGAATAGAAGTTCGATCAAAGAAGCTTCATCCGCGAAAAAATAAGGTGTAGTAATTACGACCAGCTTATTCATGATTCCATCGGATTTTATGAAGGGCAGAGGGTGAGAAGAAGTGGTTTACAGGTCCGTGCCCTTTTCCCATGCATACATTCGCCCCGTGAACGAGCGCGTTATTCATATATTCCTTGGCTAATCGTACGGCTTCCACCAATGAATGGCCGAGTGCCATATAAGCGGCGATGGCGGACGATAGCGTACAGCCTGTTCCATGGGTATTGAAGGTCTCCACTGTTGGCGAGGCCAGACAAATCGGATTATTCTCATTGATAAATAACCGATCCACCGTTTCTACTCCGGGAATATGCCCCCCTTTGATCAATATAGCGTTACATCCTTTTTCCTGCAATTTCCGGGCGGCACATAAGATATCCGCCTCGTTATTGATTTTTATACCGGAAAGATATTCCGTCTCGGGAATATTCGGAGTAAGCAGTGTCGCTTTAGGGAACAACTCATCAATGATGGTTCGGATGGCGTCATCCTCCAATAATTTACTTCCGCTCGTGGATATCATCACTGGATCTAAAATGATAGAAGTCTGTTGGAAGGAAGATAAAGTTTCAGATACGACCTTTACGGCATCCTTGTTATGTAGCATCCCTATTTTTACGGCATCTACGATGAAATCCTCAAGAATAGCTTCGATTTGTTCTCTCAAAATCTCGGGAGAGATCGCTTGGATCCCTCGCACTCCCTGTGTGTTTTGAGCGGTTATAGCCGTTATCGCCGAGGCTCCAAAAACCCCCAGCGAGGAAAAAGTCTTAATATCCGCTTGTATTCCGGCACCACCGCCACTATCAGAGCCCGCGATCGTTAAAGCTACCGGATAACGGTACATTTCATTTTTATCCATCTAACATTCGTTTTTCTTACGGCGGCATTACCCGCATCAAGTAGTAAGGGTATGATCTCAGCCCATATAGTATGGCACCCCTTCGACGGCGCAAACTTAGTGAAAAAAATCGATATTAAGATATTTCCGGCTTTTAAACGATAATTTTAACGCAAGGTTATACTTCCATAAATCGTAGACGGGAGCCTTCTGGTTTTAGAAGGCTTCCGTCATATTCATATAAACCGCCATCCCTTTTTGGTTCGGGTCTTTGCCTACGTCTAGGCGGAAGTTCTTGCCGGGTTGCATTTGGATACGTAAGCCTACGCCATAGTTGAACTTCCATTTATTCCAGTCTACGATAGGAGCGTTTCCGATCGTACCCGTGCCGACCCAGCCAACAAAACCACACTTCGCCCAGAAATTACCGCTCTTATATTTCTCCACGCTGCCGAACATATGACGATACTCCAGAATCCCATACGCCATGGTCTTGTCACGGTACTTGCCCCAATAGTATCCGCGAAGATCGAAAGGAGAGCCAAACGAAGGAAGCTCCGTAAAAGGAACGTTTCCCACACCGATTTGTGTCTTGGCGATCCATGCCAAGGTGCTACGAGGACGAAATACTTGCTGGAATTGGCGGTATTCTAACTCGAACATCTCATAATTATATGCACCGCCTAAATACTTTCCATACACTTTAGCGATCGCGCTTAGTAACATACCGGAACTTGGGGTCGCCACGTCATTTCGTGTATCGTATTGAATCAAGCCGCCGACACCGATATTGACATAATCTCGTTTGAACTTATTGAAATAAGGATCTTCGGCCATCACCGGGTTGATATCATCTGATTTGCTGAAATTAATATCAAAAAGAGGACCCGTATATAAATGAGGCCTAACTTCCCATACGAAACGGGGATATAGTTGGATAGAACTCTTATGGAATTTCGTTGTCGAATCGCTTTTCTCGATTTGCTCGATCGTCTCATAGCCTTTCCCGAAATAATGCGAAGGTTCGTTCCGATAACCGTAACTGATATAAATACGGAAGCGATTCTCGTTGAAGAATAAGGTACCGGCACCGGCAAAAACGAACGTCCCGTTTAAGGTGATGTTAAATCCCGCAGGGATAAACGATCGCTGGGATATCGTATCATTCTTGTTTAAGCGAAAGCTAGCCAAAACCGCGCCACCTACGCCAAAGGAGGCTTCCGGCGTGTAAGACGGTCCGCCAAGGATAGACCACCAGATCCTTTTGTTGGCCCGTATGGAGTCTTTATGTAATTGTTTATGATAACGTTGTATTTGCTTTTCGGTCATAGGCTTACCGTCCAGCATCAGCACTTCTTTCGGAATCGTGTCATTGGAAATACCTTGCGCCTTTACGGAAAAGGCGAATAGAAGGCAGGCCATATAAATTAAAAGATATCTAAACATTATTTTAATCAATATTTAGAGGGCAAAAGTACGAAATCCTCCTAATATGTATTCTTAAAGAATCCCTAATAAAAAAGAATAAACAGCTAAAAAGAAATGCTATTACAGTCTGGGGGTTGTAGAGACGTAGCGTGCGTGCTGCGTCTCTACAGCTAAGATTGGTATAAGACCTTGCCCTCTTCGGATATTAACAGCAAGGTTAGTTCGCCGTCGGGAAGGATGGGAGCGCAATACGATTTACATTTTTGTAAAAGTAATGGGAAGAAACGATTTTGTTCTTTTTCCGCAAGAAGCTCCCATAATTCACGGGCCAACGTAATCCGATTGATTGCATCTACGGTCGCCTCCTCGCATTTCGCTTCTTTCGCTACATCTTGAAGGAAGCCTTTGTTCATGACGACTTTTTTGCTGTGTGTATCCAGGAAACCTTCCGCAAGTTTCACCGCCTTGCCGATCATGATACCTAAGATAACCTGCTTGAAACCTAAATCGGCAGCGATCTTTAGCGTCTCTCCTATAAAGTTCCCGTAATGGACGAATGATTGTGGAGGCAAAGAAGCGTATAAGCTCCGAAGGTAACGTTCACTCTTCGCCCCGGAATTAATAACCAACGTCTCGCAACCTATCGCTTTGGCGACACTGGCTTCTTTCCGTATCGAGGCGATAAAAGCGTCCGATGAGAAAGGACGCACAATTCCGGATGTCCCGATAATGGAGATTCCCCCGATAATTCCAAGTTTCGGATTGAAGGTACGTTTCGCCAACTCCTCGCCACCGGGAACCGAGACCGTGACAATAGCGACGGAATCGGGTGAGGGCAGGAGTGGAATCAGCTCTTGCCGGATCATCTTACGGGGCGTGGCGTTTATAGCCGGGCCACCGACTTTCAAGCCGAGTCCCGGAAGGGTCACGGTTCCGA
The DNA here is from genome assembly GCF_000436315.1 of Parabacteroides sp. CAG:2. Lineage (NCBI taxonomy): Bacteria > Pseudomonadati > Bacteroidota > Bacteroidia > Bacteroidales > Tannerellaceae > Parabacteroides > Parabacteroides sp. CAG:2. The sequence continues at coordinate 80,787 of NZ_FR885305.1, read as the reverse complement.
CTCCTTCACCTGCTTGGAAGATGACTCTTCCCGTATCGTCGCTTTCTGTTTCTTGACAATGTTCTTCTTGTGCCATTACCGTGGCACGCTTGTGCCATCGGCTTGGCACAGCTGTGCCATCATCGTGGCACGACTCTGCCACGGCGATGGCACAACCGGATGCATCGGGAGATAATTGAACAGTAACCCGGATCCGGCTATGATTCGTCACGTCCGGATCATCCCCAGACTCCTTGATCACGGTACAGGTGGCGGAACACCCGGCCCATTCGGTATAGGCTACCGGCAACGTTATCTGTTCTCCCGAGGGTAATGTTATCTGGCTTTCTGTTTGTTCCTTCCTTGATAATAAGGCCAATAAAGCGGCTTTTGCGGCGGCGGTAGCACAAGCTCCGGTCGTATATCCGCTTTTCAAGGGAAAGAATTCTGGTAATAGGCGTTCAATTTGTTTGCGCAATCCGTCTTCACCATACACTCGGTAGAAAGTTTCCGGTAATGCGGGACGCTTCACGACAAATACTGGTATTCCGAATTGGCGGGCAGCGTTCACTTTATCCGTAAAATAGCCGGAGAAACCACTTTCCTTTGTCAAGATGGCGTCCGGATGGAGTTGCTCCAACAACTTTAACTCATCCTCGCCTTCTCGATAGAAAACCAGACTTTCTTGGGGGAAGCCCTGCTTCTCGGCCAACGACAAAGATTCCTCCCGCTCCAATATACGTAACCAAGTGGTATGCGATCGCCAATAAGGACGGAGCGGGGCAAGGGTGTTCACGCCACTGAGGGCAAGTAGCCGTTGGATACCTTTATTTTCCATTTGGCGAATTGCGTCTGCATAACTATCGCACCAAATCAAGTCCTCATCACGAAGTGGATACCGACGTTCGTAACGAATCACCGGAATCCGTAAGCATTTCGATACCTGTTCGATCGTTTGGTGTAACACTTGAGCGAAAGGGTGTGCCGCATCGATCAATAGCTTAATTGCGTGGTCACGACAAAAACACTCCATTTCCTCCGCATTCATGGCTCCGGTCAAACGGATTCCATGAGCGCATTCAATGGATTGCAAAGTTCCTTTCGTAGAATAGTAATAGGTAGCGGCTGCCTCGTCCGCTACCCGCACAGCCACACGGCCTTCTGTCGTTCCTCCAAGAATCAGTATCATTACTTACGGAAAAGATGTTTGAATTCATCCGCATATAAGCGAGATAGGCCCTTGCGGTTATCGATGGCATCCCCGACGACAAGTAATGTCGTCAACGTAAGATGATTCTCCTTTACGATCTTGGCGAGATCTTTCAGTTGCCCACGGTAGATCCGCTCGTCTTTCCATGTCAATTTATAGCAAGCGGCTACCGGAGTGGTTGGGGCGTAGTGTCGCGATAATTCCTCTTGGACCTTCTCTACGACACCGGCGCTTAAAAAGATACACATCGTACTTTGGCTTTGAGCCAGTTTGTGCAGTTGCTCTTTCTCAGGCATGGGCGTACGTCCTTCGCCACGAGTGAGGATGATCGTTTGTACTTTCTCCGGAATCGTGAACTGAGAATAAAGAGCGGCGGCGGCGGCTTGGAAAGAGGAGATACCCGGAGTGATATGATAATCCATCCCGTATTGATCAAAGTAATTCATTTGCTCTTGAATAGCTCCATAGATGCAAGGATCGCCCGTGTGCAAACGAACGACAAACAATCCTTTATCATAAAACTCTTTCATCAACGCGAACTGTTCTTCCAGATTCATATCCGCCGAGCTTCGCACCGTAGCGCCTGCCTTTGCGCATAAGGTAAGTTCTTTCGGGACGAGGCTTCCTGCATACAGGATCAAATCAGCTTTCTCCAACATTTGCCGCCCGCGGATAGAGATCAAGTCCGGATCGCCGGGACCGGCTCCTACGATCTCGATATGTCCCTCACGGCAGGCCGTCCGATCTAACGCTACGGCAAAGGTATATTCATTTCCTTTCCCTAAATCCGCTTTTTGCTTCTCGACCAAAAGCGGACCGCCATGAGCCGCATAAATGGCGGAAGCTTCCGATACACTTGGGGATTCGGTTACCTCCAGTACTTTCTCCGAGGGATTGGGTACCGGGATTTCTTTCAGCTCCTCCGATGTATAGATGTGGAAAGGGCATTCCATAACTCCATAAGCCAGTAATGTCAGCACCGGTTCGCATTTCTTCAAATCGATTGTATTTACATCCGCCAAGGCCTCCGAATACAGGCGTTTATCACGCAATACATCTTTAATATGTTCGTAAACGACCGTAGGATCGCCTTGCATATCCTTGCGGCAACCCATTCCTAGGTGGAGGACTTTCGGTATATAGGTGATCGTATGGATGGATGTATCGTATTGTTTGGGACTGACGATCATCAATAACTCATAGTCTTGCTGCGGTATCGCCTCGAAGGAATAGAAGATAGAGACATGAGGTGGGGCCGTACGCTCTAGATAATCCGTTCCCTTATCTCGTATATCAAGGAGTAGCGCTGTCGGTTTTCCATTGACAAAAGTGGAGATGGCGGCATTGCTATCTTTGGCGATCAAGGTCCAATCGTATTTCTTCCCCAGCGTGTCGAGCGGCCATAGGTTCGTATTATCGCTTTGTGTCGTAATAATTGCCTCGGCTCCTAATAGGTTTGCCAATTCCTTGGAAAGGTCGTTCGCACCACCGATATGTCCGGATAAGACCGGAATCACATATTTACCGGTACTGTCTATACAAACCACGGCAGGATCAGTATGCTTATCTTCCGCGAAGGGAGCGATACTGCGTACGCAAATTCCCATCGCTCCTATAAATACCAAACTACTGGATTCGTGAAAAACCTCTTTTGAGAAAGAGCCGAATGGTAAGATCTTCGCCTCGGGATAAGAGGCTAGAATTCGCTCAGCAAGCACCCGGCTGCTATCGGATATTGGAATAATTGATATTGTACTCATAATTTATAAATAACATTCACGGTAATCGTATTAAAATCATCAATCGTGATACGGGTTTGGGCGGATATCCGAAGACCGGTTTGGCGGACCGCTTCCTCTAAAAGCGCTTTGCTTTCGTCGGATACGGAGTTGAAGACGATGACACCGCTCTCTTTCATCTTTTTGGAAACTACCATAAGGATCTCCACTAATTTCCCGCCATGTCCGCCGATAAAGATTGCATCCGGAGCCTCCAACGCTGATAAATCCACCGATAAGAAATCTCCGATTATAGCCTCGATACCCGGAGTCCCAAAACGACGGCAATTCTCAGTCATTAACTTTCGTCCCTCTTCCCGGATCTCAAAACTCGTGATATGCAAATGCGGGAACAGCAATTTAGCCTCTATCGAGACAGAACCCGTACAAAAGCCGATATCCCAAAAACGTTCCCGGTTTATCAGATCCAGCATGCTTAAAGATAACAAACGGATCGGCATTTTGGTTATCATCTTCTCCCGTCCGTTCAAATGCTCGAAAGCGGAATCCGGCAGGCCGAACTTACGGGAATGCCCGTCACGCTCTTTCCGGAGAATCAAGCAATTCGGATGAACGAAATTATTCATTGCTGCGGCTTGTATACTGAATTGGCGGATGCTCTGCCGTTCGGTATTTCCTAATCGTTCTCCCACGAACATGGTATAATTATCATAGCCGTATTCCAGCATCCGGCGAGCGATAGTCGTAGGCGTATGTTCCCGATCCGTGAGCACGCCTATCTTAGACGCACTTTCGATCAAGGCACGATCGAACTCGTGCCAAGGCCTTCCGGTAAGGGAGACGATCCGCATGTCGTGGTAAGGCATCAATAGATTTTGCGCCAAGAGTTGCAAGGAATTAAATGACGGGTACAGGCGGATTTGCGCATCCGGCAATCGGTTTTGAATCGTAACGGCGAATCCGAAAAACAAAGGATCTCCGGAAGCGAATACAACGATGCTTTCCCGACCGTCGTACGAATGATAGCGATCGAAGACCTCGTCCAACGGGACTTTGATATCAATCCAGTCCGCTTTTTCTGGCAATAAAGAACGTACGATCTCATGATGCCGCACGCCTCCAGAGAACACCCGGTGGGACGAGATTATCTCCAATACCTCCGGCGGAAAGTATTGTTTCATGTTATCATCCAGCCCTATGACATAAAATCGGTTCATACGTCTCTTCCCGGCTTTAGTTGTTTTGCGTCATTAAAACAAAGAATGGCATTCACTAGCGTAGCCGCTAAATTACTACCTCCTTTACGACCTTCCACGATTAGTTTCGGTATACCGATAAAAGGTTTCACCATATGTTTGGATTCCTGCACATGTACAAAACCTACCGGAGCCGCGATAATACCTGCCGGAGTCGCTTTACCTTTACGTATTAAATCGCATAATTCCATAAGGGCGGTCGGGGCGTTCCCGAAGACAAACAGAGCGGTCGGATGCTCTTCCACGGCCCGACGAATACCGGCTTGAGTACGGGTAATTCCTTTGCTCGAAGCCATCTCAGCGACCCGCTCGTCTTGAAGGTAGCATTTCACTTCGACACCCAGACGTTGCAGAGCTCCCTTACGAATGCCGGAAGCAGCCATCGTGACATCGGTGATGATCGTAGGAACTTCCCCGCCGCTGATCTTATTATATAATGTAGAGACAGCATCCGGGTCGGCATAAAGGATATTTTCCATATCGAAATCGGCCGTCGTATGAATGGCATGGAGTAACGCCCATTTCTTATCCAACGGGATCTCTTGGTTTTTCAATTCCTTCTCGATCGTACGGAAACTACGGATCATGATGTCCTGTCCGATACCCGTATCCATTTTCTTTTGTTTGATCTCGCCATAATATCCCCGGGGAGTGATCATATGATTCCCGGAAAGATATGTTTGTGAGTTTCCGATCAAGACTACCGTAAACATATCGATCTGCTCGGGGTCCAGATCTGCGAGCGTAGTGACGAATACTTCTTGCTCCTCCCGTCCGGCCTGACGTACATAACCGACCGGAGTCTCCGGCTTGCGTTCTTGCAGGAACAATTCTTTTAAACGATAGAGTTGCCAATAACGTCCCTCGCTTTTTGGATTATAGATCGCCGTAACAAAATCGGCCATGGCCGCCGCGTGAATCCGTTTCTCGATCAGTTCCCAAGGAGTCATCAAGTCTGAGAGGGAAATCACACAGAAATCATGTCCGATAGGAGCGCCAAGCAAGGACGCAGCTTTCTGGAAAGCGCTGATGCCCGGATACGACTCGATCTCGATCTCGCTTCCGGATTCTTTCTTCATCTCATAAATCAGAGGAGTCATGCCATAAATACCGGCGTCACCGGAACTGATCACGCAAACAGTCTTTCCCTCGTTGGCATAAGCGAAAGCTTGCTCGGCACGAGCTTGCTCACGTTTCATACCTGTATCTATACATTCCGTTCCCTCACGAAGCAAGTGGGTGATAAAACGGAAATAATATTTATATCCTATGATGACATCCGAGCTTTGGATAGCGGCCAAAACCGCAGGCGTTATATCGGCCTCGCTACCGGGGCCGATTCCGGCGACTATAATCTTGCCTTTATTCATTCAAATCTATTTTATAATACAATGTTCTCAATAAATATAATACAAATATACAGGCTTTACTTCTTTCTTCTCGCTTTTCGCCTGATATATTTTATCGCAAGCCATACACCGGATAAGGAAACGAACGTGCCTCCCAACATGGTTCCCCACATCACGATATTCCATAAGACCGGATGATCTACCAAGAATTTCAGATTCAAGCTATGCAATGCCGGATACATCCAATGGTTCCAACGAGACGGCGTATTTACATAACGGTATTGTCCATTACGGGGATTAATGTAATAACAACTATTATCCACGTCTTGAATAGATACTTTCCAGACCGGGAGTTCTAAATTCCTTTTTCGTGAGATATAATACGTATCATAAGCATCCAACAGTTTGATATCAGCCGTGGTCCCGATACCATGTATCTGAGACAATACGGAACGGATTTCTTCCGGTCGCAGGTTCAATAAAGATATCCCGTCACTCTTATTTGCGTTCACGACAATATCCTTCGTGTCTGTTTGTACGATGTAAAAGGGTATATCACCAAAACTACTCCATTCCAATTGACGGATCTGGCCGGAATAGGCTTGTATGACCGCCCTGTAATCCAACGGATAATCGAGTGGGGAAGGAGCCATCTTCCGCAGTTCTTGAACCGGGTTTATATCAAGCTTGGCTTTCAACCCCCAATCCTGTACACGAGCCAAAGACATCATACCACTAAAGCAGAAGGTGAGGACGAATAAACCGAATAACACCCCAAGAATATGATGCCATTTATACCAGAACTTCTTATAAGGGGAAATCAAATAACGTCTCCTCGCTAACCGGAAATCCCGTATTCCTAAATAGATCCCAGCGATACACATAACGCATCCAATGCCGGATAACCAGACAACTACCTTTATCCATAATTCAGCGTCTTGCCGCAAGGAAGTGAAATAAACCCAATGAGGGATCGCCCCGAGCCAAGCCCAGAAACGACTGTTTTTATCCGTATATTGCAAAACCTCCCCGGATTTAGAGGATATGTATAATTCATGTCGTTCCGGATCGGCGAAATGGAATTTATAGATCGGAAATTCCTCTTTTAAACGACCGAATGGAATCCATTGGTCCAAGGTGTACAAGGAATCTACCTTCGCTATGGAAGAGGTATTCCATTGTGATGCCACACGTTGGATACGATTCCAGTCGATTACGGGTAATCTTTCCGTCGAGTCGGCAGGAATATCATAACTCCCTTTCTCCGTCCGGATATGAAAAACAGTTTGTCCCAAATAGCTGTTTAAGGTAACATGGCTTATCCGCTCGTTCTGCGGTAAACGTTTCTCTATCTGGTCTAACGAAGGAAGATTCTCCAGAGAGAGAATATCCATCTTCGCCCGTTTATCGGCCCGGTCCGCTCGCGGGAACGTATGGTAGATCATTACCAATCCCGATAGGAACCAAACGAGAAACAGGATACTGAACGCCGTGCCCAGTATCCTGTGTATAAATAGCGTGATCTTTGTCAATAGATTCATGAGCGTATGTTCTATATATTATAATGTATAGGAGATAGCCACTTGGAAATTACGAGGCATGCTTGGCACCATCTGTTGTCCGAGCGCTTGGTTATAATAATTGTTGTCAAACAAGTTATTCAAGTTGAATGTAAGGTGAATATTGTTGTTCAACAAATAAGACATACCGAAATCGGTTACCCAATACGGATCGAACCAAGAGTTGTTAGATGTATTACGGTATACTTTACCGGTATAACTGCTACTCAAGTGAAATTCCAGATTCTTCAAGACACCCCGAGGGATGGTATAACTGCCGTATGCGTAGAAAGTCTGGTTCGGTACGTTGCTCTGCCAGTTTCCTTCTTGGCTATTCAATTGTTGCTTTGTCTCATCCGGGTTATTGCCATAGATAGCCTCGATCAATTCCGGATCCTTTATTTCTTTCATCTCCCGGATCTTGGAGTCGTTCAATCCATAACCGATCGTCAGCGCTAAGGTGCTTACCGGAGAAAGAGTGACATCAAAATCAAAACCCTTGGAATCTTGTACACCCACCTGTCCGATTACGCTCATCGTGGTAGTCTCGCCGTTTACCTCCTCTTGATAGTTGTTGGTCAACGTAGCCGTACTGTTCATCTTCCGGATATAGAACAAGCTGGCATTGGCGCTTAATATATTGTTCAATTGATATTTAAGCCCCACCTCGGCTTGGTATCCTTTCTCCGGCTTAAATACTTCCTCATTGCGAGCAGGCTCGAAACGATTTCCATCACCTCCTACATAAACGACATTATCTTGATAGAACGTACGGATCGGCTTGAAGAAAGAAGCGAAAGAAGCATAAATGGATGTATTCGGATGGGGCAGATAGACCGCTCCGAAACGATAAGTCAACGCCTTATTCTTTATCATATTGAAGCTTGAATGTTCCTCATACTCACGTCGTCCGGTAGGAGTTGTAGCGCTGGCGGACATATAACGGAAAAAGTCGTAACGTAGAGCGGCTAATACCTTCCATTGCTCGTTGAACTCAACCATATCTTGAAGATAAAGGCTGTTGGAATAATGATGCGTAACCGTCGCTTTCGAGAATTTACTGGTCATATATCCCATGCTATGCGGATCATAAACGGATACATGCGAATAAAGGCCGGGACCCTGAACATCATCCCCTAAATTATAGCCCGAATAGCTGGTACGATTCAAGGCGACGAAAGAGTAACCTCCCATATACGTATGCTTTATCTCACCCGTCCTGAATTTACCGCTTAGCTCGAGCGTATTGGTTACCGTCTTGGCTATATGGGAGAAGCGAAGCGGGAAAGAAAGATATACACTGTCCAAACAGATATATTTTTTCTGGCCGTTTTTCATATAATAATGATCATAGATCGGATCATCACTTTCGAGATAGTCGAGGGCTTCCGTCCCAAAATAGTTGATATCGTCGTTATTGTAAGAAAGGCGATCTGTTAGTTTTGCGCCGTTCCAAAAAGTATGTGTATACTGCGTCGATATGTTCCAAGCATGATTCTTCATAAAGTCGGACTCGTTATTGTAACGAGCCTCACGGTCAAGTCCCGGTAGCATATCATTTTTATGGAGATATAACTGTCCTGTTTGCACATTATATACATCATTTGCCATTAAATCGGGAAGACCGATCTCCGTCCCATAGAAGTCGCGGTTAAAACCTCCACGAACATCTAATAGGTCACGTTCCGTCATTTTAGCTTGCAATGCCAGATAACCGGAAAAGCGACGGTTGCCATTATCACGCCAGCCCTCTTGATCGGAAAAGTTGACATTGGCGTAATAATTGACCGGACCGACCAATTTACCGCCCATGCCAAGCGTCGCCTCTTTATTCTCGTAACTACCATAGGCCAATCGGGCGTTAACGCTCTGTTTCTCTGACGGGGATTTACGAACGATATTCAAGGTTCCACCTACGGCTGAATGTCCGTAAAGTACAGAAGCCGGTCCCTTTAATAATTCAATAGACTCGATACAGGATAGATCGGGTACGGGATAAGAGTTGTTTATTGCCGAACGTTCATCGCGGATACCGTCTATCATCATGATAGAATGATCGAAACCACGGATCGACAATTGTTGAAATGCGCCATAAGATGTCTGGAATCGTACGCCCGGCATAAAGCGTACCGCATCTTGGATATTACGGATACCTCGCAACTCCAGACTACTCGCCGTAATGCTATTAATTGAAATAGGAAGATATTTCATAGGTACGTCCAACTTCGTGATTTGTGGACGTGGCTTGCGTGCGGCGGTCGCTACGACTTCTTGAATATTGAATGTCGTATCGGCGAAATTCGTGTACTCATTCTTGTGTTGTGCCTGCATCGTACTGATACATAAGGCTGTCAACGGTAAGATTGTCAAAACTCTTTTCATATATTTAGCATTATAACTGTTTATTGTATGCATGTGAAATCCCTTTCGAAAGAAATTCCATTTTCCTTCGAATGAAAATTTAGTTTCTTTCGGAAGGAATTACTTTTTCTTCCGAAAGGAATAAAACATAGATTTGGAGAACTTTTTTAGTCCTTCTCTACCGCATAAGCTTTCTTCTTATCAACGATATCGATCATCTTATGTTTAGCCATGAAACGGGCATGTTCGATGAAGATCTTCTGAATATCCGGATTCTGTCCCAGACCTTCCATAAATACGCTTACCTCGTAGCCTTTCTTTTCCAGTTCCTCTTTCCAATCACCGGCGATATCGTTTTTCGCATGGTCTCCGGCGACAAACATAAATGGCATCAACAAGACTTTCTTCGTTCCATTGGCCTTTACTTGGGCTACCATCGTATCAAAAGTAGGATAGCCCTCGATGGTTCCTACGGAATAATCCTTGAATCCCTTCTCCTTCAACATATAATCCAACATGGCATATTGAGCCGTCGCCGGAGTATAAGTGCCATGGCCTACCAATAAAGTAGCGCCTTCTTTCGCCCCATTTTTTGTGATAGCGACGATTACCGCCTCATAATCCTCCGGTGTATACAATAAAGGATTACCGATACGAATCTCCTTGAAAGAAGATTTCATGGTGGCAACATCCTTACGTAAGGATTCCATCTCGATACCTTCGATTATATTCGTGGATTGGATCAAGACATGTGTATAACCATCAGTCTTTAATTTTTCCAAGGCCTCGATCGGGTTCAGTTTCTCTACGCCACGAGCTTTTAAGCGGCGCATTACAATGCGAGAAGTCCATGCCTCACGCAACTCAACATCTTTGAAAGCTTCTTTCGCTTTTTGATTGATCGCGTCGATTGTCAAGGCACGGGTATCATCATGGGTTGTTCCAAAATGTACCATCAATAAAGCGGCCTTATCGCCCGGTTGTAAAGAGGCGAATAAATCGGATGCTACAAAATTCTCGCCATCGTGCGCACGACAAACTAGGCTGATGACCAGCAGGAAGAAAGATAGTAAGTGTTTCCTCATCATATGAATATATTAATAATTAGATTACATATCAATCCCACGGAGACAACGTATTATTCCGTCTCCAACATCTTTTGGATATAGGTGATATTTCTATCCTCTTAATTGCTCCTGACCCCGGGAGGAATTAATCATTACTTCGCTTGGCAGGTTTCCTGACTGGCTCGGAAAGCAACCTTCCCATCTTTCTTAAGACAGTGGCATAGCAGAACGCTTTCCTTTTCAAGAGCTTCACAGTAGCGGGCACTGTTCCGGATTCTAACCGGATTCCCTTTTATAGAGTTGTCGGTAGACAAACTCTATCACCTAAGCGGTCGCAAATTTATATAAATAATCCCGAAAAGTAACAACATCTTTCAAAGAATCCCTGTTTCAATAGCATCTTTTTTGTTTAACATCAAATAAATAGATATGGAATGGATAACTAATTTACTTCAACATTATCCGGAGCTAGCTATTTTCATAACCTTAGCTCTCGGTTTCTGGATTGGCAAGTTTAAGATAAAGAAGTTCACGCTGGGAACGGTTACCAGCGTATTATTGGTCGGTGTATTGATCGGGCAATTGAAAATCGATATAAGCGGACCGTTAAAGTCCGTCTTTTTCTTGATGTTCCTCTTCGCTGTAGGATATAGCGTTGGGCCACAGTTCTTCCGGGGATTGAAAAAGGAAGGTCTTCCTCAAATGCTTTTCGCCGCCGTCATGTGTATATTTTGTTTGATCGCTCCTTTTTTGTTAGCGAAACTTATGGGATATAACGCAGGCGAGGCCGCAGGATTATTGGCGGGCTCCCAGACGATGTCGGCAGTATTAGGAGTTGCCGAAGATACGATCGGACAGATGAATATTAGCGATACGGATAAAAGCGCTATGGTAAATGTAATGCCCGTGGCCTATGCGGTAACTTATATTTTCGGTACGGCAGGATCCGCATGGTTAGTGAGTGATATCGGGCCACGTCTTTTAGGAGGACTCGACTACGTGAAAAAAGCCTGTAAAGAGCTAGAGGCTAAAATGGGAAATAACGACGAGAGCGAGCAACCGGGCTTTATGCCTGCCGCCCGTCCGGTAACTTTCCGGGCCTATAAGATTAGTAATGAATGGTTCAAGGATGGCAAAAGCGTAAAGCAGTTGGAGGTGTATTTAGACCAATTGGGACGGCATTTGTTCGTGGAGCGTGTCCGTATTAATAATGTAGTAACCAATGTTAAACCGGATTTGGTTTTACATACCGGAAATGAGGTTGTCCTAAGCGGTCGCCGGGAATTCGTGATCGGAGAGGAGAACTGGATTGGCGACGAGGTCAATGACATTGAATTGCTCGATTTTCCGGCAGAGACGTTACCCGTACTAGTGATCCATAAGGAATACGTGGGGAAAAAGATCTGCTATTTACGCAATCAATCGTTTATGCATGGTGTTAGCATCAAGTCCGTAAGGCGTGCGGGTATCAATATCCCGGTCTTGGCCGCTACGGTGATAGATTCCGGTGATATGTTGGAATTGGTGGGTATGAAATCAGAGGTAAATAAAGCGGCTACGACTTTAGGATATCCCGATCGCCCAACCAATCAGACCGATTTGATTTTCGTGGGTATCGGTATTTTCTTAGGGGGAATTTTAGGTTCGCTCGCGATTCATTTCGGAGGTGTCCCGATCAGCCTGAGTACGAGTGGCGGCGCTTTGATAGCCGGACTCGTCTTTGGATGGCTTCGTTCCAAGCATCCGACCTTCGGGCGTATTCCAGAGCCTTCCGTCTGGATATTAAATAATTTGGGACTGAATATGTTTATCGCCGTAGTCGGTATCACGGCGGGTCCCAGTTTCGTGACCGGATTGAAGGAAGTCGGTATAAGTTTATTTATTATCGGTGCTTTAGCGACATCTATCCCGCTTATCATCGGTATTCTGATGGGACGTTACGTTTTTAAGTTCCATCCGGCTATCACTTTAGGTTGCACGGCAGGTTCACGTACGACAACCGCCGCATTAGGAGCGGTGGAAGATGCCGTAGGAAGTGAGACTCCAGCCTTAGGCTATACCGTTACCTATGCGGTGGGTAATACTTTATTAATCATCTGGGGTGTCGTTATTGTGCTAATCATGTAATATATATAATGTATGGACAAGAAGAAAATACATGTCACGAGAGAATATGAGAAAAAGATGTCGGAGATTAGCCCTTTCGAGCTAAAGAACATCTTGATAGAGTTAGCGGATGAGAGCGCTCGTAAAAGTACGCACATCATGCTGAACGCAGGAAGGGGAAATCCAAACTGGATCAGTACGGTTCCACGGGAGGCATTCTTCCTATTAGGGCAGTTCGCCTTGGAGGAATGCCAGCGGGAAACCGAATTGGCAGATGAGATGGCCGGAGCCGCAGGGGTTCCCAACCGCAAAAGGATCGCGTCTCGCTTCGTACAGTTTCTAAAGAAACATGCGCAATCTCCCGGCGCTACTTTATTGAAGGGTACCTATGAATATCTGGTCACGGAAAAAGGTGTAGATGAGAATGAGCTTGTATACGAATGGGCGGAAGGTGTCATTGGTGATCAATATCCGGTTCCCGATCGTATCTTGAAATATACGGAAATGCTCGTGCGGGATTATTTAGACCAAGAATTATGTGATAACCAGCCCCCTGAGGGAATATTCGACCTTTTCGCTACCGAGGGCGGAACTGCCGCCATGTGTTATATCTTCGATTCCTTGCAACAGAATTTCTTGTTGAATAAGGGAGACAAGATCGTTCTCTTCGCTCCGGTATTCACTCCTTATATAGAGATTCCGGAACAGGCTCGTTATCTTTTTAATGTCATAGAGATAAAAGCCTTGAAGATGACAAAAGACGGCTATCACACATGGCAATATCAAGAAAAGGATTTAGATGTCCTGAAAGATCCTAGCGTGAAAGCCGCTTTCATAACAAACCCGAGCAACCCGCCTTCATACGGATTGACAAAAGCATTGATGAATAGGATCGTTGAGATCGTACGGAACGACAATCCCAACCTCATGATTATTACGGATGATGTGTATGCGACATTTATTCCGCATTTTCGCTCGATGATGGCCGAATTACCAAAGAATACGTTATGTGTCTACTCTTTCTCCAAATATTTCGGGGCAACCGGATGGAGATTGGCGGTAATCGCTTTACATCAAGATAATATTTACGACCGGATGATCCGTGAATTGCCAAGAGATAAACAGGAGCTTCTAAAAAAACGATATAGCAGTCTATCCTTACATCCCGAGGATATCCGCTTTATTGATCGTATGGTAGCCGATAGCCGTCAAGTAGCCTTGAATCATACGGCCGGTCTTTCCTTGCCACAACAAACACAAATGTCTCTGTTTGCGTCTTTCGCTCTATTAGATGCGGAAAATACCTATAAGAAAAGGATGCAGGATATGATCCACGAGCGTTTACACACATTGTGGGAAAGCACCGGATTCACCTTATTGGACGACCCTTTGCGTGCGGGATACTATAGTGAGATCGATATGCTTGTCTGGGCTAAGAAATTCTATGGGGATGATTTCGTGGAATATCTAAAAAAGAATTACGAACCTCTGGATGTCGTTTTCCGTCTGGCACAGGAAACTTCCTTGGTTTTACTGAACGGAGGAGGTTTTGATGCTCCCGAGTGGTCTATCCGCGCATCTTTAGCCAACCTTAAACGGGAAGATTATGTCCGGATCGGAGAGGGTATCGCATCTATTTTGCATAGTTATGCCCAAAGATGGAAAGAAAGTCTCGATAAGTAGAAAAAACAGCTCCAAGGCTTGAACAAAACGGGCTAATGGTACGTTTTATTAATAAACGTGCGATTAGCCCGTTTTTCTAAGTTATCCGGGAGATTATAAATAACCTCTATAACCTCATAGAAATTATCGAACAAATTGTATTTCATTATATTATATATTTGTTGATAATAAAAACAAAGACTCATTGGCAGATGTCTTATTTATTACATTTTAGCTGGTTATAGATAAATATATTTGCGAAAAGGCTTACAATAAAAAACGAATATGAATATGGTGTACGACATTGACATGCTTAGAAATTTCTATGCGAATTTCCCCAGAAGAGTGGACACAGCCCGCGAACGTATCGGTGGTCGCCCGATGACCTTGGCCGAGAAAATCTTATATGCGCATCTATACGATGAAAGCTCGACTCGCCTTTTCAAAAGAGGTGAGGATTATGTGAATTTCCGTCCCGACCGTGTGGCTATGCAAGATGCCACCGCTCAGATGGCGCTTTTACAATTCATGAACGCCGGAAAAGAAAAATCCGCAGTACCGGCTACCGTGCATTGCGACCATTTGATCCAAGCGAATATGGGAGCCAAGACGGATATCGATACGGCTACCAAAAGCAATAGCGAGGTCTATGATTTCTTGAAATCGGTCTCCGATAAATATGGAATCGGTTTTTGGAAACCCGGAGCAGGCATTATCCATCAAGTGGTATTGGAAAATTATGCGTTTCCCGGCGGTATGATGGTAGGAACTGATTCACATACCCCGAATGCCGGAGGACTTGGAATGGTCGCTATCGGAGTAGGAGGAGCCGACGCCGTGGATGTCATGACCGGAATGGAATGGGAACTGAAGATGCCGAAACTAATTGGTGTTAAGTTAACTGGTAGTTTGAATGGTTGGGCCTCGCCGAAGGACGTGATTCTTAAGCTAGCGGGCATCTTAACCGTAAAAGGTGGAACGAACGCTATCATCGAATATTTCGGTCCGGGCACCGCCTCAATCTCAGCGACCGGAAAAGCTACGATCTGTAATATGGGTGCCGAGGTAGGAGCGACTACTTCCTTATTCCCATTCGATAATACAATGGCTCAATATCTTCGTGCCACGGGACGTGACGAGGTAGCGAGCTGGGCCGAAGCTATCGGTGAATATCTGGAAGCGGATATGGACGTTCGTGCCGAGCCAGATAAGTTTTACGATCGTGTAATCGTTATTAACCTTTCCGAATTGGAGCCGCATATCAATGGTCCGTTCACGCCGGATGCAGCTACGCCTATCTCGGAGTTTGCCGCAAAAGTAAAAGCGAATGGCTATCCCCGAAAGATGGAGGTCGGATTAATCGGTTCCTGTACCAACTCTTCTTATCAAGATCTAAGCCGTGCGGCATCTATTGCTCGCCAAGCTTATGAGGATAAAATACCGGTAGCGGCACCCTTGATCATCAACCCGGGTTCCGAGCAAATCCGTTATACGGCAGAAAGAGATGGTATTATCGGTGATTTTGAACGGATTGGCGCAACCATTATGGCGAATGCCTGTGGTCCTTGTATCGGACAATGGAAACGTCATACGGATGATAATACCCGTAAGAATTCGATCGTTACTTCATTCAATCGTAACTTCGCTAAACGTGCGGACGGTAATCCGAATACACATGCTTTTGTCGCTTCTCCGGAACTGACACTGGCCTTGACCATCGCAGGTGATCTATGTTTCAATCCTTTGACCGATACCTTGAAGACAGAGGATGGTAAGGTTGTGAAACTGAAAGAACCGAAAGGCTCGGATTTTCCGCCGAAAGGTTTCGAGGTAAAGGATAACGGCTATCTGGCACCTACGGGTAAGAACGTAGTGGTGAACATCGATCCGGAATCCAATCGCCTACAGGTATTAAAGTCTTTCGCTCCTTGGAACGGAGAGGATTTCACGAATATGCCCCTTCTTATCAAGGCTGAAGGTAAATGTACGACGGATCATATCTCGATGGCCGGTCCATGGTTACGTTTCCGTGGGCATTTGGAAAATATATCGGATAATATGTTGATGGGAGCCGTAAACGCTTTCAATGGGAAGACAAACTCTGTATTGAATCAACTGAACAATGAATATGAAGCAGTTTCTGCCGTAGCGAAACAATACAAGGCAAATGGTATTTCCTCGATCGTCGTAGCGGAAGAAAACTATGGTGAAGGCTCTTCCCGGGAACATGCAGCCATGGAGCCTCGCTTCCTAAATGTAAAAGTGATCCTAGCCAAGAGTTTCGCCCGTATCCACGAGACAAACTTGAAGAAACAAGGAATGTTAGCACTGACTTTCGCCGATAAGGAGGATTATAGCAAGATCCGTGAGAATGACCATATCTCGATCATCGGATTGAAAGATTTTCAGCCGGGCAAACCGTTGACGGCCGTTCTTCTTCATGCGGATGGTACGCAAGAATCATTCCCGGTTAACCATACGTATAATGATTTACAAATTAAATGGTTCAAGGCGGGTTCCGCTTTAAATACAGCTCACTAAGACAAACAAAAAAATCTTGATATCATGAGTAAGATAACAAAGAAAGGTAATCATATTTTCGTTCCGGATCACGTGACGATCCCTTATATTGAAGGAGATGGCGTGGGGCATGAGATCACTCCCGTTAGCCAAAAGATAGTAAACGCTGCCATCAAGCAAGCTTACAACGGAACCCGTTCCATTGAATGGAAAGAGGTCTTAGCCGGTGAAAAGGCGTTTAAGCAAACCGGAAGTTGGCTTCCCGATGAGACTATGGAAGCATTCCGTGAATACATCGTCGGTATTAAGGGACCGTTGACAACTCCGATTGGTGGAGGTATCCGTTCATTAAATGTGGCCCTCCGTCAGACGTTGGATTTATATGTTTGTCTCCGTCCGGTTCGTTGGTTTAAAGGAGTCGTATCTCCGGTAAAGGAGCCGCAGAAAGTGAATATGTATATCTTCCGTGAGAATACGGAAGATATCTATGCCGGAATCGAATGGCAACAAGGGACTCCGGAGGCACAAAAGTTATTGAAGTTCCTCACCGAGGAAATGGGAGTGAAGAAAATACGTTTCCCGGAAACTTCCTCTTTCGGCATCAAGCCGGTTTCTGTGGAAGGTACGGAGCGTCTGGTGCGTGCCGCTATCGAATACGCGATATTGCATCAGTTACCGAGCGTGACTTTGGTACACAAAGGTAACATCATGAAATTCACGGAAGGTGGTTTCAAACTATGGGGATACGCTTTAGCGGAACGGGAGTTTGCGGATCTCACTTTCACATGGCCTCAATATGAGAAGATCAAGAAAGAGCAAGGCGAGGAAGCGGCCAATACCGCCTTAGTGGAAGCTTCAAAGGCCGGTAAAATCATTATCAAGGATGTCATAGCCGATGCTTTCTTGCAAAACACTCTATTAATTCCGGAAGAATATTCCGTGATCGCTACCTTGAACCTGAACGGCGATTATATCTCCGATCAATTAGCAGCAATGGTAGGTGGCATTGGCATTGCTCCCGGCGCTAATATCAACTATAACAGTGGTCATGCGATCTTCGAGGCAACACATGGAACCGCTCCGAATATCGCGGGAAAGAATCTCGTAAACCCCTCTTCCTTATTATTATCATCCGTGATGATGCTGGAATATATGGGATGGAGTGATGCGGCTAACCTGATTACATCCGCTATGGAGCAAGCTTTCTCCGCTGGAGAGGCCACTCATGACTTGGCTCGTTTTATGCCGAATGGCAAATCTCTCGGCACCAAAGAATTTGGTGATCGTATCATCTCTATTATCGAAACAATTAAATTAGTATAGTCATGTTGAAGAAAGAATATTTAATTTACAAATTGTCCGAGGCTGCCAGAGAGGCTTGCAAGATTGACAACGAACTTTTCCCGATGTATAATGTGAAACGTGGCCTTCGTAACGAGGATGGTAGCGGCGTGTTAGTAGGATTGACCCAAGTCGGTAATGTAGTAGGATACGAACGCTTGCCAGAGGGCGGTCTTAAAGCAATCCCCGGTAAGTTATTCTATAGAGGTTACGACGTAGAGGATTTAGCGCGTGATTTCATCAAGGAAAAACGGTTCGGTTTTGAGGAAGTGGCTTATTTATTACTTTCTGGTAAACTCCCCGATAAAGAGGAATTATCAGCCTTTAAAGAACTGTTGAACGATAATATGCCCTTGGAGCAAAAGACCAAGATGAATATTCTGGATCTGGAAGGACAGAACATCATGAATATATTGGCTCGTAGCGTATTGGAGATGTATACCTTCGACGCAAACCCGGACGACACCTCCCGAGATAACTTAATGCGCCAATCTATTGAATTGATCTCTAAGTTCCCGACGATTATCGCTTATGCCTACAATATTTATCGTCATAGCACACAGGGGCGTTCTTTACACATCCGTCATCCGCACGAGAACTTATCGATCGCAGAAAATTTCCTTCACATGCTGAAACGTGATTTCACGGATCTGGACGCACGTACGTTGGATTTGCTCTTGGTATTGCAAGCAGAACATGGTGGTGGTAATAACTCTACGTTCACGGTACGCGTCACTAGTTCTACGGGAACGGATACGTACTCATCTATCGCAGCTGGTATCGGCTCATTGAAAGGCCCGTTGCACGGAGGTGCCAATATTCAGGTAGTAGATATGTTCCATCATTTGAAAGAGAATATCGCGGATTGGAAGAACGTGGACGAGATCGATACTTATTTCATGCGGATGCTTAACAAAGAGGCTTATAACAAGACAGGCTTGATCTATGGTATCGGCCATGCGGTCTATACGATTTCCGATCCCCGTGCGGTCGTATTAAAGGAACTGGCTCGTGATCTGGCAAAAGAGAAAGGTCGCTCTGAGGAATTCGCCTTCCTTGAGTTATTAGAGGAAAGAGCGATCGAATGTTTCGCCAAGCATAAAGGAACTAAGAAACGGGTTTCCTCGAACGTGGACTTCTATTCTGGATTCGTTTATGAGATGATCGGTTTGCCACAGGAAATCTATACGCCTTTATTCGCCATGGCCCGAATCGTGGGTTGGACCGCTCACCGTATCGAGGAGTTGAACTTTGACGGAAAACGCATCATCCGTCCGGCTTACAAGAACGTTTTGGACGATAGGGAATATATCTCAATCAACGAGCGATAACACTAAAAAAATCATAGTTATGTTTTCTTTCATTCATAGTTATAAGTTGAAGGATTCATAACTATGATTTTTTAGCATGTTCAGGCTTATAATAAGATCCTACATAAAACCCTTAAAATGTAAATTTCTCAAGTTTCATCGCACCTAATCCTTGCAATTTAGGAACCAACGTTACGAAATGCTCAGCTTTTTCGTGAGCTGATAAGGATTCAGCGTCTTTCCACGTCTCACAAATCATCAATACATCACTACGAGTAGAGCTCTCGAAAATATCATAAGCTATACAGCCATTGTCTTTCAAAGACTTTTCAACCAATTCTTTCGCTGTCTCCAATGCGGCTGGACGATTCTCCTCACTTACTTGAATAAATACATTTAGTCTAATCATACTCATAATTGTTTTAAGAATGTTACATACTTGATCAAAAGTACAGCACAAATATAGAAATAAACCCGTATATTTGTCATTCGAAACGTATAATTAACAGCATGAAGGAATCTGTTCGTATTCTTCGTTTCGCCATTGTAGGTTCTTCTAACGCTTTGATCACCGCATTGGTAATCTGGATATTAATGGATATTCTGGATTGTAATTACTTGTGGTCGAACATGGCTGGATATGTGGCTGCCTTGGTGAATAACTTCTTTTGGAGTAAATACTGGGTATTTTCTTCCGGGAAAGGTAATTTCTGGAAGGAGATTCCTTTATTCCTAATCGCTTTTGGTTGCGCTTACGCTACTCAATTCATATTCTTGCTTTTAATGGTGGAGGTGATCGATCTAAATGAATATCTGGGTCAGTTCCTTGGACTTTTCGTTTACGGAGCCGTTAATTTTATGATGAATAAGAGGCTTACTTTTAAGAGCTAGAATCCGATAAATCGTATCAAAGGAAGTGGTATAGTACGCCATTAGTGGTGAAGGTCAACGCGACTACTCGCATAAGCCTTCACCACTAATGGCGTTGACCATCGGGACTAGTCGCGTGAACCATCGAGACTAATCGTGCTGAATCGCTAACGGGTAAGGCTCGTAAACTGCTTCCCGAGTCTGTAAAGATAGAAAGCTAGATGCGTAAAAGCGAATACGAATGAGATAATCAATAAGATTTTGCTCTCGCCCCATCCCACGGTTTGCTGGTGCCAAAGCCCCGTGATCACGCAAAGCACGGATAGGGTAATACCGATCATATCCAATGTGGTCTGTCCCGAGCGATGTTTCTGCATATGTTCCAGTTTGCTATGTTTGATTCCATAGCAGACATATATATCCAGACCGATTAACATCCATAATACCAAACGAATCCATGTATCAGCCGGGAGAAAAAGCATCATCACCAGACAAGTTATGATACCGGCGATAGGCACGAACGGAACCAACGGGGTCTTGAAAGACCGGGGAGCGTCCGGCATTGTCTTACGGACAATCAATACCCCGGCGCAAACTAGCGTAAAAGCGAACAAAGTCCCGATACTACACATCTCGCCCGCTACGCTCGCCGGAACGAAAGCTGCCAATGCACCGACCAATAACATAAACAGGAAATTACTTCGTGCCGGCGTGCGGAATTTCTCATGGATATGGGAAAATAGGGGAGGGAGCAGCCCATCCCGGCTCATACTCAAGAATACACGGCTCTGTCCTAATAACGTTACCATGATAACCGAGCAATACCCCAGTAAAATAGCTATTACGATCGCCCGATTCATCCAAGGGTAATCCGGACGAATCACACCAGAAGCATCCATTTGTCCCATATGATCGATAGCTATTGCCACAGGAGCGATTCCA
The DNA here is from genome assembly GCF_000436315.1 of Parabacteroides sp. CAG:2. Classification (NCBI taxonomy): domain Bacteria; kingdom Pseudomonadati; phylum Bacteroidota; class Bacteroidia; order Bacteroidales; family Tannerellaceae; genus Parabacteroides; species Parabacteroides sp. CAG:2. The sequence continues at coordinate 59,516 of NZ_FR885305.1, read as the reverse complement.
TTCTGGCCAGCAAAAGCGGAGTAATGTACGACTCCGGTCATCACGTGGGCAAACAGCATATATAATATAGTACAAACCACCAATGACATCAAGATCCCGATCGGCATATCCCGTTTCGGGTTCTTGGTTTCCTGCGCTGCCGTACTTACAGCGTCGAAACCGAGGAAAGCAAAGAATACGATAGCCGCCCCTCGTAGGATACCGGAAAATCCGAACTCGCCTAGAGTCCCTGTATTAGTGGGGATATAAGGCGTATAATTCTCCATACGGATATATTTCCATCCCAAGACTACGAACACCAAGACTACGGAGACTTTCAAGAATACGATGATCCCATTGAAGATAGAACTGCCTTCCGTTCCTCGTATCAACAAGATACTCATTAACACCACGATCACGAAAGCCGGGATATTCACGATACCGCCATCCCAAGGGCAAGCTGTCAAGGCTTGCGGTAAATGTACTCCGAATCCTTCCAGAAAAACGACCAAATACCGACTCCAACTTATGCTAACGGTCGTAGCGGCCACGCAGTACTCGAGCACCAAATCCCAACCGATAATCCAAGCGACCAACTCACCCATCGTGGCATACGAGTAGGTATATGCGCTACCTGCCACCGGGATCATGGATGCGAACTCGGCGTAACATAACCCGGCGAAACAACAGCCCAAGGCGGCGATAGCGAAAGATAAAGTAATGGCAGGCCCCGTATACCCGGCGGCCACCGCACCCGTAATGGAGAACAATCCGGCACCGATAATAACACCGACACCTAAGGCGATCAAACTCCACGGGCCAAGGATACGCTTCAGCGATTTACTGCCCGAATCATTTGCCTCGGTCATCAAATCCGCTAAAGGCTTCTTAATAAATAAACCCATCTGTATAGATTAAAAAATTAGTAATTGGGCGCAAAGGTAGGAATTTTTATTATGTTTGCCGAAAAGTAAAAGCAAGGACAGAAACAAACAAGAAAATAAACTGACAACTAAATAATGAAACAATTGATAGCCTGTTGCGGATTAGATTGCGAAAGTTGCGATGCCCGCATAGCCACAGTTAAGAATGATGATGAGCTAAGAGAAAAAACCGCCCAAAAGTGGAGCGCCATGAACAATGCGCCCGAAATTACAGCCGCAACTATAAACTGTATGGGGTGTCGTGCGGACGGAGTGAAATTTGCGTATTGCAGTGATTATTGTGAAATACGCAAATGTGTATCCGGAAAAGGCTTTAATACATGTGGCGATTGTGATGAATTAGATAGTTGCCAGATAGTCGGCGCAGTCCTTCAGCATGCTCCCGGCGCAAGAGAAAATCTAATGTAGAAGCAAAAAAGATAAATCTCTAACATACCCGATCCTAATTCCGTATTGGCAGCCATTCCCAAAGCCATTCAGGGATCAGTCTCCAGAAAAAGACAAGGATAGCGTATCTCCAATCGATGATCGCCCTTCTCTTTTTCCGGTCTATAGCGTTAGCGATACGCAAGGCGGCGTATTGGGGAGACATCAGCATAGGATAATTCCTGCCGTCTTTCAATAAATCCGTACGGACAAATCCCGGACGGATATCCGTAAATGTAATAGGCTGTTTCTCCATACGGGAAAGTTGGGCTAAAGCGTCTATATAAATATTTTGGTATCGTTTGGTAGCCGAGTAGGAGGGAGCGACACCTAATCCTTTGGTTCCGGCAATAGAGCTGATTACAGATATATGCCCACCACCTTGACTGGAAAAATAACGATAAGCAGCTAGTACCATACGTGTAAAACCCGTCACATTCGTCTGTATCGTAGCTTGTTCAATGGAAGTATCTAAGTATTTATTCTGGTTGCCGATCCCTGAACTAAGCAGGAAGATGTCCATTCCTCCTAAATCACGGATTAATTCGTCTAAACGATCAGCGGCATCCTCGGCGGTCACGTCCAACTGCTTTATCCGGATATGCTCCGGATCTTGCTTACGAAACTCCTCCAACCGATCAACCCGACGGCCAGCCAATCCCAGTTGATATCCTCGTTTCCAATAAATCTTAGCAACCTCATAGCCGATACCGGAGGTAGCGCCAATAATGATAATTCGTTTGACCATAATACTTGATACAATAAATTAACAATAAAGATAAACAAAATTCTCATACTAAGCTCTATCTTTGTCACCCATCTTTTAAATTTAACACATAAATCCATGAACAACGCAACAACACAGTCACATATCGTGTGGCTCGATGTAATACGAACCGTAGCTATGCTGATGGTTATCGGAGTACATTGTATAGATCCTTTTTATATCTCACCTACACTCGGAAGTTTACCGGAATATAAACATTGGGCCGCTGTTTACGGCTCTCTTTTACGGCCCTCTGTTCCTCTTTTCGTTATGATGACGGGACTTTTACTATTGCCTATACGGGAACAATCTTTAGGTGTTTTCTATAAAAAGAGAATATATAGGGTATTATTTCCTTTTTTGATATGGTCTGTATTATACAATATATTCCCTTGGGTTACAGGGCTATTAGGTTTGCCGAAAGAGATAATCGGTGAGTTTTTCTGCTATGTGCAAGGAAATGAGTCACAATCCTTATCCGACGCATTGAAAGACATCGCCATGATCCCGTTCAATTTCAGTTTTAAGGAAAACCATATGTGGTACATTTATTTACTCATCGGATTGTATCTGTATATGCCATTCTTCTCCGCATGGATCGAGAAGGCGGATCGTTCCAAAGAGAGGGTCTATTTAGGGATATGGTTCGTATCTCTTTTCTTGCCTTATATGTCTGCCTATATCAGCAAATATTTATACGGGGAAGCGACGTGGAATCAATTCGGCATGTTTTATTATTTCGCAGGATTCAACGGATATCTCCTATTAGGACATTACTTAAAACAAGGTAATAATTGGAATATTTGGAAAACCTTCGCTATTTGCGCAGCCATGTTTGTGGTTGGTTATGCCATAACCTATAGTGGATTCAGTTCGGCCGCAGCGAATCCCAAGGCAACAGAATTGGATATGGAGTTATTTTTCACCTTCTGTAGTCCGAATGTAGTCTTAATGACGGCGGCTGTATTTATTCTTCTTCAAAAGGTACGTATTCATAATACTCTCATAGCTAAAAAACTATCGAAAATATCCAAATATGGTTTCGGAATCTATATCGTACATTACTTTGTCGTAGGTCCGATCTTTATCTTGATCGGGAAGTTTGATTTACCGATACCTTTGCAAGTACCCATAATGGCACTTTTGATTTTCATAATCTCATGGGCGTTTACTTGGTTCATGTACCGTATATTAGGTGAACGAGCTAAATGGATCATGGGATGAAACTCTCTCGTATACTGCAATCCGCCTTGCCGTGTTACTGCACGCCTATTGCAGTAACACGGCTAAAATACCATAAAACTCCTTGCAATCCCCATCTGTTTCGTTATATTTGCTACAATTTATAAACATAAAATAAAACGCTATGTCAGTAAAATCTTATATCGAATCCAATAAGGATCGTTTTCTTGAAGAATTGTTCTCTTTAATCCGCATTCCGTCAATCAGCGCCAAGCATGAGAATAAGCCGGACATGTTGACATGTGCCCAACGTTGGACAGAGGTGCTGCTGTCTTCCGGTGCAGATAAGGCCGAGGTAATGCCTACGAAAGGCAATCCTGTCGTATACGCCGAGAAAATGGTATCTCCCAATGCTCCGACCGTATTGGTTTACGCTCATTACGATGTAATGCCTGCCGAACCACTAGAACTGTGGAAGAGTGAACCTTTCGAGCCGGTGATCCGGGACGGACGCATTTGGGCCCGTGGAGCAGATGATGATAAGGGACAGGGCATGATTCAAGTAAAAGGTTTTGAGACAGCGATTAAAGAAGGTTTGTTACAGTGTAACGTGAAGTTTATTTTCGAAGGAGAGGAGGAGATAGGTTCTCCTAGCTTGGAAGATTTTTGCCGGGAACATAAAGAATTATTGAAAGCGGATGTAATCCTCGTTTCCGATACAAGCATGGTCAGCGCTGAAACACCGTCGCTCACGACAGGCTTACGTGGTTTGGCTTACTGGGAAATAGAAGTAACCGGACCGAACCGCGATTTGCATTCCGGTCATTTTGGCGGAGCCGTAGCGAATCCGATCAATGTACTTTGCAAATTGATGGCAGATATCACCGACGTGGATGGACGCATCACGATCCCGGGTTTTTATGACGACGTGGAGGATGTATCTCCCGCAGAACGGGAGATGATCGCCCAAATCCCATTCGACGAGGAAAAATATAAGAAAGCGATCGGGGTAGACGCTCTTTTCGGAGAGAAAGGCTATTCTACGCTAGAACGTAATAGTTGTCGGCCTTCTTTCGATATCTGTGGTATTTGGGGCGGATATACGGGGGAAGGAAGCAAAACTGTATTGCCTTCAAAGGCTTATGCCAAGGTTTCCACTCGTTTGGTTCCACACCAAGATCATGCCAAGATCTCCCAAATGTTTGAGGAGTATATAGCTCGTGTGACCCCACCTTATGTTAAAGTGAAAGTTACGCCCAGCCATGGCGGGCAAGGATATGTTTGTCCGATAGACTTGCCAGCTTATCAAGCGGCAGAAAAGGCTGTTGGCATCGCATTCGGGAAGAAACCGTTGGCGGTTCGTCGCGGAGGTAGCATTCCTATTATCTCTACATTCGAGCAGGTATTAGGTATCAAGACCGTACTGATGGGATTCGGCTTGGAGCAAAACGCGATCCATTCGCCCAACGAGAGCCAGGAGTTGGATATCTTCTTCAAGGGAATCGAGTCGGTAGCGGAATTCTACCGTTTATATAAATAAGAAGGAAGAAGATGAGTATATTAATAAAGAATGTCCTGTTTAACGATAAAACGATTGATATCTATATCGAAGGAAAAGAGATCAAGCAAATAGGAGCGGAGCTGTCCTTTCCTGCCGATAAGATACTGGATGGTAGCCGTAAAGCCGTCATTCCCGGTTTCGTGAACGCTCATACGCATGCTGCCATGACTTTGTTCCGCGGCTTTGGCGATGATATGCCGCTTATGCCGTGGCTTGAGCAAAAGATCTGGCCGAATGAGGCGAAAATGACCCGTGAGGATGTATATTGGGGAGCGAAATTAGCGTGTTTGGAAATGATAAAAAGTGGCACGACCACTTTCTTCGACATGTATCAACGCCCTCGTGTCACGGCCGATGTGACGGAAGAGATGGGATTGCGAGGTATCATAGCCGGCGTTTGCTTCGATGGTTTTGATAAAGAAGAGGCGGAGAAATGCAAACGCCATAACGAACGACTGATCCAAGATGTGGATAACTACAGCAAACGGGTTCGCTTCTCGATCGGGCCGCACGCTATCTATACCGTTTCCGGTGAGCTTCTGAAATGGGCGCATCAGTTCGCCATGGAACACCAAATCCCTATCCATCTGCATCTGGCAGAGACAGAGGGGGAAGTGAAAGACTCTCTCGATAGATTCGGACTCACTCCCGTACGTTATTTATATGAGTTAGGTGTGCTTTCTCCACGTTTGATCATCGCTCATGGAATTTACATCGATGATGATGAGCTTCGTATGCTGGCCGATCATGAAGTCAAGGTCGTGCACAACCCGGCCTCCAACATGAAACTGGCTTCCGGCATTCATTTTAAGTTCAAGGAAATGCGCCAATTGGGTATTACCGTGGGATTGGGAACGGACGGTTGTTCCTCTTCCAATAACTTGGATATGATCGAGGCGATGAAGCTGGCTTCCCTATTAGGAAAAGCCTGGCGAAAGGATCCCGAAGCCTTGACCGCGAATGAGATGCTGCAAGCCGCTACGGCGGAAGGAGCCGCTATGTTCGGTTTAAAAGCCGGGCAGATCAAGGAGGGGCATTTAGCCGATCTATGCTTGATCGATCTCAACACCCCCGCTTTTACCCCGAACTTCAATTTCGTCTCTAATCTGGTATACGCCGCCAACGGTAGTTGCGTGGATACCGTTATCTGTGATGGTAAAATATTGATGGAGAATAAGAAGGTACCGGGAGAGGACGAGATTATGGAGAAAACGGCAGAGATAGCCTATAACTTAATGAAACGTTAAATTGATTAAATATGGAAATGATTAAAACCGAACAATATCGGGAAGCGGCCTCCTATTTAGCGAGCCGGATCGAAGGTAACCCGGAGACCGCCATTATCCTTGGTAGTGGCTTAGGCTCTTTAGCCGATCAAATAACAGACCCTATAGTGATACCTTATGCGGAGATCCCACATTTTATGAAATCTACCGCTACCGGGCATAAGGGGAATTTTATTTGTGGCAAACTAGGAGATAAGCAAGTCTTGGCTATGCAAGGCCGTTTTCATTACTATGAGGGTTACACGATGCAACAGGTGACTTTCCCCGTACGTGTAATGAAACTCTTAGGAATCAAGAACCTTTTGGTCTCGAACGCCGCCGGAGGTATCAATAACACCTTCAAGGTAGGCGATCTGATGATCATCCGGGATCATATCAATATGATGCCGAACCCATTGATCGGTCCGAACAATGAGGATTTCGGCACTCGTTTCCCGGATATGACCCGTGCTTATGATCGTGAATTTATCCGCTATGTGGAAGAAATAGCCGCCTCCCGATCTATCCCGTTAAAGAAAGGTGTATATGTAGGTTTGACAGGCCCTTCCTTCGAGACTCCTTCCGAGTATGCTTTCTATGGAAAAGTCGGGGGAGATGCGATCGGTATGAGTACGGTACCGGAAGTAATCGTGGCACGTCATGCGGGCTTGCGTGTATTCGGTATGTCTGTCATCACGAACGAAGGTTATCACTTCGCTGACGACTTTGTAAATGATGGTGCCGATGTTATCGTAGCGGCTAATAAAGCAGCATCTGTTATGACACAACTATTTACGGAATTGGTCAAAAAAATCCAATAAAAAAGTAGCGCAAAGGCTTGGTGGTTTCAATGAAATCACTACCTTTGCACTCGCAATCGAAACAAAGCGGTTGTATATGCGGAAGTAGCTCAGTTGGTAGAGCATAACCTTGCCAAGGTTAGGGTCGCGGGTTCGAGTCCCGTCTTCCGCTCTTTCTCGTATTGATTGCCCAGGTGGCGGAATTGGTAGACGCGCTCGTTTCAGGTGCGAGTGGTTTTGCGATCGTGCAGGTTCGAGTCCTGTTCTGGGCACCCTTCCTAAAATGCGCAGGTGGTGGAATTGGTAGACACGCTACTTTGAGGGGGTAGTGCCGGTTACGGCGTGTGAGTTCAAGTCTCATCCTGCGTACTTAAGTAAAAAAAGAAATAAGAGCATGATCTATTCTATTAGGTCATGCTTTTTTGCATGTCAAAATGACAGACGAATAAGATGGACGAACATAAAAAAAGCCGGACTCACGCCCGGCTTCTATATTCATAGACAAACTTATTCAGCATCTTTCTTTTTTATCGAAGTCGTGATTTTCTGCTCTTCCTTATCAAAGTCTACGATAATCGTATCGCCTTCACCTACTGAGGCACGGATAATCATCTCCGCCATCTCATCTTCCAGATACTTCTGGATCGCACGCTTCAACGGACGGGCACCGAATTGGACATCGTAGCCTTTTGTGGCGATGAAATCTTTTGCCTCGTCTGTGATCGACAACTCATAGCCCAGATTTGATACACGCTGATACAGACCCTGCAACTCAATATCGATAATCTTATGAATAGCGGCTTTATCAAGCTGATCGAACATAATGATATCATCCACACGGTTCAAGAACTCTGGAGCAAATGCTTTATTCAACGCTTTCTGGATCACGCTACGGGAGAAATCCTTATCCGGCTCACCAGCCATCTGGGTATTGAAACCAACGCCACGGCCGAAATCTTTCAATTGCCGGGTACCAATATTGGAAGTCATGATCAAGATCGTATTCTTGAAATCAATACGTCTACCCAGACTATCCGTCAAACGGCCTTCATCCAAGACTTGCAGCAGCAAGTTAAATACATCCGGATGCGCTTTCTCGATTTCGTCCAATAAGACCACCGAATAGGGCTTGCGACGTACTTTCTCTGTTAACTGGCCACCTTCCTCGTAACCAACGTATCCGGGAGGCGCTCCGATCAAACGGGAAACAGCGAATTTCTCCAAGTATTCACTCATATCGATACGTACCAAAGAATCCGCCGAATCAAATAGATATTCAGCAAGCTTCTTGGCCAAGTGAGTTTTACCTACACCCGTCGGTCCTAGGAACATAAAAGTTCCGATCGGCTTATTCGGATCTTTCAAGCCAACACGGTTACGTTGAATTGCCTTTACGATCTTTTGAACAGCATCATCCTGCCCGACCACCTTACTTTTCAATACGTCCGCCATTTCCAGAAGCTTGACATTCTCTGCCTTAGCGATACGTTGAACAGGCACACCGGACATCATGGCAACAACTTCAGCGACCTTCTCTTCATCAACGGTCTCCCGATGTTCTTGAAGCTCTTGTTCCCATTTAGCTTTCGCAGCCTCCAGTTGCAATAAATACTGACGCTCCTTATCGCGGAAACTTGCGGCTAACTCAAAGTTCTGAGATTTCACGGCCGCTAATTTCTCATTCTTCGTATCCTCGATCTTTGCCTCAAGCTCTTCGATACTTTTCGGAACAATGATATTAGATATATGTACACGGGAACCGGCCTCGTCTAAAGCATCGATCGCCTTATCCGGGAAATTACGGTCACTGATATATCTTTCTGTCAATTTTACACACGCTTGTAAAGCATCTTCAGTATAGATCACGTTATGGTGCTCCTCATAACGAGGTTTGATATTACGCAAGATCTGCAAAGTTTCTTCCGCCGTAGTCGGATCAACGATCACTTTCTGGAAACGACGTTCCAACGCACCGTCTTTCTCGATATTCTTACGATATTCATCCAAAGTAGTAGCGCCAATGCATTGAATCTCACCACGAGCCAACGCAGGTTTCAGCATATTCGCCGCATCCATAGATCCGGAAGCGGAACCAGCGCCAACAATCGTATGAATCTCATCGATAAAGAGGATGATATTCGGGTTCTTCGATAACTCATTCAAGATAGCCTTAATACGTTCCTCGAATTGTCCGCGGTATTTCGTACCGGCGACAATAGAAGCCATATCCAAGCTAATCACACGCTTATCGAATAACACCCGGGAAACCTTACGCTGAATAATGCGTAAAGCCAATCCCTCTACGATAGCTGACTTACCCACACCCGGCTCACCAATCAATACCGGATTATTTTTCTTCCTACGGCTTAATATCTGGGCCAAACGCTCGATCTCCTTCTCACGTCCCACAATCGGGTCTAGACGGTTTTCTGCGGCGGCACGTGTCATATCCGTTCCGAAGTTATCCAGAACAGGTGTATCATTAGGGGATTTCGGTTGAGCGGCTCCCGCTCCAGTACCGGAAGAGGGGCGAGATGCCTCACGACGAGAGGAGAAACCTTCGTCCTCGTCATCTTCGTCATCATCCGTATATCCGTCGCTGATCTCGTCGAATTCCTCCATATTATTCAAACCGGTTCCGCTTACTAATATATTATATGCGGAACGATAAGTAATACCCGCGTCGTTCAACACCTTGGCAGCGACATTAAACTCCTCTTTCAATATCGCCAATAGAAGATGTTCCGTATCGGTCTCATCTTCCTTGAATAAACGAGATTCCAGCATACTCATACGCAAGACACGTTCTGTAGTCTTACTTATAGCGATCTCATGCTGGACAGAATCCTCAGAATCGAATGTATTCTTTATTTCTTGCTCAATCTTGCGTTTAATATCCATCGGATCGGTATGTAGCTCTCGCAAGACACGCATTGCCTCGCCTTCGCCTTCCCGGATGATGCCTAGCATCAAATGTTCCGGCCCGATATAGCTATTCTGGAGCCTAGCCGCTTCTTCACGGCTATACTCAATCACGTCAATCAATCTTTTCGAATAATTTTTCATACTATATTATATATGTACTGATTACGCAAAGTTACATAATCTATTCCAACTATCATCAAATTTCGTGCCATTATTCCTTAATAAGCCTTGAAAAGCCCGGAGGCGCAAAATTTCAAGACAAATTCTTTCGTAGTATACGGAAAAACCTTACCTTAGTGCAATTTTTCAGAGGTGAGATATTGAGTGTAATTAATATAAAACTAAATGGTTGATCAAGACAGAATTATTAAGATTAACATCGAAGAGGAAATGAAATCGGCATACATTGATTATTCAATGTCTGTCATTGTTTCACGTGCTCTTCCTGATGTTAGGGATGGCTTTAAGCCGGTTCACCGCCGTATTTTATTTGGAATGAATGAACTGGGTAACACATCCGACAAACCTTATAAAAAATCTGCGAGAATAGTTGGTGAAGTTTTAGGTAAATATCATCCACATGGCGACTCGTCTGTATATTTCGCCATGGTTCGTATGGCCCAGACATGGTCTATGCGTTATCCGTTAGTAGACGGACAAGGTAACTTCGGTTCAGTGGACGGTGATAGTCCTGCCGCTATGCGTTATACAGAGGCACGACTGAGTAAACTCGCCGAAGAAATGCTCCGGGATATCGATAAGGACACGGTAGATTTCCAGCTTAACTTCGATGATACGTTGAAGGAGCCAACCGTATTGCCGACTCGTGTTCCTAACTTACTTGTAAATGGTGGATCGGGTATCGCCGTTGGTATGGCTACGAATATGCCGACTCATAACTTGAGCGAGGTATTAGATGGTTGTATCGCTTATATCGATGCCAAGGGAGATATCGAGGTAGAGGGCTTAATGCAATATATCAAGGCTCCGGACTTCCCTACAGGCGCTACAATTTATGGCTACGCTGGCGTGAAAGACGCTTTCGAGACGGGTAGGGGACGTATCATCCTTCGCGGTAAAGCCGAGATTGAGGTGGAGAATAATCATGAGAAGATTATTATTACCGAGATTCCTTATTTGGTAAATAAGGCTGAGTTGATCAAGTATATCGCTGACCTAGTAAACGAGAAGCGTATCGATGGCATTTCCAATGTCAATGACGAGTCCGACCGTAGCGGTATGCGTATCGTAGTTGACGTGAAACGTGACGCAAACTCGAGTGTCGTACTGAATAAATTGTATAAGCTTACGGCTCTGCAATCCTCATTCAGCGTTAATAATATCGCTTTGGTGAACGGCCGTCCGAGGTTGCTTAACTTAAAAGACTTAATCAAGGCGTTTGTTGAGCACCGTCATGAGGTCGTTATCCGGCGTACAAAATATGAATTGAGGAAAGCGGAAGAGAGAGCCCATATATTGGAAGGCTTGATCATCGCTTCCGATAATATAGACGAGGTAATCGCGATTATCAAGTCTTCCAAGAGCCCGCAAGAGGCTATCGAGCGTTTGATCGAACGTTTCTCTTTATCTGAGCTTCAAGCACGTGCGATTGTCGAGATGAGACTTCGTCAGTTGACAGGTCTGGAACAAGACAAATTGCGTGCGGAATATGAGGAGATCGAGAAGTTGATCGCTTATTTGAATGAGATTCTGGAGAATGAGGACCTTTGTATGAAGGTTATCAAAGATGAATTATTGGAAATCAAGGATAAATTTGGCGACGAACGTAAGACGGATATCGTTTACGCCTCTGAGGAATTAAATCCGGAGGATTTCTATGCGGATGATCAGATGATCATTACCGTATCTCATATGGGATATATCAAACGTACCCCGTTGAGTGAGTTCCGTGCGCAAGGCCGTGGTGGTGTAGGAGCGAAGGGTTCCGAGACTAGAGACGAGGATTTCGTTGAGTATATCTATCCGGCATCCATGCACGCGACCTTATTATTCTTCACGGCAAAAGGTAAATGTTATTGGTTGAAGGTATTCGAGATTCCGGAAGGAGCTAAGAACGCTAAAGGGCGTGCGATCCAGAATCTTCTGAATATCGAGCCGGATGATAAGGTACAAGCCTTTATACGTGTTAAGAAATTAACCACCGATACGGAATTCATTAATTCTCATTACCTATTATTCTGTACGAAGAAAGGCGTGATCAAAAAGACTTTGTTGGAGGCCTATTCCCGTCCTCGTCAAAACGGTGTGAACGCTATTACATTGCGTGAAGACGATGGCTTGATCCAAGTATGTATGACGAATGGCAACAACGAGGTGATCATAGCGAACCGTAACGGCCGGGCGATCCGTTTCCATGAAAGCGCGGTACGTGTAATGGGCCGTACGGCTTCCGGAGTGAAAGGTATGACTTTGGACGAGGATAATACCGATGAAGTCGTTGGTATGATCTGTATCAAGGACAAGGAAAAAGAGACCGTACTCGTCGTATCTGAGCAGGGATATGGAAAACGTTCCTCTATCGAGGATTATCGTATAACGAATCGTGGCGGTAAAGGCGTAAAAACCATTAATATCACGGAGAAGACCGGCAAATTAGTTGCCATCAAGAATGTTACGGACGAGAACGATTTAATGATTATCAATAAGTCGGGTATCGCTATCCGTATGAAAGTGGCCGATTTGAACGTAATAGGACGTGCTACTCAAGGTGTTCGTTTGATTAATCTAGAAAAGCGCAACGACGAAATCGCTTCTGTATGTAAAGTATTGTCTGAGAGTGAAGAGGAGATAGCCGAGCAAAAAGCGGAACAAGAAGCCAGACAAGAGAATGAGGGAAGAGAGTTGAGTGAGAATCAAGCTAGTCTAGGTACCGATGTTGATCTACCGGAATCAGAGGAGGATAACGAACAAAATGATAACGAAGAAATAACTGAATAATTTTAAACAAATAGAAATATTAATCTCAAAATTACTATCGCAATGAAACGAGTATTATTAACAGTGGCACTATGTGTCGCAGCATCGGTCTCTTTTGCACAGAAAAAAGCTGTAAATGAGGCTCAAAGTATAGCTAAGGGTTCAACTCCTGATTTCTCGGAAGCCAGAACTCTTATTAAAGGAGCTTTGGAAAATCCAGAAACAAAGGATGACGCTAAAACTTGGTATGTTGCCGGTTTTATCGAGGATCAACAGTTCAGCAACGAAAGAACTAAACAAGTCTTGGGCCAACAACCGGACGAGCCTGTTATGTACGAGGCATTGGGTAGTATTTTGCCATACTTTGAGAAAGCATATGAGTTAGATCAACTTCCTAATGAAAAAGGAAAAGTTAAACCTAAGTTCACGAAAGATATCAAAGGTATCCTAGGAGCAAACCACGTATATTACATCAATGGTGGTGCTTACTATTTCGATCAGAAAGATTATAACAAAGCTTACGATTTCTTCGAGCAATACTTGAAAATATCTGATATGCCGATGTTTAAAGGTGAGGCTGTCGCTGAAAGAGATTCAAACTTCATGACAGTTCAGTTCTATGCCGCTGTAGCAGCGACCCAACTTGGCGATTCTCAAAAAGCTATCGCAGCGTTAGAGCGTGCTAAAAATACGGATTATAGAGCAAGCGAGGTATATCAATACTTATGCTATGAGTATGAGCAAGCTAAAGATACCGTGAATTTAGAGAAGACTTTGGAAGAAGGTTTGAATAAATTCCCTGAGGAACAGTATTTCTTAATGAGCCTTATAAACAATTACATCTATTCTAATAGAAATGAGAAAGCTATTGAATATTTGAACACAGCTATCGCTAAGGATTCCAACAATCCACAGCTTTACGATGTAATGGGCCGTGTTTATGAGACTGGTTTGAAAGATTACGCTAAAGCTGAAGAGTATTTCAAGAAAGCATTGGCGATCAATCCGGACTATATCGAATCTCTCTCTAACTTAGGTCGTGTATATTACAACCAAGGTGTAAACAAGCAAGGTGAGGCTAATATGATCAACGACGCAAAACAATATCAAGAGGAATTAGGCAAAGCTAAGGAATTCTTTAAGCTAGCTCTTCCTTACTTTGAGAAAGCTCACCAAATGAAACCAGAAGAAAGAGAATATATGACCGCTTTAAGAGGTATTTACTACAACTTGAATATGGGTGATAAATTCGATGCTATTGAAGCAGAGATGAATAAGTAATTTCTTCTTTCAGAATAAATGGAACCGTCTAGTAATATAAGGTTACTAGGCGGTTTTTTATTTGTGTATCATGTATCGGAGTAGTCATTTCTTGATCGTTCATAATACTATTAAACATAATGGGAATTATAAAATTAATGGCAAGATAAGGATAAATTAGTGCATTCAAGCAAAGCTTGTAGCTGCTTTGAGTAAAGACACAGATCTTTTCACGGCTGTGAAACGTTTGTTTCATGGATGTGAAAAGATCGTATCACAGCTGTGAAAAGATCAGATCACCTATATGAAAAGATTAATTCAGCTTGACGCGACTATTTGATTCGCTATTAACTCCTTCAAATAAAGCATGACTTTCGGATGACTTAATGGCATGTCCTCTAGGATTTCTTTAAGCTCTCGCGTACTGATATCAAATGAAACCAGATCTGAATGATATGAGAAATGAATGTTTATGTCTGGATTACTGCCTATAAGCATAGCCATTGTACCCGCCAAATCTCCCCAAGGCGGACAATCAATATGAGATGAGACAAAACAAGCAACAACTACCGTACCTTTTCCCTGTATGGAAGATATTTCCACATTCCCGCCTGTTTGCTCCGCGTTTTGTATCAAGAAAGGTAAGCCTAGACCCACTTTTCGTGTCGTGCGAGTCGTATAAAACGGATTACGGATCAGAGAGACTGTTTCCGGATCCATACCACAGCCATTATCCGCGATACGAATACATATGGATGTGTCCTTTATCTGTATATCTATCTCTATATCAGAAGCTTTTGCTCTAATACTATTAGCGGTTATATCCGTGATATGAAACGAGAGATTATCCATGAGAGGCGAAAATTAAGTGATTGTCTTTTTGATCAAAAGCCTTTCGTAAGCCATCGAAGGTTAATTCCTCCGTTTGCCAAATGGAGGGCTGAGTACCTATTTGTTCGGGGTAATGAGCATCCGAGGCTGAGTATTGAGTCTGCTCTTTCAAATACCCGTGAATAGACAATAACTTACTGTATCTTTGCTGATTATTATATTCAATAGCATCTAAAGATAAGCAGGGGTCTATAAAACCTAATTGACTGATCAAGCTGAATGACGGACGTTCTACATGGGCGGCTACAAATAGAGCATCCACCTTACGTGCTTGAGCGGCTATTTGGTTTACGCTTTGATCCAAGGCGGAGAGCAAAAGATAGGGCACTTCTCCTAGAATCTCATTCTCCGCATTCACCCAAACTTGATCGCCAAAACGTTCCGGATCATTTGGAATTGGAGGGAGATGCTCTTCTAAATATCGTTGGAATCGCTTACGGGATTCATCGGTCGGGAAATAAACCAGACAATGCGCTTCCTCACGGGTCGTAACTTCTACGCCCGCAAAGACCCTTAGTCCGAATCTCTCGCCAAGGGATTGAATCTCCGGGCATTGTAAGGTCGTATTATGATCCGTAATGGCAATAGCATCCAAACCTTTCGCTAAGGAACGACGCACGATCTCCGATGGACTCATTTCCAGACTGCCGCATGGCGACAGGCAAGTATGGATATGTAAATCAGCTAAATACTGTTTCATCCATTCTCATTCTGTAATAAGCGGTAAATCATACCGGAAGCCTCGAATGCGGAGCGTGTAGTTCCTAAAAGAGGGACAGCCTCTTCCCTACCTTTTTGTAAGGTCTCATCATCCGGAGAGGTTCCGTTCACGATCAATACCGCGGAGACGTCTTTTAAAGTAGCCACGGCCAGTATATTCTGATGCGTTTGCATGGTAATCCATAGCATACCCTCCTCGATATGCCCCATGACATCACTTAGTAAATCGCTCGTATAGCCTCCGGTTATCTCTGTATCAAGGCCCTCTTCTCCACAAAATACAGTAAGATTCAACATCTTCACTAAATCACAAACCTTCATATTTAGCTCCTTTCTTATAACAATCCTTATTTAAACGATCTTTCCCCCATGTCTTCTCAACGATACGGAAGGCATGCTCTTGGTCTAGTTTACCGTGCTTCTCCATATTACGTTGCATAAATACGCAATCACTAAATTGAGCCTCGTGGCGTACGATATCCTCGGCCAAGCTTTGACAGTTCGGGCTGCCGCAAGCGCCACAATCGATTCCCGGTAGGTAGCACATCAATTTCCGCACTTGCTCCATT
Source organism: Parabacteroides sp. CAG:2 (assembly GCF_000436315.1). Lineage (NCBI taxonomy): Bacteria > Pseudomonadati > Bacteroidota > Bacteroidia > Bacteroidales > Tannerellaceae > Parabacteroides > Parabacteroides sp. CAG:2. The sequence continues at coordinate 43,291 of NZ_FR885305.1, read as the reverse complement.
TTCTTCAGCATCTCATCGATCGTTCCTTCGTACAACCGTTTGGGATTCGGTTGCACCGGACGGATCGTAATATGCTGCCTCAAATAGGATAAAGCCTCGAAATTATCGGCGGCGTATATCATCGGTACTTTATCCCGGTTCATGGATCGCTTCATGATACGCTCGGCCGTGAGGAAACGGTTCGCTACGGCTAATACACCTCCGGCACAGCTACGGTCGCAAGCCCTCAGTTCCAGAAAGTCTACGTTACGTACCTCGCTGGTCGTTTCCATTCGTTCCAAGAAATCGATCACATTATGGATCTCATCGATCGCGAGGCAACGACCGGAGAAATGTTTGGCCTCCCCTCCTGTCTGGCTCCATCGCATCTCTTTTTTCGTTAATGGCGGAGGAAGCTCACATTCCGGCTCATATCCTCTCGGGCGATTCTTAAGAATATGGTATACCTTATTATATAGGGTATCCATATTTATCACGCCTTTGATCGTAGATGAATAACCTTCCGCTCCCTTCAACGCCGCGATTTTCGCCGCGCAAGGCGTAACATAAAAGATACCGATCTCTTCCGAGGGAACACCTTGCCCTTCCAATATCTTATGATAATAAGTGGCCGAGGCGTTTACCGGCGCTTTCACCAATAAGATATTATCCACCAGCGCAGGGAAACGGACTTGTATCAACCGGACGATAGCGGGGCAAAAAGAACTGATCACCGGCTTTTCCTCGGCGTTTTCCATCTGCCGTACCATTTCCTTATGGATCATATCGGCGGTAAACTCTACTTGGAAAACATGGGTAAAGCCCAGTTCCATAACGGCGCTGATAATTTCCTTCTCGGTCGTGTACTTTGAGAACTGCCCGATAAATACCGTGGGCATCAACGCTACCCTGCATTTATAATCAAATATACGCTGGAAGTCATCCTGCTCCACATAGATAGCCTCTGTCGGGCACGATTTCAAGCACTCGCCGCAATCCACGCACCAATCCTTATGGATCAAAGCCTTACCATCCCGGATACGGATCGCTCCCGTAGGGCACTCTTTCATGCAATGCGTACAGCCTATACAGCGGTCATTGTCAATCTTCAAGGCATGATAAAAATTAGCTTCCTCCATGGTCTACGCTCCTTCTTTATTAAACCATGTGACCATACGTACCGTGGTACCTACGTCTACTTGGCTCTCGATCGTTAATTCATCTACGTTCTTCTTCATATTTGGAAGTCCCATTCCGGCACCAAATCCCATTTCACGCACGGCCTCGGATGCCGTCGAATACCCTTCACGCATAGCTAGCGATATATCCGGGATTCCGGGCCCTTCATCCTTCAGTTCCAAAGATATTTTATCAGCGTCCAATTCAGCGACAACCGTTCCTCTCCAAGCGTGAGCCACGATATTCACCTCCGCCTCATAAAGCGCCACGACCACCCGCTTAATGATCCGGGGATCGATAGCCAATTGCTTCAAGACCTTCTTTATCTGGCTAGACGCATAACCCGCCTTCGAGAAATTACCACCCTCCAACTCAAACTTAAATAGCATATCTCACGACCTCCTTTCTTAATATATAGGAAGGAGCCCCGCACTATAAAGCTCTCCGACCGTATGATACATAGAATGATCCGTCTCCAGAAGAACCATATTGTTCTCACGAGCCAGCTCCAGCATATCCGGGGTTACTTTCTTCCCCCGCACGAAAAGTATATAAGAAACTTCCGCCATCTCCGCGGTACGGATCGTTTGCAAATTACAAAGTCCTGTCACCAACAGCACATCACCACAATCCAGCGTAAGCACGTCACTCATCAGATCGCTGGCAAAAGCGCACTGCACATCGTTCTCCCGTTTCTCTGAGCCACAGACGATGGAGGCATCGGTAAGTTCTTGAATTCTTTGAATCTTCATAAGGTACCAGAGGTTACATTTTACATGGGCTAATGTAAGAAATAATTTCGAATGTCGGCCTAGTATATTACATTAATTACTATCTTTGGTACACTAACAAAAAATAATCCTTATGTTCAGTAAAGAAACTTATATGGCCCGCCGGGCTAAGCTGAAACAAACCATAGGTTCCGGTTTGTTGCTATTCCTTGGAAACGACGAGAGTGGGATGAACTACGCCGATAATACGTATCACTTCCGTCAAGACTCTACCTTCTTGTATTTCTTCGGATTGCCATACGCCGGGTTATCCGCTATCATCGATATCGATAACGATAAGGAGATCATCTTTGGCGATGAGTTGACTATAGACGCGATTGTATGGATGGGTACGCAGCCCACCCTAAAAGAGAAGAGCGAGGCCGCAGGTATCAAGGAAGTCCGTCCTTTTAAGGAGATCGAGACTTATTTGAAGAATGCCCAGCAAAAAGGCCAGCCAATCCATTATCTGCCGACGTATCGTGCGGAACACCAGATCAAGTTATTCCAATGGTTGGGTATCGTACCCGGCGCGGAGAAACCTTCCGTGCCTTTTATCATGGGTGTCGTAAACCAACGGAATTACAAGAGCGAGGAAGAAATTGCCGAGATCGAGAAAGCCTGTATCGTAACCGCCGATATGCACCTGACTGCCATGCGTACCGTACGTCCGGGAATCCGGGAGTCGGATGTAGCGGCTGCCGTTGCGGAAGTCGCTTTCGCCAACAATTACCAGCTCTCCTTCCCTATCATCGCCACGATCAATGGGCAGACCTTGCACAACCATGATCATAGTCATATGATTAAGAGCGGTGATATGCTATTATTGGACGCCGGTGCCGAGACTGAGATGGGATATGCCGGAGATATGTCGTCCACCATCCCAGCCGACTCTAAGTTCACGACCCGTCAAAAAGACATCTATGATATTCAAGTAGCCGCCCATGAGGCTGCCGTAGCGGCTTTGCGCCCGGGTATTCCTTTCGTGGATGTATATGAGTTGTCTTGTAAAGTGATCATGGAGGGTTTAAAGGACCTTGGTTTCGTGAAAGGAGATCCGATGGAGGCCGTAAAAGCCGGTGCTCACGCCATGTTTATGCCTTGTGGCCTAGGCCACATGATGGGATTGGATGTACATGATATGGAGAATCTGGGAGAGGTATACGTTGGTTATGACGGACAGCCGAAGAGTACGGAATTCGGACGTAAGTCATTGCGCTTGGGACGTAAGCTGGAACCGGGTTTTGTCTTGACCATCGAGCCGGGTGTATACTTCATCCCTGAATTAATGGATTTATGGAGAGGCCAGAACAAGTTCACCGAATTCATCAATTACGAGAAGTTGTTTACATATAAGGATTTCAGTGGCATACGTAACGAGGAAGACTATCTGATTACCGAGAACGGCGCTCGTCTATTAGGAAAGAAGATCCCTTTGCGTACGGAAGAAGTAGAAGCAATTCGATAAATCCTATACATTATTATATATAAGCTTATGCAAAAGGGGGAGCCTTAAAAACAGCTCTCCCTTTTTGGGCTAAACGAGAAAGACAATGTATGAAACGATTTAAAACCGATATCCGATACTTAGAAAGAATGAATGCATAAAACGAATCCGAGGCATACTAAGCCTTTTCCCCTCTACAATGAAGTTTCGCCCTCCACTATATAAATCAAAATTCGAAAATATATACCCCAAAGAGAATATATACCGCTGGTCTATATCGAGGCTCAACATACTTTTAATATGATAAAATAACGATTTACCTCCCTTGTTCTTTATATGATCGAATTTTTGAGGTATCCATACCCCGGGAGTGTTTGGAACATAGCTTATATTAAACTCTTGATTGACAGGCAAAGGAATGGTTAATCCGGGTGAAACGACCAAAGAGAGTCCCGTATCCTTGTCTTTCCCGAATTTAAAAGCGGGAGTTACTAACTGGATGGCCGGACGTAACGCAAAGAAATGACAGCCCGGATTACTCTCATCTGAATCCCAGAACCACTGATTATCTCTTGAAAACCCCGTATAACTATCTTTCTCAATCGTATTACAGAAAAGCAACCCCATAGTAATTCCCACATAAGGAATCGGTAGATAAGTAACAGATGGCTCTACCTCCCATGCTGAATTATTATTCAAGGCACCGGAGAGTTCTACTTTCCACATATGGGATTTTTCTACCTCTTGCGCCTGTCCCTCAAAGGTAAAGATCAAACAAATAAAGAAAAGTATAGATCTCATTATTTATAGGATGTTAGTTGTTCATTTACAGTAAAGACAGAGGACCTTCTCAATCACCCTATCCATTAGGGTTAATAAATCAAAAAGAGTTAATAATAAACACGGACTTAAAAAGAAAGCGTACATTTCCTTCTCAGACTATACATGCTATTTCATCATCTCGAAACGAAAACTTGTGAATCGATAAAAAAAGGCTGTCCCATCTTGAAGTGGAACAGCCCTCTTTGCTAAATAATACTGATTAAATTGCTTTCAGAATCTCGGTCAGTTTTTCCGGGGTGACGTTGGCGGCGATTATCACTCCTTCGTCGTTAATCAAGAAGTTCTTGAAACCTTTTCTTAAATCATACTTCTTGTACAACTCTGACTCTTTACCCAGTCCTTCGTGAAATTGCGTTGACAGATCCAACTTGTCAATCTTTACCGTCTCGGTAAAAATAGATTCTTTCTCATCCATAGAGATCGAACACATCGCGATTTTGTCCGGACCAAACTTGTTAACCTCATTCGCCAATTGCACGTTACGAGCCCGCGATTCCGCATCGTAAGCCGCCCAAAAGTTGAGCAATGTATAACGTCCTAATTGGTTGTGGAAACTGGCTTTAGCGTCGTTTCCCAAAAACTCTATTCTCGGAGCTAGATCACCGGGGTTCACACCCTCGGTAAGTTTCGCCTTTTTCGAACCGGCAGACATTCCTAATAACGCTACCGATGCGATGAGAACATAAGCTCTTACCTTCATATTTTCAATTTTACGTTAAACTTAATCGGGGGAATCTCCCGGGGGATAAACTCCCGACTCCTGATTTTCAGGATCGTAAACAAGCATGTTTCTTTCGCTAAAGAGACACTTACTTGTCTTTAACGGGTGCAAATATAAAGCCAAATACTTCTTTCCACCAAATTATATAGCGATTTTCTGCAAATTAGCAAGCTTTTTTATATGTTTTAGCGCACACATCGATAAAAAATTAACTGTTTTGCAACATAAATTTAGAAGTAGAGTACCTTTTTCTCCCCGAGAGAACCGCAAAATCATCAAGAATCATTAGCTTCCCGCTCCCCTACCTTTAGACCGATAACAGGGAATCCTTAGCGATTTCATCTTTAAGTATAGATTATCCAACGGCTGTTGCATAATCTTTTAAGAATAGATTATCCACCGGCTGTTGCATAATCATCTAACAGTTGGTGCATGATCTTCCAACAGCCGTTAGAAGATCATGCACCAACTGAAAAATTAGCAATGCTTCAAGAGCAAACCGCTAATCCTTCTTGGAAAAGAGGCTAATAGCATTAAGAGATTCCCTTTAATCACCTTGTACTGCCATCTTGAAAAATAAAAGGAAAAAAATACCCTTCCCTCTTGTTTATTCAAAAACTTCCACTACATTTGCAGTGTACTATTAAACTAATACACTAAAGCAGCAAAACATATGATTACATTAAAAGAACTCTCATTCAGCTATAGCCGCAAAAAAGAGGTACTTGATCGTATCAATCTTGAGGTTGGATCGGGACACATCTGTGGCTTATTGGGAAAGAACGGTGAAGGAAAGACTACGCTTCTAAACCTTCTAAGCGGACAGATCTTTCCGGATCAAGGTTCTTGCCTCGTATTGGAGGAAATTCCTTCCGAGAGAAACGCTCGTTTCTTGCAGCAGATCTTCTTATTGCCGGAGGAAATCTCCATGCCGGAGGTCACCGCCATAGAATATATAAAGATGTACGCACCTTTTTATCCGACATTTAGGGACGATATCTGCAAGGCTTGCGTAGAATCGTTTGAGATCAATCTATCCGATCGCCTGTCGAAAATGTCTCAAGGGCAACGGAAAAAGGTGGCGATAACCTTGGCACTGGCCGCTCATACGCCCCTGCTTCTAATGGATGAGCCTACAAATGGGCTGGACATTCCCTCGAAAGCGACATTCCGCAGACTGGTAGCCTCTTTGATAGATGACAATCAGACGGTTATTATCTCCACGCATCAGGTCAGGGATCTGGAAAGCTTGATCGACACGGTATTGATCTTAGACCAAAGGCAAATCCTATTGAATAAGACGTTGAACGAGATCGGCGAGAAACTTTATTTCGGACCACTCCTGCCGGAAGAGAAAGCTCTTTATTCCGAGCCTACCCCGCAAGGGACAATAGGCGTCACCGCAAGAAATGGCAAGGAAGAGACGGCCGTATCCTTAGAGTTGCTCTTTAACGCGGCGATAACGTATCCCAAAGAGATCCAAAGAATCATGAACTCCTAAAATGCACATAGTTATGAAAACAGATTTCAGTATACAACGCATCAATCTTTTACTTCGCAAAGATTGGATAGAGAATAAGAAGAAATTAGCTTATGGGGTGTTGGTCATCCTCGGAGTCCTCCTTTTTTTCCTGTTATCCTCCATTTTATGGGCTACGAGATTCCGTACCTTTACATTATATGTATTGGGATCATTGGGAACTTTTATCGCTTTCTGTAGCTACGTAAACTTAATGATACACCGCCCTAGAGGATTGTTCTTAACGCTTCCCGCGAGCAACCAAGAGAAATTTGCCGCTATCCTGATCGAAGGTATCGTGGTATTCTTAACGTACCAAGTCACGTTTTGGATCGGGACGGGAATAGCCTCCATGCTTATTCATATACAGCCTGTAGCATTCAAGGACATTACCATGCCCTTGCAAGAGTTCACCATGCTGGCGTTTGTCGGTTCCTTGATGTTCCTCTCTTACGTCACATTCAAGAAGTATGCTTTAGGAATCGCTTGTGGCGGATATATATTGATAGTTGCCTCTATCATAGGGATTGTCTATCTATGTATAAGCACGTTGAACATCCAGTCGGGTATGGATAGATTCTGTTATGAGTCTTCCCCACTTTATACCGCCGTGTATTGGCTAAGTTTTGCCTTTACACCCGCATTTCTCATCGCTACCCTCGTGGTCTTGTACGTCGCTTATCTAAAACTTAAAGAAAAGGAACTAAGATGAACTACAATACGAATCAATCCATATTTATCCAGATAGCCGACCGGATTTGCGACCGAGTATTGAGTGGTAATTACAAAGCCGATAGCCGTATCCCGTCCGTACGGGAACTGGCAGTAGAGATGGAAGTGAATCCGAACACGGTCATGCGTTCCTTCGAACGTCTGCAAGCGAATGAAATTATTTACAACAAGCGTGGGATCGGCTACTTCGTCGCTTCCGACGCCGAGCAAAAAATCCGTGAGATGCGCCATAACCAGTTCGTGGAAGAGGTACTTCCCGCCGTCTTCAAGGAGATGCACCTGCTAGATGTAGGTATCGACGAGCTTACGAAAGCCTATACATTATATATATCTACCATTAAATAAAGACAATCATGAAAAAAAGTAATCGCGTGTTTATCGCCTTGATAGCGACATTATATATCGTTCCAGCCCTCACTTTCGGCGCTGCCCAGTTTACGTCGGAAAAATGCCTTACAGGTTTCACGCAAAAGTTTCAGATTATCCAGATAGATAATCCGGAGTTGAAAGCGGAAAACATAAAAGTCGATACGAGAACCGCCTCCGAATTTCCCCGGGGGCAAATACTGGAAGCAAAGGACCGGTCGTTACTCTATTACGAGGGAATGAAACGGTATTTGCCGGAAGTCAGCCGCCACGATTCTCTATTATTGGTTAGCGGGGCGAGGGACGCCGGGCAAGATAAAAATCTCACGTTGCATATCCGTATCAACAATATCCAGAAGATCCGTCTGAACGGAGAAGAGATTTGGACTAAGTAACAAGCACATACACACATTATTTCTTAATCATTAAATCGTACTATAATGAAACAAATCATTATGGCAGCCCTTCTTATATCCTTTTCTTGGGGTATTCGGGCACAACAATTACAGATCCGGGGGAAAGTCATTGATCTATCCGACAAGTCTCCTCTTGAGTTTGCGAATATCACGCTTCAAACAGCCGATTCCGCATTCATCACAGGGACGACGACGGATAGTAAAGGACTTTTCCGGATCGAGAAAGTCAAGGCCGGAGATTATCAAGTATCTGTTTCCTCCATAGGTTACAAGACCTCGGTAGTCTCCGTGCTGGGACTTTCCCAGCCTATAGATCTCGGTACGATCTCATTGGCATCCTCCTCTATATCCTTAGATGAAGTCACGGTCAACGCTTCCGCTATCCGCAATACGGCGGACCGTAAGATCACGTTCCCTACCTCTGAGCAAAAAGCGGCTTCCAGCAATGGCATCAATCTATTGAACGCCTTGATGCTTCCCCGTTTGGAAGTGGACCCGATCCGGAATAGCGTATCGCTATCGAATGAAGGGACTATTCAATTCTGCATCAACGGTATCAAGGTGGAGCTGTCTGATATCCGGGGCTTATCGCCACAGGAGGTAATCCGGGTAGAATATCATGATAATCCGGGCTTACGCTACGATAATGCCTCTGTCGTACTCGATTACATTGTACGGAGAGAAACGAGCGGTGGTTCTGTTAATCTAGACCTTAGTAATTCACCGACCACCTCTTTTGGAGACGATCAGGTATCGGCGAAGTTCAATCATAAGAAATCGGAGTTCGGATTGCAATACGCCGTCCGTTACCGGAATCCGTATCATATCTGGACGGAAGGAACCGAGACCTTCCGCTTTGAGAATGGCGAAACGCTGGAACGCACCTCGGAAGGTCTTCCGGGAAGAATGTCCGAGACCTCCCATAACCTCTCCCTTAATTATAATCTGGTAGATAATGACCACTATTATTTCAATGCCACGCTACGTTATTTCTTATCGGACGAGGATAAAGGTAGTAACGGTAAGAACCTGTATGCAAACAATCATCCCGAGGATAAGACATACGCTTGGAATCCGAATAGCAACTCAACCAAACGTCCTTCCCTCGACCTTTATTACCAACGCTCCTTACCACATAAGCAGACATTGATATTTAATATGGTAGGCACGTACATAAATACGAACGCAAACCAAATGTATCAAGAATGGAAAAACGATATCCTCTTGTCGGATATCTTGTCGAACGTGGACGGAGACAAATATTCCATTATCGGCGAGGGAATCTACGAACGGCAATTCGAGGCCGGTCGATTGGGCGGAGGGTTGAAACATACCCAATCGTGGACGGATAACACCTACGGCGGAACGGTTGGAGGACGAACCAAGATGAAACAATCGGAGACGTACCTCTATACGGAATTCAGCGGACGTGTCAAGAAGTTGAATTATACCGCCGGAATAGGTGTTTCCCGCTCATGGTTCAAGCAAGAAGGTGAGGAAGATTATCAATATTATACGTTCCGCCCAAAGGTATCCTTACAATATAACTTTACGGATAATATGTATTTCCGGGTGAACGGTAGCGTAAATAATGTCTCACCTAGCCTATCGGAGCTAAGCGCCATCGAGCAATACATCGATACGCTCCAGATACGCCGGGGAAATCCTTATCTGAAACCCTATAAGAGTTATGACATGCAAGCCAATTATCTATATAAAAAAGGAATATTCACCGGAGACTTAAACTTTTATTACAGCAATAGCCCGAACCGGATCATGGAGGAAGTGATACGGGAAAACAATAAGTTCATTCGCATTACCGATAACCAAAAAGGATGGCAGAAACTAAGCGGTGACTTGACATTACGTGTCGGCCCTATCATCAAGCGGATCGTAAGCCTATCCGTGACAGGTGGCGTTAATCGTTATATTAGCGAAGGAAATAGTTATTCGCATACCTATACCAATTGGTATTACCGGGCTTCCGTCATGGCTATGTACAAGAAGTTCATGGCTATGTTCCAGATACAAAGCAGCTACAACCGGTTTATCGGAGAGTTATTAAAAGGTGGCGAGAATATCCACATGTTTATGTTCCGGTACAATCAAGGTAAATTCGCCGTTGGAGCCGGACTGATGATGCCTTTCTCCAGCCAGTACAAACGGGTAGAGGAAAACTGGAACGCTTACGCTCCCAGCCATACGAACATGTATGCGAACGACTTCTCCCGGATGTTGATGCTAACCTTCTCTTGGAACTTCGATTTCGGCCGCAAGTTTAAGGAAGGCAAGAAGAAACTTTGGAATAGCGACGAGGATTCGGGTATCATGCGATGATCCTCAAAAAGAAAAGTCCGGTATTAATTACCAGACTTTTCTTTTCAATCTTCAGGAGGGGGAATTGGAACCCCTTCTTTAATAAACTCATCATATACGATCTTAGGATGGTCTTGCGGAGAAGCCAGTTGATATTCCGCGGTGAAATTATCCCGCCTAAAATTCTTCAGCTTAAGGTTTTCCACGCTGTAATTTCTCAAGGTCTCTTTCCTGTCACCAAACAAAGAGCTGTTCAATACCTCCGAATCCAGAATGTTTTCTTTCGGAGTCATTGTAGGCAAAAGGTTTTGCTCCAGCAATCCTCTATAAGCGCCAATGTATTCGCACCAAACAGAATTACCTTTTTGATAGATCCGATAGGTGTAGTTAGACCAAGCTGTCGTTACATGAATCTCATGCTCCCAGATATCGACGGATGCCTCTGAATCAAAGTAGGGATCTTTAATCGTCACACGTCGTAATCCATGATTCTCATCTCTCACTAAAGTCAGCCACTTATCTGAATGAAGTATTTCAGAAATAATGTCGGGCAACTTTTCCTTGATTTCAAATTGGATTCTCATACATTTCGCCTGCCGGTCAGGACTTTTTAAGGTTGCCAGGTTCTCATTAAACATTTTGTCGTTAATACGATAAAACAAATATAAGCAAAAATGTTTAATATATTATACTCTTTTTCGATAATTCTTACGTACTTTTGCCTAATAGAATGACAAATATGGCACAAAACGACGAAATAATACTGATAAATATCAATGGAGCGGATCGTCCGGGTGTAACGGCGGCTCTTACGGAGATTCTAGCCAAGAACAACGCTGTTATCCTCGATATCGGTCAAGCGGATATCCATAACCATTTATCATTGGGTATCTTGTTTCAAAGCACGGAAGGAAATTCCGGCGATATATTGAAAGAACTACTGTTCAAGAGTTACGAATTAGACGTCAATATCCGTTTCAATCCCATTACAGAGCAAGAATATAGTAAATGGGTAGGTATGCAGGGCAAGAACCGATATATCATCACGATATTAAGCCGAAAGCTTACAGCCAAGCAAATCGCGGGTGTTTCCCGGATCGTAGCGGAGCAAGATATGAATATTGATGATATCAAGCGGCTCACGGGACGTATCCCGTTGGACGAGAATGCCCGTACCCCCAAGGCGAGCGTGGAGTTTTCCGTACGTGGTACCCCGAAAAACAAGGAGTGCATGAAAGCGGAGTTCATGAAACTTTCCACGGAGCTTGAGATGGATATCTCTTTCCAAGAGGATAGCATGTATCGCCGTATGCGCCGTCTGATTTGTTTCGATATGGACTCTACCTTGATAGAGACGGAGGTTATCGACGAGTTGGCGATACGTGCCGGAGTTGGCGATCAAGTAAAAGCGATTACAGAGGCAGCCATGCGTGGAGAGATCGATTTCTGCGAGAGCTTCCGCCAGCGTTGTGCCTTATTAAAGGGGTTGGACGTATCCGTGATGCAGGAGATCGCCGAGAATCTACCGATCACAGAAGGTGTAGACCGTTTGATGCGTATCTTGAAAAAGGTGGGCTTCAAGATCGCTATCCTTTCCGGAGGTTTCACTTATTTCGGTAATTTCCTTAAACAAAAATATAATATCGACTATGTATACGCCAACGAGCTTGAGATCGAGAATGGCAAGCTAACGGGTAATCATGTGGGCGATATCGTAGATGGGAAGCGGAAAGCGGAATTATTACGCCTGATCGCGCAAGTGGAGAACGTGGATATTCGCCAGACCGTAGCGGTTGGCGACGGGGCGAACGACTTGCCGATGATTAGTATCGCCGGTCTAGGTATCGCCTTCCATGCCAAACCGAAGGTAAAGGCGACCGCCAAGCAATCTATCTCTACGATTGGCCTCGATGGTATCTTATATTTCCTTGGATACAAGGATTCGTATTTGGATGAACAGATGTAATATATATAATTAATGTATAGCGATTATGATCAGACATATTGTAATGTTTAAGTTGAAGGAGTTTCAAACTCCGGCTGAGAAGCAAGCCAAAATGCAAGAAATTAAGGATAAACTGGAAGCCTTAATCAATAAGATAGACGTATTGAAAATGATCCGTGTAGATTTTAATTGTAATCCGGCGGAGACTTGGGATATTATTTTAACTACTGAATTGCCTACCTTGGAAGATGTAAATACGTACGCTAATCATCCGGAACATGTAGCGGTCGCTAAAGGAATTATTGGCCCGGTAAAGGCGGACAGAGCTTGTGTTGACTATGAAATCCTTTGATATAGAGGAGCGTGTGAACCAAGCGGTCCACAACTTCGAGTCCGGATATAATTGCGCTCAATCTGTATTCCTCGCTTATTCGGATGTCTTCGAGTTGGATTTAGAGCTGGCGAAAAAGATGTCTGTATCTTTTGGAGGAGGTGTCGGACGCATGCGTGAGGTTTGTGGTACCGTAAACGCAATGGCGATGTTAGCCGGATTTAAGTATCCGGTATTTGATCCGCTAGATCAAGAGGCGCGTGCCCGCAACTATGGCATGGTACAAAAAATGGCGGCTTTATTCAAGGAGAAGCATGGGACGATCATTTGCCGTAGCCTTCTTCCTCCGGAAGAGACATCGACGAATCCCTCTCCTTCCGCACGCACGCAACAGTATTATGCCAAACGTCCTTGCGGTAAATACGTTAAGGAAGCGGCTCGTATCGCCGGGCATATGCTAAAGGGTGAACTTGAATAAACGGCATTGTCAAGCTAGAAGACGTATTTGTGAAATATAACCAAGTTTTCGAATCTCAGTGAATAACTCACTGTAAGAGGACTTGGATTTCACATTGACTTTATAGGTAATTGTCGACGTATTCTTGTCGTAATTATGCTCATAAGAAAGACTTACGATAAATATGCTCCTATTTTCCAAGATTTTCCGGATACCTTTAAGATCGGGAGTCGAGGTTGAGCAATTTATCGTAAGTATTTTATTAACACCATCCAAATACATACGTCGCTCCAGCCTTTCTAAAGAAACCAATACGAACAAGGTAAATGCCGTAGTGATAGAAGCGGCCAAGAACATGCCGGCACCAGCGGCCAAACCGACTACAGCCATTACCCAAATACAAGCCGCCGTAGTGAGTCCATGCACGCTTCCATGACTTTGAATAATAGCTCCTGCTCCCAAGAAACCAATACCTGTAAGGACTTGGGCGGCGATACGCCCCGGATCTCCATTCAAGAAATTCGGATAGGTTTGTGGTATCCAGATAGATATCAACATGGCGGCGGCAGATCCCATACAGATCAAGGTAAAGGTCCGCATACCAGCGTCCCTACGGCGAAATTGTCTTTCTACACCGATAATAGCGCCAAGCACGAAGCTGATAGCTAATCGTACGGCGGCGGTCGAGGCCGTTATCTGAGTATTCTCTAAAATATCGTTCAAATGTTCCAGCATAGTCTGTCATTCATTCTAAGTTATACAAATATAGAAAATTTCTATGTACCGATTATGGAATGAAAACAATGTAAAATCGTCAAAAGTTGTATCTTTGAGACAGAATAAAAGTCATTCACCTCTAAACTTAGAAAAATTGAAAATAATAACGTACAATACAAATGGATTAAGGGCTGCCGTAGGTAAAGGCTTGCCCGAATGGTTGGCTCAAGAACAGCCGGACGTGTTATGTATCCAAGAGACAAAGTTGCAACCAGACCAGTTCCCGTCAGAAACATTCGAGACTTTAGGATATAAGTCTTATTTGTTTAGTGCCCAAAAGAAGGGATATAGTGGCGTGGCCATTCTTACGAAACAGGAACCGGATCATATCGAGTATGGAATGGGAATCGAGAAGTATGATAATGAGGGACGTTTCCTCCGTGCTGATTTCGGGGATGTATCGATCGTAAGTGTCTATCATCCTTCCGGGACTAGTGGGGATGAACGGCAGGATTTTAAGATGATATGGCTGGAAGATTTCCAGAAATATGTCGTTGAGTTACAGAAATCCCGTCCGAACTTAATTCTCTGTGGCGATTACAACATTTGCCACGAGCCGATAGATATTCATGATCCGATCAGGAACGCAAAGAACAGTGGTTTCCTTCCGGAAGAACGGGAATGGATGACTCGCTTCTTATCCGCAGGTTTTACGGATACATTTCGCTTCTTGAACCCGGATAAGCAAGAATATACATGGTGGAGTTATCGCTTCAATTCCAGATCTAAAAATAAAGGATGGCGTATTGATTATTGTATGGTTAGCGACAATATGAAGCCGAAAGTTAAAGCCGCTTATATATTAAACGATGCCGTACATTCTGATCATTGTCCGGCCGTATTAGAGATCGAATAATTTTTCATAATAAAAAGAAAGGATGTGTTCTTTTTGCGTAAGCGAACACATCCTTTTTTATTATTGAAAAAATGGAAATAAAGTCTATAAATGAACTTAGATTATCTCTGAATATCCAATGCTCCGATCAACTCTTTTACTGATTTAAAACCATGTCGGTCACAATAGTCATTCAATCCATCAATAACCTTGATAGAAACAGTTGGATCTACAAAGTTATAAGTTCCGATCTGGATAGCACTAGCCCCAGCTAACATGAACTCCACGGCATCTTTCCAATTTGAAATACCTCCCAAACCTATAATTGGAATCTTTACCGCATGATACGTTTGCCATACCATACGTAGAGCTACAGGTTTTACGCAAGGCCCGGAAAGACCTCCAGTTATTGTAGATAATATAGGTTTACGTTTCTCTGCGTCGATGGCCATTCCAAGCATCGTATTAATTAACGAAACAGAATCCGCACCCTCCGCTTCAACAGCTTTAGCGATCTCCGTAATATCAGTTACATTAGGAGAAAGTTTTACAATAAGTGTCTTTGGATAAACCCTACGAACAGCCTTAACAACCTCTCCTGCACCACACGTAGTAACGCCGAAAGCCATACCACCTTGCTTTACGTTCGGACAAGAAATGTTCAGTTCGATAGCGGGAATCCTATCTAACTCTGCGATCTTTTCCGCACACTCGACATACGTTTCAACCGAAGACCCACTCACGTTTACGATCATATTCGTATTGATGTCCTTGATCTCCGGATAAATATGCTCAGCGAAATAATCGGCGCCTTTATTCTGAAGCCCCACGGCATTCAACATTCCAGAAGGACTCTCCGCCATTCTTGGATAATCATTACCTTCACGAGGTTGGATAGTGGTACCTTTCACGAAAATACCCCCCAAACGTGAAATATCCATGAAATCAGCATATTCTATACCATATCCGAACGTGCCGGATGCTGTCATTACCGGATTTTTCAACGGTAAATTCCCAATGTTTACATTTAATTCAGCCATGACAATTTCTCAATATTAAATACGGGACCTTCTGTACATACACACACATTATGACCTTCCTTGTTTTTCTCTACGCAGCACAAACAAGCACCTATGCCACAAGCCATCGTGTTCTCAAGAGAAACCTCGCAAGAAATAGCTTCCGCACCTGCGTATTTCGCTACCGCCACCATCATTGGTTTAGGACCACAAGTATAAATCTGGTCAAATCGGACCTCTTTAAGGATCGTATGGTTAGTCACATACCCTTTCTCGCCTAGCGAACCATCTTCGGTTGTGATATAAACCTTACCAAATCTCTGGAATTCATCTAATTGCAATACATCATCCTTAGAACGAGCTCCAAGTAGAAAAGTAGGCTCAAAACCGGCTTCTTTTAAACAAGCTCCTAGATATAACATCGGAGCGGTTCCAACACCACCACCAATCAGCAAAAGTCTTTTGTTCTCCTGTTCCTTGGAAGGAATTGTAAAACTATTACCCAGTGGTAGCATTATGTTTACAATATCACCGGGACGGAATTCTGCCATTTTTCTCGTGCCATCACCAACAAGTTGAATCAATAACCACAACTCATTTTTAGACTTATCTACATAGTTGACAGAAATCGGACGACGTAAGAATGTTGTAGGAGAGTTTTCTACATGAACCTCTACAAATTGTCCGGGAAGCATCTCTGGAAGATTCCCATCCGAGGTTAACTTTAGCAGGCAATAATTTTTATGAAGGTGACAGTTTTCAGTCACCTTCATGTCTAAGATGTACTTCTTCATATACACGATTACTCAATTTATCCGCAAAGATACATGAATATAACGTATATACCGAACAGTTTACCTTAGTCTTTCTTGTTTTTTTCAGGGACGAAAGTATCAAACGTATTGTCGGAGTAAAATATCATTATTTTACTAACATTTTTAGAAGGCTTTTCTTGGCATATAACTTGCTCTACAACAGGTTGTTTCTGGATGTTTACAGGTGTCTCAACCCCAATTTCCTTGCGATTTTCGGCAACAACTTGTACATTGGGACGATTTTCAAGCATATTTGTAAACAAATTAGGTTCAGTTAACACATGTTCTCGGATCATTTCGCCTTTGCCAAACAATAGCCAGTCAGAATCAACATAAGTGAACCGTTCCAGTATTTTTAGCAGAACATCCAAACTCGGATTATTTCTCCCAGATATAATATGTGACATTGCCGAACGCTGTATACCGATCGATTCGGCAAATTTAGAAGGGGTAAGTCCTTCACGTTCCATTATTTTTAAAATACGATCTCTCATATTCATATATATCTTAAATTCTTACTAGAATACTGCCATTATGACCGTTTACTAAGATAAATGTCCATAAAGCAAACTGGATACAAAGATAAATCAATATTTCCATTTGTGCAATTTATTTTTATAAAACTAAATTGATACATATGTGTCACACCGATACATATGTGATGGGTAGAACTGTAAACCGTGTTCAAGAAGGAGGTATAGAGTATTTAGAAAAACTTTAGAAAAATAGCATATATATCTGATCTATATGTAAATATAATAATACATATAATGTATAGTTAGGGGGTTTTTATACGTTTGTAGACGAAAAAACATGTTTAGTTAATGTAAACAATCAATATTTCTATATAAAAAACTGGTTATTTATAATTTATAGCAAATCTTACGTGGATAAAGAAATATATAGTAATCCATGATTTATATTAGTAATGTAAACATGATACATTTGTAACGTCTATATAATGATTACAAAAACCACCAACATTTGTAATCTACTCAAATACTTTTATTGTATATATGATTGTAAACATCCATTCCTCGGTTATATTTGTATACAATATAATTTTACTCTATTTATTTTACTGCCAACTTGTCTATTTTTCCTTTAACGGATAATGAAGGCAATCTATGGCTATACCGATTATAGCTTTAAGTATGGATTTCTTGGAATTTTTGAGGAAAGAAGTACGTGATTGAATAAATTTTAAAATCTCAGAGAGATAAAATATGCGTAATTAATTGATAAATAAACAAAAAGGCCTCTTTTTCCAGTTTGACTTTTTCATCATTCTAGGAAAAAAGGCCCTTTTGCCTGCACTAAGTCTATGATTTCTGTTTAATGTAAAATTTTGTAAAGTAATTCTTTTAGTAAATCTGCATCTGTCGCTGAAGAGTTTTCCACTCCCTTAGATCTTGCGTCAGTCGTTCGGATATCGCTGATCAAATTAAAAACTTTCATCGCTGGATAATTTTTCATCCCCAAAAGATAGTCCTTTACTTGATAAGTTCCCCGTAAACCAAGTGCGGTCATCAATCCTGATTCCGATCGATCCTTTGAATAATAACAAATCAGCAAGTTTGAAAAATAGTTAAATAATACAGGAAGTGTCATCTGTATCGGATTACTTTTAGGGTTTTTCTCAAAATACTGAGCGATCCGGTTAGCCTTTAATATATCCTTCATGGCAAGTGCCTTTATCAGCTCAAAGTTATTGTATTCTTTACTAATCCCTATATTTTGCTCGATCAATTCCGGTGTGATGCGTTTTGAGGCCTTTTCAGCCAAGATAATTGCCAGCTTATCTAATTCCTTATTGAGACGGTTTAAATCGTTTCCAAGGAAATCTGAGAGCATTTGAGCGGCTTTTGGATCGATACCGATAGAACGCTGTTGCATCAAAGAGGTGATAAAACTCGGCATTTTATAATCCGGGATCTTTTTTGACTCATATAAAATACCGTTTTTATCGGTTGCGGCCGCTAACGCACGACGGCGATCTAAAGTCTTATATTTGTAATTTATGACCAAAATAGTTGATGACAAAGGATTCTTCACATAACTGCTCAGCAACTCTATATCTCTCACTAATTGAGCCTCTCGAACAACGATCAATTGATATTCGGACATCATCGGAAAACGACGTGCCGCATTGATAATAGAAATAGCATCTGTATCTGCGCCGTATAGAATAATCTGATTGAAATCTCTCTCAGATTCCTCTAATACGCTTTTTAATAACAAATCTGTTATTTGATCGATGAAGAAAGGCTCTTCGCCCATTAACACATAAACAGGCTGAAACTTCCTTGCTGTTATATCCCTACAAATCTCCTCGAAAGTAATTTCTTTTTTTGCCATAAATTATGAGGTTTCGCTATTACCAACTAAAACGGATATGACGGATGGTTTTCTTACCATCCAAAATCTGTTGAAGAGCTTCAACTCCCAACATTACCTGTTCTCCTACAAATTGTTGAGTTACCTTCCGGTCACTCGCTTCTGTTTTTACACCATCTTCTTCCATCGGTTTATCCGATATCATCAACAATGCACCCGTAGGTATTTGGTTAGCGAAACCGGCAGTAAGCAAGGTTGCGGTTTCCATATCGATACCAGTGGCATGCGTACTACGAAGATATTCCTTGAAAGCATTATCGTATTCCCAAACCCTGCGATTTGTCGTGTAAATCGTACCTGTCCAATAATCTTTTCCATGATCACGTATGGCGGAAGAAATGGCACGAAGCATTGAAAAAGCGGGCAATGAAGGTACCTCAGGTGGTAAATACTCATTCGACGTTCCCTCACCTCGGATCGCCGCTATTGGCAATACATAATCCCCTAATACATTCGCTCTTTTTAATCCTCCACATTTACCGAGGAAAAGCACCGCTTTGGGCATGACTGCTGATAATAAATCCATGATTGTAGCAGCGTTCGCACTTCCCATCCCAAAATTGATAATGGTAATCCCTTCTGCCGAGGCATTGGGCATCGAACTTTTCAATCCCAAAATCGGGACATTAAAATGATCCGCAAATATCTCGACATATTTAGTAAAGTTAGTGAGTAATATGTGCTTAGTGAAGTCTTCTAGCTTTCGCTCGGTATAACGAGGCAGCCAATTTTCTACGATTTCTTGTTTTGTTCTCATAAATAACTACCTTTGAGGTGCATTTTAGTTAGAATATAAATAGCAAATATAGCAAATGCTCCCATTAAATCTACCAAAATTCTCAGTCAAAGTTACGGAGAAAGCAGGAAAGCCTTCTATTTGGGATCCTGTACGCCGAAAATTTGTCGCATTAACGCCAGAGGAATGGGTACGACAACATTTCGTGAACTATTTGGTCACGGAAAAAAACTATCCTCAAGAACTTTTAGCGAATGAAGTAGCGGTGAAACTAAACGGAACATCCAAACGATGCGATACCGTTGCATACAATCGGTTTCTAGCACCTCTAATGATTATTGAATATAAAGCTCCACATATCGAGATAACAAGCGCTGTATTCGATCAAATCGTACGTTATAACATGGTCTTACACGTAAAATACTTAACCGTAAGCAACGGCATCCGTCATTTTTGTTGCAAAATTGACTATGAGAAACAGACGTATGCTTTCCTCGAAGATATACCGGAATACAATCTATTGGAGAAAATCGTTTAATTATCTAAAATAAGTCCCCCTTATCCTTCTATGCACTCGCACGGATCAGATAAGGGCTTACTCAGCCCAACCAGTGAGTAGTTCTATCGATCAGGAATTTACAGCTTGCAGATAAGTCATCTTGTTCTATATACTCGACATCACCGGAAGTCTTAGAAGGTAGCACCATATCTGATACTTCTACCTCCTCATTTTCAAGGCTGGCAAACTTAAACAGATTATATATGCTTGATAGAAAGAGAAGAAAAAGAAACAGGAATGCCTTTGCGACACTTCCTGTTTTTTCTATATATTGAGTAGATTTCAAATCCATATCCCACGCATTAAAAGTTACATGGGCACAAACATAGCAATATTCGTCAAATAAACAAATATTTTAACACGAAAATTTTATTTCGTAAAGAGATAATCCTCCGGTTTTGCGATTCGTAAAATATATTCCGGAGTATTAGGGAGCCTTTTCGCATACAAAGTGACAGAATCACCCCTCTCAGGCATCGTAGAATTAGATTCCAACGATATCTGGTCAACATTACGCAATTTTATTTCATCATCTTTATCGAAAAAGAATGAGTATCCTAATAAAACCGCAAAAAAAGATAAAATCAATGGCTTCATGTCTAACTTGTTTTTATGACTATATAAGCTTAGATGCTTATAAAACGATAAACGCTGCATATTATTTCAAAATAATTACATTTTTAATGTGCCGACATAGAAGTACGACTTATTTCGTTAATGAAGTATATATCCTATGACACATGCAGTATATATCCTATAGCATTTGAAGTATATCTTCGTAAAGAGGAGTTTCAGGGCCAAAATAAAAAAGGCGAGGATCTTAACCCCCGCCTTCTATCTGTAGATATAGAAATCCTATTTTATCCACCGAAATCATCGAAGTGCAACATCTCACGAGGTACACCCAAGTTATCCAGCATATTTTCCACGGCCTTTGACATCGGGCCCGGACCACACATGTAGTATTCGATATCTTCCGGAGCCTCGTGATCCTTCAAGTAAGTATCATGGATTACTTGATGAACGAATCCAGCCGTATATTTAACACCCGCAGCATCAGCGGCAGGATCAGGACGGTCAAGCGCCAAGTGGAACGTAAAGTTTGGGAATTCTTTCTCTATTTCCAAGAAATCTTCCAAATAGAACACTTCGTTCAAGGCACGCGCGCCATAGAAGTAAGACATCTTACGATCCGTAGTCTTCAACGTCTTCGTCATGTGCATGATTTGGGCACGCAACGGAGCCATACCAGCACCACCACCAATCCACATCATCTCTCTCTTAGAATCGAAAATTGGGTGGAAATCACCATAAGGACCACTCATAGTCACCTTATCACCCGGTTTCAACGTAAAGATATAAGAAGAAGCGATACCCGGCATCACATCCATGAAACCAACTTGTGGTTTCGGTTTGAACGGCGGCGTAGCGATACGCACGGTCAACATGATACGGTCACCCTCAGCAGGATAGTTAGCCATAGAATAGGCACGGATAGACGGTGAGTCGTTCTTACACTTCAAACCGAATAAACCGAATTTCTCCCAAGCCGGCAGATACTCGGGGCCGATCAAGCTCTTATCGATATCCTTGTTATAATCCATTGAGTATGTAGGGATCTTGATCTGAGCGTAAGAACCCGGAATAAAGTCCATGTGCTCACCTTTAGGCAATGCAACGATAAACTCCTTGATAAATGTAGCGACGTTCTTGTTACTGATAACCTCGCATTCCCATTCCTTAACGCCAAATACCTCGTCTGGTACCTGAACGACCATATCCTCTTTCACCTTGCATTGACAAGCCAAACGCCAATGATCTTTCACTTGTTTACGAGAGAAGAAACCTTTCTCAGTAGGTAGGATCTCACCACCGCCATCAATAACTTGAGCACGGCACTGACCGCATTTACCACCACCACCACAAGCGGAAGACAAGAAGATGCCACCGCTCTGTAGCGCACCTAGCAAAGTTCCACCAATCGGGGTCTCTATATCTTTCTCTCCGTTAACCTTCAAGCTTACATTCCCTGAAGGCACCAATTTTGCTTTGGCGAACAAAAGCAAACCGACCAAGATCAGCGTGATCAATAAGAATACTATTGCGCTGACACCAATCGTAAGTCCGCCCGACATTAATAAAGTCATCTTTATATTTTGTTTAATGCGTTAATACTTAAATCTTCAGACCAGAGAAACACATGAATGCCATACCCATCAAACCCGTGATGATGAAAGTAATACCCAAACCTTTCAAAGCATTGGGGACATTTGAATATGACAATTTCTCACGGATAGCCGCCATACCTACGATAGCCAGCAACCAACCGATACCAGATCCTAAACCATAAACAGTGGCGACACCTACATTAGGGAACGCTTTTTGTTGCATAAACAGAGAACCACCCAAGATAGCGCAGTTTACAGCGATCAGCGGCAAAAAGATACCAAGGGAAGCATACAAAGACGGAGAGAATTTCTCGACTACCATCTCGACCAACTGCACGAAAGAAGCGATAACGGCGATAAAGATAATAAACGCCAAGAAGCTAAGGTTCACCTCCGCATATTCCGGGCCTAACCAACTTAACGCACCTTCTTTCAATACATAATTCTCAAGCATATAGTTAATCGGCAACGTACAGAAAAGTACGAATGTCACTGCTATACCTAATCCTAAAGCGGTCTTCACGTTCTTTGAGACAGCCACGAAAGAGCACATACCCAAATAGTATGCGAAGATCATGTTGTCAACGAAGATCGAGCGGACGAATGTGCTTAATAATTGTTCCATTCTATTATTCGTTTAATCGTTAACATTAATTTTCTTGAAGTTCCTTGTTCTTAGCACGATGAACCCAAATAATAACAGCGATCACGATCAACGCCATCGGAGGCAAGATCATCAAACCATTGTTCACGTAACCCAGATCATAGAATGCCTGCGGAATCACTTGGAAACCCAATAAGGTACCAGATCCTAGCAATTCACGGAAGAAACCTACGATAATAAGAATAATCGCATATCCCAGACCGTTACCAATGCCATCCAAGAACGATTCCCATGGGCCGTTACCCAAGGCGAACGCTTCCAGACGTCCCATCAAGATACAGTTCGTAATGATCAAACCGACAAATACGGAAAGCTGTTTGTTTACGTCATAAGCAAAAGCTTTCAACACCTCACTAACGATTGTCACCAAAGCGGCAACTACCACCAATTGCACGATAATACGGATACGGTTCGGAATCGTATTACGCATCAATGAAATGATCACGTTAGCGAAAGCCACAACAGCCGTCACCGAGATACCCATCACGATGGCCGGCTCAAGTTTTGATGTTACAGCCAACGCAGAGCAAATACCCAACATCTGAACGACAACCGGGTTGTTAGCGCTCAACGGGCCTAACAGAACTTCTTTATTCTTTTCAGATAATAATCCCATCTTCTACTTAATTTTGTGAGGTCAAAAATTTAACATAACCGCTCAAGCTGTTGAATAACATTTCATCCACACCTTTACTGGTAATTGTACCACCTGAGATACCGTCTACATAATCCTGTCCCGCTACGCTCTTACCCGGCTTAACAACAGCGACAGACTTGAATTCTCCACTCATGAAGATCTTCTTACCTTTGAACTCATTGCTGAACGCCGGTTTAGAGATCTCAGCTCCCAGACCCGGAGTTTCACCTTGGTGGCTGAAGTCAGCACCATAAATAGTATTCTTATCACTATCTACAGAGATATAACCCCATAACGGACCCCAAAGACCTGCTCCATGCAAAGCCATGATATATTTCGGTTGACCATCTACATTCGCGACGAAAACCGGATATTGATGCTCAGTGGCAGCCTTAACTACATCCGTAGCGAAAGCGTCGCCTTCAACCTTCTCACCATTCTCGTTTACCAAGAAAGCTTCCTTGATCAACTCGTTGTACTTGGTCTCAGCCTCAGAAGAAGAAACATTTACGTTGATAGAACGCAGAATTTGTTGTCTCTTATCGTTATCCTCGTTCTGTTTCTGAAAACTTCTCAATGATTGTGAAGTAAACGCCAATACGACAGCCACTAGCACAACCATCACAGCCGCATAAACAACCGTATAAACATTGCTATCCCGGTTTATGCCTTTCTTAGCGGCGCCCTCCTCCTTGATTTCCTCAAATTCGGAAGCAGGAGCGGAACATACCGGGCAAGTGTCAGGAGCCTTATTTCCCTCGTGGACATAGCCACATACCTTACATTTATATTTAGCCATATTCCTTCTTACTTTATTTTATTACACGTTTCAATCTGCGAGAGATATTAGCTTCCACAACATAATAGTCGATCAGCGGAGCGAACACGTTCATCAACAGGATAGCGAGCATCATACCCTCTGGATAACCCGGGTTCAACGCACGAATAATAATGGCCATAGCACCTACAAGGAAACCATAGATATATTTACCTGTCTCCGTACGAGCGGAAGTCACAGGGTCTGTAGCCATGAACACGGCACCAAAAGCGAAACCACCTAAGAACAAGTGATCCAGCGGAGATACGCACATAGCGACCGTTGTACCGACCATATTAAAGATCAATGACATGAAAGCACCACCCACGAACACGGAAACCATTGTCTTCCAACTTGCGATACCCGTAACCAACAAGATAACCGCACCGATCAAAATAGCCAATACGGAAGTCTCACCGATAGAGCCCGGGATCAAACCAATAAACGCGTCCCAAGTAGAGATCGGGTTGCCTAATACGTCAACAGCTTGGAAAGAACCGATCATCTCCTTACCAGCGATAGCGACTTGTCCCAGCGGAGTAGCTCCGGAAAAGCCGTCAACCACTTGGCCAGCCCCAATACCAAACGTATCAGCCGTACGAACGAACACTTGATCACCAGACATTGCTGCCGGGTAAGCGAAGAATAAGAACGCACGTGTAACCAATGCTACATTAAATATATTATATCCCGTACCACCAAATACCTCTTTCGCAAAAATAACAGCGAAAGCAGTAGCTACGGCGATCATCCATAACGGAGTATCGACCGGAACGATCATCGGAATCAAGATACCGGAAACCAAGAATCCTTCTTGAATCTCTTCCTTCTTCACTTGGGCGACAGCGAACTCTATACCCAAACCTACCACATACGAAACAATGATCTTAGGCAATACCGCCAAAAATCCAAAAATAAAAGTCATCAAAAATCCCGGATCAGCCCCCACAGCTAAATTGTGCTGATAACCGACATTATACATACCAAAAAGCAAAGCAGGCAACAAAGCGATGATAACCACGGTCATGGCACGCTTTGAATCAATACAGTCATGAATATGTACGCCCGTTTTAGAGGTCTCGTTCGGAACAAATAAGAATGTTTCGAAACCGTCAAAAACAGAACGGAACATCGCCAGCTTTCCGCCTTCCTCAAAGTTAGGCTTAATCTTGTCGAGATAATTCCTTAACGCTTTCAATGTATTATAAGTTTTTTATGTTATTAATTCATTTCCTTATACAACAGGTTCAATCCGTCGCGAACGATCTTTTGCAACTCGATCTTGGAAGTGTCCACGAACTCGCAAAGAGCGAAGTCCTCGGGAGCCACCTCATAGATACCTAAGTTCTCCATCTTATCGATATCGAACGCAATAATCGCTTTCAACAAATACTCCGGATAGATATCCATCGGGAACACCTTATCGTATTCATTAGACATGATCATGGCACGTTTACCACCTTTGATACGGGCGTCGATCACATATTCCTTGCTAGTACCTAACCAGCTAAAGTAACTATGGCTAGCGCTGAACTGGTTGAAACGAGGCATAGCGAAACCTAAGAACTCATGCGTCTCATCACCTTCCGGAATCACGGTGATCTGGTTATCATAAGCGCCTAGGTAACCATCCATATTTACCTTGGTACCTGTCAAAACATTACCGCTGATAATACGGATATGTTCCTGTCCTAACACTTTACCGTTAACCAAGCTCTTAATCGTACAACCTGAAATCGTTTTAACGTAGCCTCTCTCGGTAGTCTCGGAACCGGTAATAGCAACCATACGGCTGAAATCGGCGACACCCTTGTTAAACAAGCGTCCGATAACGATCACGTCTGCCGGATTAACCGTCCAAACTACCTCACCCTTGTTAACGGGCTTGATATGATTGATCTGCACGCCAACGTTCGCTGCGGGATGCGGACCTTCTACTTCCACGATCTCCACACCTTTCATTCCGCTCACAACAGAACCACTTCTTACACCCACATACACTTTTCCATTCGTTAATTTAGCTAGGGCGTTTAATCCAGTCTGGAAATCAGCCTCCTGACCTTTTACGATAAAATCGAAGTTTGGAGCCAACGGAGCGGAGTAAAAAGCCGAAACGAAGATATCACGCGGAGTATCCAATGGAGCGGCAACGATATCGTATGGGCGTTGCTTGATAAACGGCCACATACCAGCGTTCAGAAGTACCTCTTTCACCTCTGCTCCCTGTAGGGATGCTACGTTCTTCTTACCGAACTCCTCATACTCGATCTGCGCATCCGGCTTCACAACGATGCTTAGCACCTTACGCTTCTCTCCTCGGTTTACGGCAGTTACCTCGCCACTGACCGGCGAAACAAACTTGATCTCGGGGCGGTTCTTGTCAATCATCAGTACAGAACCGGCTTTGACTTTTTCTCCTACTTTCGCAACAACTTTAGGGAGAATACCGTTATAATAATCGGGGACGATCGCGTAAGACTCGCTCTTGCCGCCGTTTAACAGTACATCCGAAGCTTTGCCCTTCAGATTAATGTCTAAACCCTTTTTAATCTTAATCACATTTGCCATGATACAACTAAAATTGTTTATATGTAATTTTCCTGCAAAAGTAAACATTTTTTCATGCTTTAGAGCAGGGAAAGGCAAATAAATAGAGAAATAATTCCATAATTTTGCGTCGTTAAAGAAAGTAATAAGAAAATGAAAGTTTTTAAAATCCTATTTCTGCTGCTTATCACGGTTTTAGTACCGTTGAACGCTCAAGTGACTTACTTCACCAACGTTAGCGATAAGCAAATAAAGACCCTCCAAGTGAAGGTTGCCGGCGAGATGTTCTCCGATCCATTCATCGAACTGGGTGGTGAGAATCGTATCGAGGTTAATTTCGATGCTTTTAATCCGGGCTTCGGGCGATACGCCTATAATCTGGTTCATTGCAACGCCGATTGGACGCAATCGAATCTTTCCCCGATTGAGTATATGAATGGTTTCCAAGGGAGCACGATCGAGGATTTCGCCAATGCGATGGGTACTATGGTGCAATACACCAACTACCGATTACTTTTCCCAAACGATGACGTTCAACCGAAGGTCTCGGGGAATTATGCCTTGCAAGTATATAACGAGGATGATCCCTCCCAGATCGTATTTACCGCATGCTTTTCTATTTTCGAGCCGATGGTTAGTGTCGCCGCTACGGTGAGCGGAAATACGGATATCGATACCAATCAGTCACACCAACAAGTCAGCTTTGCGATCAATAACAAGAATTTCCCCATCACCTATCCTCAGACCGACTTGAAAATCTGGGTTTATCAGAATAACCGCAGGGATAATGCCGTAACAGGTCTTCAGCCTATGACTATTTTAGAAAACCAGATCTCTTATACGAACAATCAGAACTTGATCTTTCCCGCAGGAAACGAATATCGCCGTATGGAATTTTTGAGCAACAAATACAATGGCATGCACGTAGAAAGTATCTCGTTCCATAATCCATATTACCATGTAGAGTTGATGACGGACTATCGGCGTGACCAATTATCGTATCAATACGATCAAGACCAAGACGGCCGTTTTTTCATCCGTTGCAGTAATTGTAACGACCCGGATACGGAAGCGGACTATTACATCGTTCACTTTACCCTCGCCATGGACTTAATTCCCGATGGAAACGTGTATTTGAACGGCGAATTATATAATAATGTATTGGACGAGAAAAGTAAGATGGGCTATAATCCGGAGACGCATCAATACGAGAAATCCGTCTTACTGAAACAAGGCAGTTACAACTATCAGTACCTCTTTGTCCCTAACGGACAGACCGTAGGACAGACCGGCCCTATCGAGGGTAATTTCTTCCAGACGGAGAACGAATATAGCATTTACGTCTACTATTGTCCAATGGGAGCACGGTATGATCGTTTAATCGGTGTAACTAGTATCAGAAATACAATGCCCGTGCTATAATTATTCGCGTAAAAGGCATACTTTTACGCATAAAATAATTGAGCATGAAAACGAGACGTATTGTTATCAGTACCGTATTATTAGTCGGGGGACTTCTCTCGATCGTTCAAGTCATGCCTAAAAATCCACTGTTGATAGGCGAAAGGTTATTTCCGTATGGAGGATGGATACAAGTGATACTTGCCATGCTATACGGTGGTTGGCTCTGCTATAAGATGCAAGATCGGCAAGAACGTCCCAAATGGAGAAAACGAGCGTGGTTGTTATTCTCGATCGTTTTTTTCGGGCAACTTGCTCTAGGGATTTTTGCCGATCCTATTTTCCTTATGACCGGAAAATTGCATTTACCGATCCCTGCGGTAATCTTGGCCGGACCGCTTTATCGCTTCGAGGGATTATTCATGCCCATACTTTTTATCAGCACCTTATTACTATCCGGTCCCGCTTGGTGTAGCCAGCTTTGTTACTTCGGGGCATTCGACGCATGGAGTGCCCGGGGAAAATTGGAACGAAAAAGGTTCCCCTATCACAAGCAAATGCGATACAGCATATTATTTCTGGTTATGTTGGGGGCCATCCTACTCCGAATATTCGGAGCGAGCGGCAGGATAGCCACCGCTTTTGGAATAGCGGTCGGAGTTATCGGCCTACTTGTCATGCTATTGTTTTCCAGAAAGAGACGGAAGATGGTGCATTGCAGTAGTTATTGTCCGATCGGGACTTTAGTGTCTTTCCTCAAATACCTCTCTCCTTTCCGGGTACGACTGACCACGGATTGTTGCCATTGCATGGCTTGCACAAACGCTTGCCGTTACGATGCCCTACATAAAGAAGAGATCAAGAAGGGAAAGATCGGCTATACCTGTACCTATTGCGGAGATTGCCTCTCCGCTTGCAAGCACGGGGCTATAGAATATCATTTCCCGGGATTGCGCCCGACTACTGCCGAGCGCCTATGGATCGTCGTAACGGTCGTATTACATACTTGTTTCTTGATGATCGCACGAATCTGAGCCGTATACTTGCTTGCCCATTATATAAGTGCATACCGTATTCCGGTCATCGCCGAGGGTTTGCAGGCCAAACAGCTTATTCTCGATCGTCCATTTATCTCTCGAACGAAGATACTCCATACGCAATTTCTGGACAGAGGTAGCGGCATAATCCACGACTATGAAATCCGCTTCACGGCCAGGGAGGAAACTTCCGATTCGGTCGTCCAACGATAAGGCCCGTGCAGAGCCTAGCGTACATTTATAGATAGCCTCCAAAGCTGTCATCGGATAACCGTTCAACTGTTGTACCTTATAAGCCTCTCCCATCGTACGCCACATAGAGAAAGATGTACCCGCACCGACATCTGTCGCCAAGGTAGTACGTACGCCGTAACGGTTCGCTTCCCTCATATCGAATAATCCGCTTCCAAGGAAAAGGTTCGAGGTCGGGCAATGGGCGATAATGCCTCCCGTTTCTCCCAACCGCTTATATTCCCGATCGGTTAGATGGACACAATGCCCGAATATCGAACGATCGGTCAACAATCCGGCACGCTCATAGACCTCCAGATAATCCGCATGACCGGGACATAGCGATAATACAGATTCAATCTCTCCCAGATTCTCCGAAAGATGTGTCTGTATATAGGTACTGGGATATTCGGCATGTAAACGACCGGCAGACTTTAATTGATCCGGCGTACTGGTTATGGCGAAACGGGGCGTGATCACATAGTGATTCCGTCCTTTCCCGTCCCAATCCTCGATTAAGCTACGGCAGTCCAACTCACCCTGATGCGTGGTATCCATCAGATAATCCGGAGCGTTCCGGTTCATCATCACCTTTCCAGCCAAGATACACATATTATACTCCGTAGCCACGGAAAATAATGCGGTTACGGAAGCAGGATGAACCGTGGCATAAGCAGCACAAGTCGTAGTTCCGTTCTTCACCAGTTCCTTCACGAAAAAGCGAGCGATATCTTGTGCATATTCCATGGAAGAGAAAGCTTCCTCGGCGGGAAACGTATATTCGTCCAGCCAATCCAGAAGTTGCTTGCCATACATTCCCTGTATCTCCGACTGGGAGAAATGGATATGGGAATCAATAAAGCCGGGTGTAATCAATTTACCGGAATAGTCTGTCACCGGGAAATCCGGGTAACGGGAACGCATCGCCTCGAACGGCCCCGCCTCTACAATCTTTCCATCAACAACAGCCAGTCCCCCATCCTCAAAATAGCGGTAAGCCTCCACATGATCCAGCGGGGAAGCGATCAAATAGAACACTTCTCCCCTATATAAGTTCTTCATCATGGTCAAATAACAATTCGTTTATTTAATTGGTTCCACGTGCAAAGCGATGTGCGTAGCCTGACCGAACTTATCACGCAGATTCTGTTCGATCTCTTTCGTCAAGTCATGGGCACGAGTCACGGTTATCTGTCCGTTCACCCGTATATGCGCCTCGATAGCAAAATTATTACCGATGCGGCGGGTACGTAGATTATGCGGGCTCTTTACCTCGGGAACCTCACTAATGATCGCCAAGATCTCATCCTCCACCTCCTTCGGCAAAGATTTCTCCAATAAGTCATTAATCGCCGGGATCACTAGTTGTAAGGCTACTTTTACGATAAATAAACTGACAATCACAGCCGCCAACGGGTCCAGCACACGCCAATTATCCCCCAACAAAATCGCCCCTCCGATACCTAAAGCCGTACCGATCGAGGAAAAGGCATCCGAGCGATGATGCCAAGCGTTAGCGATAACGACTTGACTATTCTGCTTCCTTCCTACCCAAACGGTAATATGATACAGTAATTCCTTGATCACAATGGAGATAAGAGCGGCAACTAAAGCGATCATTCCCGGACTTTCCAACGGAATCCCCTTGAAATAAAAGTCATAAATCTTGTTCGCTCCCTCCCAGAAAAGGCCAAAACCTACACAAAGCAAGACGATACCGACAATTGAAGTCGCCAAAGTCTCGTATTTACCATGCCCGTAATCATGGCTCTCGTCCTTCGGCTTGGAAGATATATTGACAAAAAGAAGTACGATTATATCCGTTACGAAATCAGATAACGAATGCACCGCATCGGCGATCATAGCGCTACTATGCCCCCAGATACCCGCCACGAACTTGAATACCAATAAAACAAAATTAGCGAATGACCCTAAAAGTGTCACTCGCATAATCTCTTTTTTCCTCGCCTTTGGTGCCTCCTCCATAGAATCCCATTAACAAGATTTACCGGTCATGATGTCCAGCACCAGACGATCCGTCGCCTCCATTCCTTTAGAACCGATAGCGGTCAAGTTCGCGATCGATTTATCCACATCCTCATCGATGATACCTTCCACGGAAGTCACCACCTTATCCTCCATGGCCATCAAAGCGGAAAGCATCGCCGTAGATACGCCACTAGATACTTTCATCGCGCAACTCGGCTTGGCACCGTCACAGATCATTCCGGTAATATTACCGATCATATTCTTGATCGCATAAGAAATCCGCGCCTTATTTCCTCCCATCAAATAGGTGATAGCGCAACTCGCTCCCGTAGCGGCAACCACACAACCGCAAAGGGCGGACAAGCGTCCCAGACTTTGCTTGATATAGATCACCATCAAATGGCTTAACATCAACGCACGGATCAGTTGCTCT